>JBILSM010000139.1:0-7119 GCA_044372085.1 Rubrivivax sp.
GACGTGACCGACGCCGCCAGCGCATCCGGGCTGGCCTGGCAGGTGGACGGAGCACGCTTTGATGTGGCCATCATCAACGCCGGCGTCAGCGGCACGCGCACCACCGGGCTGCAGCCGCCCGACGAAGCCGAGTTCGACCACGTGATGCACACCAATGTGCTGGGCCCCATGCGCATGCTGGCCCAGATGGCCGAGGCCCTGGCGCCTGGGGCGCGCGTGGCGGTGCTGTCCTCGCGCATGGGTTCCATCGGCCTGCGCGCCGCGCCCAACAGCTGGCTGTACCGTGCCTCCAAGGCGGCCGTCAATTCGGTGCTGAAGGATGCCTCCCTGGCCTTGGCTGGTCAGGCCGTGTGCGTGGCCTTTCACCCGGGCTGGGTGCGCACCGACATGGGCGGCACCCACGCCGACATCGACGTGGCCGAGAGCGTGACGGGCATCCGCCGCACCCTGGCCGGCCTGCGCGAGGCCGACAACGGCAGCTTCTTCAACTACGACGGCCAAGCCCTGGCGTGGTGAGTGATGAACCCCATCGGGGAAGCCAGAGGGAGATGACCCATGCTGCTGAGTGACGACCATCTGGCCGTGCAGGAGGCCGTGCGCAGCTTTGTGCAGGCCGAAGTGGCACCCCATGCCGCCGCCTGGGACAAGCGCCACGAGTTTCCCAAGGCCGCCCTGCGCGGACTGGCCGATCTGGGCTGCTACGGTGTGGCCGTGCCCACCGAATGGGACGGCGCGGGGCTGGACTACCTGGCCCTGTCCGTCATCCTGGAAGAGATCGCCGCAGGCGACGGTGCTTCCAGCACCATCGTCAGCGTCAACAACTGCCCCGTGTGCTCCATCCTCATGGCGTTCGGCAACGAGGACCAGAAAGAACGCTTCCTGAAGCCGCTGGCGCGTGGCGACATACTGGGCGCCTTCTGTCTGACCGAGCCTCATGTGGGCTCCGAGGCTGGTGGCCTGCGCACCACGGCCGAACGTGAAAGCGGGGCCGACGGCGACCACTACGTCCTCAACGGCGTCAAACAGTTCATCACCAGCGGCCAGAACGGTGACCTGGCCATCGTCATGGCGGTCACGGACAAGGCCGCAGGCAAGAAGGGCATCAGCGCCTTTCTCGTGCCCACCGCCACGCCGGGCTACACCGTGGCGCGGCTGGAAGACAAGATGGGCCAGCATGCCAGCGACACGGCGCAGATCCTGTTCGAGAACTGCCGCGTGCCGGCGCAGAACCTGCTGGGTGAGGAGGGGATGGGCCTGAAGATCGCGCTGTCAGGCCTGGAGGGCGGGCGCATCGGCATTGCCAGCCAGGCCGTGGGCATGGCGCGCGCCGCCTTCGAGGCGGCGCTGACCTATGCCAAGGAGCGTCAGAGCTTTGGTCAGCCCATCTTCCAGCACCAGGCGGTGCAGTTCAAGCTGGCCGACATGGCCACGCAGATCGAGGCGGCGCGGCAGATGATCCGGCACGCCGCGGCCCTGAAGGATGCCGGCCGCCCCTGCCTGAAGGAAGCAGCCATGGCCAAGCTTTTCGCCAGCGAGATGGCCGAGCGCGTGTGTTCCGACGCCATCCAGGTGCATGGCGGCTACGGCTACGTGAGCGACTTCCCGGTGGAGCGCATCTACCGCGACGTGCGGGTGTGCCAGATCTACGAGGGGACGTCGGAGGTGCAGAAGATCTTGATCGGGCGGGCGCTGGCGTAGGCCTGAACCTCACCCGATGTGGCCCTGTGCCTTGTCCAGCAAGGTCAGCCCGCGCTCGGTCTGACCGGTTCCGCGCGCCACGCGCAGGCGAAAGCGGGTTTCCGCGTCGAACTCGCTGATCAACAGGGTGGCCGCCTCGTCCAGCAGGCGGTTCACGGTGGTGCCCCGGCTCTTGGCCAGGGCGCGGAGCCGGGCGTGCTTGTCGTCGGGCAGTCGAAGGGTAAGTGCGCTCATGGTTTCCACTCCGAGAGGAAGGTTGCGGGGTCCAGGATGCGGATGGATGGGAACTGCAGCTCACCGGTTTTCAGGTGTCGGGCGTTACCGGTGACGCAATGGCTCGCCTGTGCCGCGACGGCCAGTTCGACCAGATGGTTGTCCGCCTCGTCAGCCAGATTGGGGCGCCAGCCGAAATAGACCCTGATCCAACTGCACCGGGCCAGGAAGATGTCCAGCAATTCCTGCCGCTCATCTGCATCGAGACGGCTGCGTCCGAACAAGGCCTGTCGGCTCAGAACGTCTTCGTACTCCGCATACAGCGCAGCCCCCATGACCGGACTCGCCAGGCCTTCGATGCAATGACGGACGACCTGGGCCGGCGCGCCTTCACCCAGGCACGCACTTACGAAGACGTTGGTATCTACCACCACTCGCATCGCTGGATGGTATCAAAAATGCCACCAATTGACCCTGGACGCCGATGTGCAAAAGTCAACTGCGGTGCCAGCACGTTGGAGGTATAGAAGATCTTGATCGGGCAGGCGCGGGCGTAAGCGGATCTGCTCCGCGCCTCGCTGTCCGAACGCAACAAGGGAAAGTCCCGTATCCCTGTTTCCGCGGTGGGCAGCTCAGAGTCTCTAGGATGCGCTCGGTCATTTTTTGTGTCTTTACTGGGAGACCGCTGCTGTGAAAAACCGCCGTCAAGTTCTGCAAGGTGCCGCCGCTTCTGGCCTGCTGGGGCTGAGCCCCTGGGCTGCCAGGGCACAGGCGCGGGTCGAGACCCTGCGCGTGATCGTGGGCTTTCCCCCCGGGGGCACCACGGATGCCTTTGCGCGTCGAGTCAGTGAGAGGCTGCGCGGCACCTACGCCAACAACGTCATCGTCGACAACAAGCCCGGAGCGGGTGGGCAGCTGGGCGTCATGACCCTGAAGAGCGCTGCGGCCGACGGCGCGCACATCCTGTACTCGCCAGCGTCGATGCTGACGATCTATCCGCATTCGTACTCGCGCCTGAGCTATTCGCAGGCCGATGTCGCGCCCATCGGCATGGGGCACTCCACCGACCATGCCCTGGTGGTGGGGCCGGCGGTGCCTGAGTCCGTGAGGACGGTCCGTGCCTTCGTCGACTGGGCCAAGGCCAACCCGGACAAGGCCAGCCTGGGCAACCCCGGGGCGGGCTCCATGCCGCACCTGCTGGCCGGCCGCCTGGCGATGCTGGCGGGCGTGCAGATCACCAACGTGCCCTTCCCGGGATCGGGTCCGGCCATTCCGCAGGTGATGGGCGGTCAGATTGCCGGCATGTCTTCGCCGCTGGGCGACTGGGTGCAGCACCACAAGTCCGGCCGTATCCGCATTCTGGCCACCTCGGGGCCCGAGCGCTCACCCTACACCCCGGACGTGGCCACCTACCGGGAGCAGGGTTTCGCCGAGTTGATGGTTCGCGAATGGTTCGGCTTCTTCGCGCCTGCCGCCACACCTGACGCGGTCAAGGAGGCTCTGAACACTGCCTTGCGCAATGCCATGGCTCAGCAGGATGTGCGCGACTTCGTCGGGCCGATCGGGGGCTACATCGAGGCCAGCACCACCGCCGAGCACGTGCGGCGCATGGGCGTGGACTCCGAGCTGGCCAAGCGCCTGGTGACGGCCCTGAACTTCAAGGCCGATTCCTGAGCGGCGGCCGCTGGCAGCCCTGAGGCATGCCGCTCAGCGGCTGGCCATGCGGCGCGGGCCGTCGTGCAACTGCCGCAGAGCGTTGGCTTGTGCATGCACGGCGGCTTCGCCTGCGGCGATCAGACGGGCCCGGTAGGCGCTCGTCCAACCGGCCCAATAGCCGGTGTCCGGGTGCAGAAGCACATCGGCCAGGCGTGCATCGGGCAGCGTGAGCTCGCGCTTGCGCAGGTCGGCCTCGCGATAGTCGGCGGCCTCGGGTGGCGCGCGGTCCTCATGCGCCGAGGCGTCCACCGCCAGGACGCGCGTGGCGCCCAGCCGGCGGGCCAGACGCACCGGCAAGGGCAGGTGCAGGTCGGGGTCAGCATACCGGGCACCGCGGATCGGCACCGGGGCCAGGCGCCCGACGATGGCGGTGGAGGCTTGCACCGCCAAGCCGGCATCCCCGCGTGTGAAGGCGACCACCTCGCGGTCGTCGAGCCGCACGGCCACGCAGGCCATCGGCACGGGCAGGTCCTGCAGGCCTTTGCCACCGAGCGCGTCGCGCACCAACGCCGCCATGCCGGCGCCGCTCAGCCACTCGGGCCCGCGCAGATTCAGGCGCAGCAGGTCCCAGGGCTGGACGGACAGGGCCAGTTCCTCGATCCGGCCCGCGTCCAGGCCCGCGGCGCACAGCGTGCCGGCCAGGGCGCCCACTGAGCTGCCCACCACCAGATCGGGCTGAAGCCCGAGGGCGGCCATCCCCTTGATCACGCCGATGTGAACGAACCCGCGCGGCCCACCCGAGCTGAAGACCCAGGTGGTTCGCACGGCGTCCCCGCCTGCTGGGGGCAGCGTGAGGGGTGCGGCCTCGGGTGGGCCAGGAGGTGCGGCGCCGCCTTCCACTTTGGCGACGCAACTGCCCAGAGCAAGCGTACCGGCAGCGGCGACCCCCCCAACGAGCAACCTGCGCCGCTGGGCCCGAGGGCCCGCGGTTGTCCTCTGCTTCGGTCCGGGATTCACGGGCGCACTCTCTTCAGGACGCGCGTCTCGCCCAACCGGAACAGCACGAAGTCGTCAGCGGGCACACCATGGTGCGCGCGGGCCCGAGGCAGACCGTCCAGGGGCGCCTGGATCGGGTCGTCGCACAGGCGGAACGTGCCCCAATGGATGCCCATGGACAGGCGGCTGTTGACGTCGAGGTGGATGCGTACCGCCTCGTCCTCGTTGACGTGCTGGTCGGTCATGAACCAGCGAGGCTGGTAGCAGCCCACCGGTATGGCGGCGAAGTCGAAGGCGGTGAACCGCTGGCCCAGAGCCTTGAAGTCGGGGGAGTAACCGGTATCGCCGGCGAACAGCAGGCGAAAGGCCTGGCCGTCCACCGTTGCTTCCACAACGAAACCGCCCCAGAGGGTGGCATTGCGGTCCCAGACCGAGCGCCTGGACCAGTGCTGCACGGGCACCAGGTGCACCAGCAAGTCGCCGCCGGGCGCCGGCACGGGGTGCCGGTCCCACCAGTCCATGCGCTGAACGTTGCGAATGCCTTCGCCGCGCATCCACAGGTCCACGCCCAGCGGAACGAGAAACAGTGGCGGCCCACCGGGCTGCCTGTTCAGTGCCTGCACGGTGCCCCGGTCCAGGTGGTCGTAGTGGTTATGGCTGATCAGCACCACATCGATTCGAGGCAGGCTGTCCAACGTCACCGGCAATGGCACCAGGCGCCGCGGCCCCGCGAAGGCCAGCGGCGACGCGCGAGGACCGAAGTGCGGATCGGTCAAGATGTTCAGTCCATTGACCTGCCACAGCATCGTCGACTGGCCGATCCACGTGACTGTCACGTCGTGGCGATTGGCTTTCAGCAGCGCCACATCGGTGGCCGTGCGCTCGACACGCTGTGGCTCATCGGCGGGCAGGTCGGCAAGACGCCGCTCCCGCACCCAGCGCCAGAAGCTGGGCGCGTCGGCGCGCCAGTTGTCGACGTGCAGGTTGTTGAACCCGTCCGGGCGGTGATGAGGGCGGCTCGGGTCGTAGTAGGGGTTTACCGTCGAGCAGCCCGCGAGGACGAGCGGCACCAAGAGACCGGCGGCCCACCGGGCGACCCGGCGTGCCAGGAGGCTGAAGTCCTGCGCCAGCCAACCCACGAGGGCCAGCGGATCAGCGATACGGAACCGGGTATTGGGGCTCATGGTGCGGGGGGGCTTTGCAAGGGGAAACTCAGGGCTGGTCCGGAGCGGCTGGAGGCGTTTGCGGCGCCTGTGGGTCATGACCTGTGGGCACGAGATCAGGCATCGCACATCCCCTTGGTGTCCCTCGCGCAGCCCTGCACCCTGGCATCGCCTGCACGTGTCTTGAAGACGCCCCTCGTCAGTTCAGTGACGTCTCTCGGCGCAACGGTGTACGCCGCCGCAGGGTCCGGTCGCAGGCTGTCGAACGGGCGCTGAACCTCAGTTCTTGCGCGCCACCCAGAACGTGGCGCCTTCGGGGCCGTAGTGCTCTGAATGGGGGGTGCCTCGGGCCAGCTCGAAGGCCTGGCCTGCGGACACGGTCTTCTCCTGCCCGTTGCAGGTCAGCACGAACCCGCCCCGGACCACCAGGGCGCTGACATCAAACGGGTGGGAGTGGGTGCCCGCCACTTGTCCCGGCGCCCACTCGCGCACCAGCACCTCGTCAAAGCCCTGTGCACGGGCGTGGGTCTCAAAGTCGGCGAAGGTCTGTGCGGTCATGGCATCTCCTGGTTCGCGCCGATGATACGGACCTTCGCCGCGGGCTGCTCAGCCCGCGCGCGGCGGTGCAGACTCCAGCGCCCGGGCGATGCGGTGCCGGTGCACGGTGCTGCGCGGCACCCGGCCCGTGAACCAGCTGCGCACGTCCTCTTCCAGCCCGATGCCGTGCATGTAGTTGTACAGGGCCTTCTTCAGCGCCACGCCCAGGGCGTCGTGGTCGGTGCCCGTGGGGTCGACGAAGCCGATGTCGTTCTTGGCGAAGGGGCCCGGCGGCAAGGGCAGCAGGGTGACGCCGTAGTCCTGTGGGTGCTGGCCCACGGGCGAGTGCACGGTGCACGCGAAGCGGTGGAAGAAGCCGGACTGGATGCAGCCGTTGACGAAGAGCTGGCGCACGTACTCCAGGGCGTCCACCGTGTCCTGCACGGTCTGCGTGGGAAAGCCGTACATCAGGTAGGCATGCACCAGGATGCCGGCATCCGAGAAGGCCTTGGTCACGCGCGCCACCTGCTCCACCGACACGCCCTTCTTCATCAGCTTCAGCAGCCGGTCCGAGGCCACCTCCAGCCCGCCGGAGATGGCGATGCAGCCGCTGTCGGCCAGCTCCAGGCACAGCTCGGGTGTGAAGGTCTTCTCGAAGCGCACGTTGCCCCACCAGCTGATGGACATCTGGCGGCGCTTGAGTTCCGCCGCCAGGGCCTTGAGCGACTTGGGCGGCGCGGCCTCGTCCACGAAGTGAAAGCCTGTCTGCCCGGTCTCGGCCACGATGGCCTCGATGCGGTCGGCCAGGGTTTCAGCAGTCGCGGCATCAAAGCGCGAGATGTAGTCCAGGCTCACG
>JBILSM010000140.1:0-7107 GCA_044372085.1 Rubrivivax sp.
GCAAGCTTTTTACAAGTAGGCCGGCAAGTTCTTTTCGAGAGGTTGCTCAAACTGAGTTGTCCAGGACAAAATGCCTCGATGAACATGAGGGACTTGACGGAGTCGCAGCCTGTTGCGGCCGGGGAGACCCGCCCCATCGATGGCGAACGCCTACTGTCCATTGCGGCGGTCGAGCGCGAGACGGGCCTGTCCAAGGACACCTTGCGGGTGTGGGAGCGCCGCTACGGTTTCCCCACCCCGGCGCGAGACTCCTTTGGCGAGCGGGCCTACCCGCTGGGGCAGGTGGAACGGCTGCGACTCGTCAAGCGC
Organism: Rubrivivax sp.; assembly: GCA_044372085.1. Classification (GTDB taxonomy): domain Bacteria; phylum Pseudomonadota; class Gammaproteobacteria; order Burkholderiales; family Burkholderiaceae_C; genus Rubrivivax. The sequence goes on from JBILSM010000140.1 coordinate 310, forward strand.
TTGCTGGACGCCGGCTGGCGCCCCGGGCGCCTGTTGAAGATGAGCCCCCAGGAAGTAGAGGCGCTGGCCGACAGGGGTCAAGCGAATCCTGCGCACGCCAACGGCTCACCGGCGTCGTCGCCAGAGCCCCTGGAGCCCTTCCTGGGCCTTGTCCGGGCGCATGACGCTGCCGGCCTGCACCGGGAACTGGGTCGCATGCTGTCGCGCCTGGGGGCCTACCGGTTCGTCACCGACCTGGTGGCGCCGCTGAACGTGGCGGTCGGTGAAGCGTGGGTGCGTGGGCGGCTGGAGGTCTTCGAGGAGCACGCCTACACCGAGGAGGTGCAGGTGGTGATGCGCCAGGCCATCGGGCAGATTCCAGTGCCGCAGTCGGCAGCCCGTCCGGCGGTATTGCTGTCCACCTTTCCTGGCGAGCCGCATGGCCTGGGCCTGCTGATGGTGGAGGCCATGTTCCGACTGGAAGGCTGCGCCTGTGTTTCCCTGGGCGTGCAGACGCCGTTGCTGGACATCGTGCGAGCCTCCCAGGCGCACCACGCCGACATCGTCGCCCTGGGCTTCTCAGGCATCCTGGGCGCGCAGCAGGTGCTCGAGGGGCTGGGCGACCTGCGCGCACGGCTGCCCGAGGCGGTGGAATTGTGGGCCGGTGGTTCGGCCTCGGTACTGTCACGTCGCCCGGTGCCGGGCGTGCGCGTGGTGCAGGACCTTCGCAGCGTTGCGGGCGAGGTGCGGCGCTGGCGTGATGCGGGCGAATCCGACCGGATTGCCTGAGCGAGTCTTCCTGCATCGGCGAGCCCCTGCGAACCGTACGGCTTGCACAGTGGGCCGCGTCCACCTCCCTAGAATAGGGCGGGTTGATGTCAACCTGACTTGACGGGGCCATGCATGCTCTACCCTGAACTCTTCAAGCAACTCGAGGCGGTCCGCTGGAACATGGACACCGACATTCCCTGGGGCCAGTTCGATGGCACCAGGCTGTCGGATGAACAGGCCCGCACGGTGAAGATGAACGCCATTACCGAGTGGGCGGCCTTGCCAGCCACCGAGATGTTCCTGCGCGACAACCGCGACGACAGTGACTTCTCCGCCTTCATGAGCGTGTGGTTCTTCGAGGAACAGAAGCATTCCCTGGTGCTCATGGAGTATCTGCGGCGCTTCCGCCCGGACCTGGTGCCCAGCGAGGAGGAACTCCATGAGATTCGCTTCGAGTTCGACCCTGCGCCCGCCCTGGAAACCCTGATGCTGCATTTCTGCGGCGAGATCCGCCTGAACCACTGGTACCGGCGGGCCGCCGAGTGGCATACCGAGCCGGTCATCAAGGCCATCTACGAAACCCTGGCGCGTGACGAGGCCCGTCACGGCGGTGCGTACCTGCGCTACATGAAGCGCGCGATGACGCGCTTTGGCGACGAGGCGCGTGCCGCTTTCGCGAAGGTGGGCGTGCTGATGGCCAGCGCCCGCCGCACCGCGCAGGCCCTGCACCCCACCAACCTGCATGTCAACGAGCGCCTGTTCCCGCGCGACACCGTGCAAAGCCGCCTGCCCGATCCCGCCTGGCTGGAGCGCTGGCTGGACAAGCAGATCCAGTTCGACAGCGCCTGGGAGAGCAAGGTGGTCGAGCGCATCCTGCACAACCTGGGCCTGCTGATGGAGCGCAGCTTTGCCAGCGTGCAGGAACTCAACCGCTATCGCAAGGACGTCTCACAAGCCTTGCTGGCCCAGAAGGCCGCGGCCGCTACTGCCTGAACCGGCCTGAAGCGGCCTGAAGCGGCCTCAGGCCGCCCCAGCCGGCCGGCCTCAGGAAGCCTTGGGCAGCGAGTCCGCCTTGCGGTCCGCGGCCACGCGCTGTGCGCTCGGCCGTTCGCCCACCAGCTTGACGTAGGCCTTCCAGTCCACGCCCTGGGCGGCCAGCAGGTCCTCCCCGTACACCGTCTTGGTCGCCATCCCCACCAGGGGCAGGCTCACCCACGCCGAGCAATCTGCGAGTGTGAAGCGGTCACCGGCCACGTAGGGCGCGAAGGACGCCAGACGCTTGAAGGCCGGGATGTGGCGCTCCAGTTGCTTGCGCACGCGTGCCTGCGTGCCCTCGCTGACCGTCCCGCCGAAGAAGGCCTGCGCGTACAACTCGCGCGCGACCAGTTCCAGGTGCAGGTCGATGAAGGTGGCAAGTTCACGCACCTTCGCGGCGGCAAAGGGGTCGGCCGGGATCAGCGGCGGGTTGGGGTAGGCGGCCTCGATCCAGTCGACGATCACCTGGCTTTCGCACAGCGCACCCTGCGGCGTGCGGATGTAGGGGATCTTGCCCAGGGGTGAGGCGGCGAGCACGGCCTCGTCCTTGGAGCCGGTCATCACCCGTTCTTCCTCGAAGGGCACGCCTTTTTCCAGCAGGGCGAGCTTGACCTTGTTGTAGTAGTTCGAGATCGAAAATCCGCAGAGTGTGATCATGGGGGTGGCTCCTGGTGAGGACCGTGCGATGACAGGGGGCAGACGGGTGACGCCTGCGGCTGGGGCCGCGTCGGCATCGGGGGCTCATTGTCGCGCGCGCCGCCTTTGCCGGACCTCAGCGCCCCAGGTCATGCAGGCGATGCCGATCATCACCCCGGTGCCGCAGACCAGGCCGGCGGCGTGGGCCCCCACGGCGATGGGGATGTCCCAGCCCGGCACGGCCTGCACCGCGCCCGTCCACGGCGCTTCCAGCAGCACCTTGAGCACCAGGCCGGTCCACACGGCCGCGCCCACCACGCGCTGGCGGCGGGCTCCGTGCAGCATCAGCGCCACTGCGGCCACGGCCACCGCGGCATGCAGCACGCCGGACAGCCCGCCGTAGCGGGCCAGCCCGGGAGACCACAGCAGCAGCACGTGCGTCAGGGGCCAGGCCAGGGCTGCTGCCAGGGTGGCCCGCGGGCCCAGCCTGCCCGCCCAGCCGAACAGGGCCACCACGGCGCAGCCGAGCAGGTTGGACCCCAGGTGCTGGAGGTCGTGGTGCACGAAGGCGGCGGTCAGCAATCGCCAGGGCTGGCGCCACAGGTGGTCGGCGCGCCATTCAAGCGCGGGCGCCCAGGCTGCCGCCGGGCCGCGAACGGCGTCGTGGACGAACAGCAGAGCCGACAGCCCGGCCAGGGCCAGGAAGGCCGCCGGCCAGGGCTTCGGGCTCAGCCGAAGACGTGATGCCACAGCGCGAGCACGGCGTCGCGGTGCGCGGCGAAGGCTTCCGTGTCGAAGTGCGTGGGCTGCTCGTCGAGGCGGGCCTGGTGCTGGGCGCGCCGCAATTCGCGGTACGCGTCAGCGGCCGCTTCTCCCATCCCTTCAGGCAGCAGGCCGGCCTCCCGGGCCCGCAGCAAGAGCGCGATGTTGCCCACATTGCCCAGCAGGGCAGGGTGGCGACCGCCGTGGGCCAGCACCAGTTGCTGCACCGCGAACTCGGCGTCCATCATCCCGCCCGGGCTGTGCTTGACGTCAAACCGCCCGGGTTTGGCGGGGTGGGCGCTGCGCACGCGCTCGCGCATGGCCTGGATCTCAGCGCGCAGCGCGGATTCGTCACGCGCGGCCTTGAGCACCCCTGTGCGTGCCGCCTCGAACCGCGCATCGATGCTGCGCGCGCCGGCGCAGAAGCGGGCCCGTGTCAGCGCCTGGTGTTCCCAGGTCCAGGCCGTGTTGCTGCCCCGGCCCGCCTGGTAGCGCTCGAAGGCGGAAATGGAGGTGACCAGCAGGCCCGAACTGCCGTTGGGGCGCAGCGCGGTGTCGATGTCGTACAGCTCACCGGCTGCCGTGCGCAACGTCAGCCAGGTGATGATCTTGCGCACGAAGCCCGCATAGACCTCCTGAGCCCGGTCCGGATCGGGTTCGTCGCCGTCGTCGTAGAGGAAGACCACGTCCAGATCGCTGCCGTAGCCCAGTTCCTTGCCGCCGAGCTTGCCGTAGGCAATGACGGCCAGTGAAGGCTCTTCGCGGTGGCGCTGCCGGTACGTGGCCCAGGCCCAGCGGATGACGGTGTCCAGCACGGCGTCGGCCAGGGCCGACAGATCATCGGCCACCTCTTCCACGCTCAGACGGCGTTCCACGTCGCGCACCAGCGTGCGGAAAACCTCCGCATGGTGGGCTCGCCGCAAGGTGTCCAGCAGCGACTCCTCATCGGCCTGGCCGGAGCGCACCCAGGCCGCGTGGCGCTGATCCAGATCGTAGATGAACTCGGCGCGGTCGAAGCGCTCGTGCAACAGGCGCTCGTCGGCCAGTTCGTCGATCACGCCGGGGTGGCGCATCAGGTACTGCATGGGCCAGCGGGCCAGGCCCAGCAGGCGCAGCAAGCGGCTGAGCACCTCCGGGCGCTCGACCAGCAGGGCCAGGTAGCTTTCGCGTCGCAGCAAAGGCTCCATCCAGTCGATGAAGCGCAGTGTGGATTCCACGGTAGCTGTACCGTCAGCAATGCAGGCCTCGGCCTTCTGCACCAAGCGGCCCAGCCGGACCTTGCTCTCGTCGCGCAGGCCCGCCACGCGAGGCTGGTGGCTCCACTGCCGCACCCGCTCGGCCAGGCCTTCGGGCAAGTGCTCGATCAGCGTCGGGCTGTCCACCGGCAGCGGCCCCTGACCGCAGGTGCGGCACACCCCGCGCGTGGGCGTCGGGGTCCGCCCGTCGTGCAGCAAGGCGTCGAACTCGTTGGCGACGAATTCACGCACCTCGCCCAGCCGGTCCAGCAGCGCGCCCGCATCGCCTTGCGGCCACCCCAGCGAACGCGCAATCCAGGTCAGATCCTCGTCGCCCGTGGGCAGCAGGTGGGTCTGCTGGTCGTCCAGGTACTGGATGCGGTGTTCCACCTGGCGCAGCAGTGCGTAGCCTTCAGCCAGGCGGTCGGCCGTGGCGGGCTTCATCAGGCCGCGCACCACCAGGCGCTGCAGGCCGCGAAGGGTGGAACGCGTGCGGATTTCCGGAAAGTGTCCGCCGCGGGCCACGAGCATCAGTTGCACGATGAACTCGATCTCACGGATGCCGCCGCGTGAGAGTTTCACGTCGTTGGCCCGTTCGGGGCGGCCGGCGGCGCGGCGCTGCGCTTCCTCACGGATCTTGCGGTGCAACTGCCGCAAGCCCTCGAACACGCCGTAGTCCAGGTATTTGCGATAGACGAACGGCGTCACCAAGGACCTCAGGGCCTGGCCGCGGCCGCTGTCCACCGCGGCTTGCGGCGCCACGATGCGGCTCTTGAGCCAGGCGAAGCGTTCCCACTCTCGCCCCTGCACCTGGAAGTACTCCTCCAGCATGCCCATGCTTACCACCGCCGGGCCGGAGTTGCCATTGGGCCGCAGGGCCAGGTCCATGCGGAACACGAAGCCGTCGTCCGTGGTGTCGCCTATCAGCGTGTACAGCCGCTTGGCCACCTGCGAGAAGTATTCATGCGCCGAGACCACGCCGGTGCGCCTGGTGTCGGCGGGCGGGGTCGCGTCCGATGCGCAGGGCAGCCCCGTGGTCTCGCCGTCGTCCTCGTAGACGTAGATGAGATCGATGTCGGAGGACACGTTGAGCTCGCGCGCCCCCAACTTGCCCATGCCGACGATCCAGAAGTCGATCTCTTGCCCGAGCGCGTCCCTCGGGGGGCCGTGGCGCGCGTCGCAGTCGCGCCGCGCCTGTGCCAGCGCGGCCTCCAGGGTGACTTCGGCCAGCGTGGTCATGGCGTGCGTCACGTCGTCCAGCGAGGCCGAGTGCTCGACGTCCAACACGGCCAGGCGTTCCAGCACCAGTTGACGCGTCACGCGCAGTGCGCTGCCCAGGTCGCGGCCGCTGGAACGCAGGCGCTCGACCGTGCGGCGCATGGCCATGGCGTCGGGCAGGCCCGGCTCAAGCTGGCTCAGCAGATCGCCGTAGCGGCGCCGGATGCGCTGGACAAAGCGGCTGTGGGCGGCCTGGGCCCGCGGCGCGGCAGTGGCCTGTGGGGCCGAGCGCCCGCCGTCCGCCGGCAGACCGGCCGCGACCTGCTGGAGTGCGGCGCTCATGGCTGCCACCGGCCGGTGTGGCGCGCTGAAGTGCTGTTCATCTGTTCCCTCTCCCAGCCTGGTGTGCCCCGGAATCGTGGTTCCGTCGCGGGCCGGCTCTCGCATGCTCGAAAGTCCGGCCTCTGCACAGGCTGCCCGCCTCTTTCAGTGTTCGGTCTGGGCGCTGTGGCGTTTTCAAGGCGTTCCTGCTGGCTCCTTGCTCGTGGAACGAGCGTACCGGCTTCGCGTGGTTGAGCAGGCCAAGGGGCCTTTGGACTTCGGGCTCCTGGGTTGCCGGGCTTCCGCGCTTCCGCGCTCCAGGCACTTTGGACCTGGATGCGAGCGGCCCCGAGCTGCGCTTCAGGGCGCGAGGCTCCCGGCGCCGATGCCACCGATGGCTCCGGTGACGCCGATGGCACCGACAATGGACGCCTCTTGTCGCTGCCTCCGGCCCCCCACCATGAAGATCGCCGCCTTGCAGATGGTGTCCACCCCCGATCTCGGGCGCAATCTGGAGGCGGCAGGGCGCCTCATCGCGCAAGCGGCCGAAGCCGGTGCAGCCTTGGCGGCCTTGCCCGAGTACTTCTGCCTGCTGGGGCGACGCGACACCGACAAGCTGGCGCTGGCCGAAGTGCCGGGCCAGGGCCCGATCCAACAGTTCCTGTCGGACGCTGCCCGCCGGCACGGCCTGTGGATCGTGGGTGGGACGCTGCCGATGGCCGTGCCCGGGCGGCCTGACCAGGTGCGCAACACCTGCCTGGTGTTCGGGCCCGACGGTGCGGTGCGGGCACGCTACGACAAGATCCACCTGTTCGCGTTCGATAACGGCCGGGAACAGTAC
>JBILSM010000047.1:0-21067 GCA_044372085.1 Rubrivivax sp.
TTCAAATCCTGGCCACCAAGCGCGTCTTCATCGACGAACGCCTGGCCCACAAGTGGAAGGGTCTGGTGCCTTCGCCACTGAAGAACATGCTACGTCCGGCCCCGGCCCCGGCCCCGGCCCCGGCCCAGGTGGGCGTTGCCCAGGCCGAACCCAGGTTCCGGGAAAGCCAGTTTCTGGACACCGGCTTTGGCAAGGAGCTTACTCTTGCCGAAGAATGGGATTCGTTGCACCGACTCCTGACCTCCGCACTGCGTGAGGCGTCACCCGGCGGCGATTGGCTCAAGCGCGTGATTCGCGCGCACCGCCGCGTCCAGCAGCTGGGCAGCCACAGCCCGGATGGCTCGCTGTACTACCTGGTGTACCTGTCAAGCCAGCCTCAGAACCACTATTCCTCGCTGCACAGCCTGCTGGTCTGTCTGGTGTGCCAGGCCGCGGCCCGACTGCTGGGTTGGCCCAGGGATTGGGTGCAGGCGTTGGGTTTGTCCGCGCTGACCATGAACGTGACCATGACCGAATTGCAGGACACCCTCGGGAACAGTGACATCACGCCGACGGTGGAGATGCGCCTGGAGATCGAGCAGCACAGCATGACCGCGCAGGAGCTGCTCAAGTCCAGCGGCGTGGAGGATGCAATCTGGACCGGGGCTGTGCGCTGGCACCACTCCTGGCAGCACGACCACATCGCTTTCGAGGAACTGTCTCCACCGAACAAGCTGGCACGGTTGCTGATGCGGGTGGACATCTTCACGGCGCGCCTGAGCCGACGCAAGAACCGAGGCCCCATGTCGCCTCTGCAGGCAGCCAAGCGGGCCTGCATAGGCCCGAACGGAAAGCTGGACGAAATCGGCTCGGCCTTGCTGAAGGCGCTGGGCTTGTACCCTCCCGGCACCTTCGTCGCGCTGGCCAATCAGGAGGTGGGGATCGTGATCTCGCGCGGCTCACGGGCGGACTTGCCGCGGGTGGCCAGCCTGCGGGGGGCAAACGGCCAGCCCTTGCCTGCGCCCGCGCTGCGGGATACCAACACCAGCATGTACCGCGTGATCCGTTCGCTTCGTGCCACCGAGGTCAACCTCGTGCCCAACCACGATTTGATGATCTCGATGATCTGATGGCGCGGGACCGTCGCAGTGCGGCCTGAGCACGGCGTCTGGCGCCGCTGGCCGCTGCCGGCAGTGTTCGCCTGGGTAGGGGGGTGGGCCCTCATGCTGACGGCGTCTTGGCTCGGCTGGCCGGCCGGGGTGGCGCTTCTTCTGGGCATGGTGCCGGGGCTGTGGTTCCAGGGTTGGGTGCCTGCGGGTTGGCGGCGCTGGGTGGTTCTGGGAGGGCTGCCGCTGCTGATGCTGACGACAGCTGGCGCTTCCAGCGTGGGGCCCTGGGGCTGGTTGGCCCTGGCTCTGTTGATGCTGGCGCTTTACCCCTTGCAGGCTTGGCGCGATGCGCCCGTGTTTCCCACACCGCCTGAGGCGCTTCGGTGTCTGGGGGAAGCGGTGGCACTGGCTCCGGATTCCGAAGTGCTCGACGCGGGTAGCGGCTTGGGTCACGGGATGGTGGCCCTTCGCCAGGCCTTCCCGCTGGCTCGTATCCATGGGGTTGAGAGCAGTCTGGCCCTGGTGATGCTCAGTCGCTGGCGGCTGCGTCGGGGGTACCGCCACAACCTCGACCGTAACCCCGAGCCGGGGTCCTCCAGCACCTCCGGCGCCCTTGACCCCTCCACTGCGACACCGCGGGTGCTTCGGGGCGACATGTGGGCGATCTCCTGGGCCGGCTTCGACCTGGTGTACCTGTTCCAACGACCGGAATCCATGCCGCGCGCCTGGGACAAGGCCTGCCGCGAGATGGCTGCCGGTGCCTGGCTGGTGAGCCTGGAGTTCGACGTGCCGGGGGTGACGGCTGCGCGCCGGTTGACATGCCCCGACGGACGGAATTTGTGGATTTACCAATTGGGCGGGGCGAACGGTTCAGTTGCGGGCCGTTTTGGCCGATAACATCTGAACTGTCTGACGTTCGGCCGGCCCTGTGGGCAACGAGTGTCGCCCACACGTCCTTATTTCGCGTCAACCAAGCCAGCCTTCGCGCCATGTTCATCATCATTGGATGGGTCGTTGTGTTGGCTTGCGTCTTTGGCGTGTTCCTTGCGCACGGGGGCAACATGGGGCCGGTGCTGCGGGCGCTGCCTTTCGAGATGACCACCATCTTCGGGTCTGCCATTGGTGCGTTTCTGGCGACCAACAAGCCAGCGATCATCAAGAGCACGTTGGCAGGGCTGGGTCAGTGCTTCAAGGGGGGCAAGTACAGCAAGGCTCGCTACATGGACCTGATCGCTTTGCTGTACGACATCCTGCAGAAGGCTCGACGCGAAGGTCTGATGGCCATCGAGAACGACGTTGAGTCGCCGCACGAGTCCCCCCTGTTCAACAAGTACCCCGCCATCGCGGCGGACCACCATGTGACGGAGTTCATCACGGACTATCTGCGCATGATGGTCACGGGCAACCTCAATGCCCACGAAATTGAATCGCTAATGGACAGCGAGATCGAGACCCACCACCATGAAGCTCATGCACCTGTGATGGCCCTGCAACGCGTTGCCGGCGGCTTGCCGGCCTTCGGCATCGTGGCGGCGGTGCTGGGCGTGGTGAACACCATGGGCTCGGTGGGTCAGCCGCCCGCGGTCCTGGGGGGCATGATCGGTTCAGCCTTGGTGGGCACCTTCCTGGGCATCTTGCTGGCCTATGCCTTCGCCGAGCCTCTGGCTGGTCTGTTGGAGCAGAAGGTGGAGGAGGCCACCAAGGAACTGCAGTGCATCAAGACCATCCTCCTGGCCAGCATGCAGGGCTACGCCCCGCAGGTGGCCATCGAGTTCGGCCGCAAGGTGCTGTACCACACCGATCGCCCCAGTTTTTCGGAACTGGAGAGCCACGTGAAGAAGAAGAAGTGAGACCTTCCGGATTGATCGTCCCCGGCAAGGTCACCCACAGGAGGCAGGTCCATGGCCGGTGACGCCAAGAAGCTGCAACCCATCATCATCAAGCGGGTGAAGAAGGGTGGGCATGCGGCTCACGGTGGCGCGTGGAAGATCGCCTACGCCGACTTCGTCACGGCCATGATGGCCTTCTTTCTCATGATGTGGCTGATTGGCTCCACCACAGAGGGCGACCGCAAGGGCATTGCCGATTACTTCAGCACGCCGCTGAAGCTCACGATGCTGGGGGGGGGGTCCGGCGCGGGTGACTCTTCATCAGTGGTCCAGGGCGGTGGTCAGGATTTCACGCGATCCGTCGGTCAGGTCAAGCAAGGCGATGTCGAGGCGCCTACACGTTCGGTGAACCTTCAGGCCTTGAAGGCCGAGCAGGTGCGAGCCGAACGTGCGCGACTGGAGAAGCTGAAGGAGGACATCGAGCGCAAGATTGACAGCAACGAGAAGCTGCGGGCCTTGAAGTCGCAGATCCGCCTGGACATGACGCGCGAAGGGCTGCGCATCCAGATCGTGGATGCCAACAACCGCCCCATGTTCGCCAGCGGCAGCGCAGTGGTACAGCCCTACATGCGCGACCTGCTACAGGAAATCGGCACTATCCTCACCGACGTGCCCAACCGCCTGACGCTCGAAGGCCACACCGACTCCCAGGCGTTCGGCAACGGCGTGTTGGGTTATACCAACTGGGAGTTGTCTGCCGACCGCGCCAACGCTTCTCGTCGCGAACTGATGGTAGGCGGGCTGCCCGAGGGCCGTGTGATGCGGGTCCAGGGTCTGGCGGCCAGTGTGCCTTTCGACAAGAACGACCCTGTGGCCCCGGTCAACCGGCGCATCAGCATCATCGTCATGAATCGCGATGCCGAGGACCGTGTCGCCCTGGGTGACGGCCCGGAGCCCGCGGCGGCCAACGCGGCATCCGCACCCGCGGCAACACCAGCGCCAGCGCCTGCAAGAGCACCCGCTGCCGCGCTCACGCCGCCGACGCGCTGAAACACGGGGTTTTCGCCCCTCTTATCCCGCTCAAGTCTTTTCCCCGCCGCGGCACCATGGCAGGGCCTCACCAGGGCCCCCTTCGCCATGTCCGACAGCGCTCAAGACCGTACCCTACCCGCCACCGCGCGGAGAATCTTCAAGGCCCGCGAGGAGGGGCAAGTCGCGCGTTCGCGTGACCTGGGGCATTTCGCGGCGCTGCTTGCCGCCACCCTGACGCTGGCGGCAATGTCCACTCAACTGACCGGCTGGCTGCAGCGACTGCTGGCCCGCGGCCTGAGCTTCGATGCCGTGACGGTGTTCCAGCCCGAGCGCATGGCCGATCGCCTGGCGGACTCGGGCGTGGAACTGATGCTGGTCGTGATGCCCATGGGCCTGTTGATGATGGGCATGGGCGTGGTGGCCGGTGTGGCCTGCGGGGGCTGGAACTTCTCCTGGAAGGCGATCGAGCCCAAGTTCAGCAAGCTTGACCCGATCTCCGGCGTGGCGCGTCTGTTCTCAGGCTCCCAGATCGGGATGACGCTCAAGGCCTGCTTGTTGGCTTTGGTGTTGGGTTTGATTGGCGCCCTGTTCGTGCAGGCCAACATGGGGCGCTTCCTGCACTCCATGGCCGTGCCGCTGCCGGCGGCCCTGAACCACGCCGCAGGCACCGTGTGGGCCGGCCTGCTGTTGCTGCTGCTGGCCGTGGGCGCGTTCGCGCTGGTGGATGTTCCCCTTCAGAAGTTCGTCTGGTTGCGCGGGTTGCGCATGAGCCATCAGGAAGTGAAGCAGGAATTCAAGGAGGTCGAGGGCAACGCCGAGATCAAGGGCAAGCAGAAGGCCCAGATGCGCGAGGCTGCGAACCGCCGCATGGTGGCGGCCGTGCCTTCGGCCAGCGTGGTGGTGATGAACCCCACCCACTTTGCCGTGGCGCTGCGCTACGACGACGGCCGGATGGCCGCACCCGTGGTGGTGGCCAAGGGGGCTGACCTGATGGCGTTTCGCATTCGTGATGCCGCGCGCGCCGCACAGGTCCCTGTGCTGGAGGCCCCGCCGCTGGCACGCGCCCTGTATGCCCACGCTGAGCTGGACCGCGAGATTCCAGCGGCGCTGTTCTCGGCCGTGGCGCAGGTGCTGGCCTGGGTGTTCCAGCTGCGCGCCGCCATGGCAGGCAAGGGCAGGGCGCCCGGTGATCTGCCCGACTTGCAAGTACCGCCCGAACTCGACCCCAAGAACCAGCCGGCCGTCACCAGCGCGCCGGCAAAGGATGAAGCATGAGCTCTGCAAGCCTGACCGCCAACCCCTGGATGGCCAAGATCCAGGGCCTGCTCGGGCCCGATGCCGGCATCCTCAAGGCGATGACCGCGCCGCTGTTCATCGTGATGATCCTCGCGATGATGGTGCTGCCGCTGCCGCCCCTTGCGCTGGACCTGCTGTTCACCTTCAACATCGCGTTGTCGCTGATCGTGATGATGGTGGCCGCCACCATGAAGCGCCCGCTGGACTTCGCCGCGCTGCCCGCCGTGCTGCTGGTCACCACGCTGCTGCGCCTGAGCCTGAACGTGGCTTCCACGCGGGTGGTGCTGATGGAGGGCCACACCGGCCCGGGTGCGGCAGGTCAGGTGATTGAATCCTTCGGCCACTTCCTCATCGGCGGCAACTTCGCGGTGGGCTTGCTGGTGTTCGCCATCCTGGTGGTCATCAACTTCATCGTGGTGACCAAGGGCGCCGAGCGGATTGCTGAGGTGGGGGCGCGCTTCACCCTGGATGCCATGCCCGGCAAGCAGATGGCCATCGATGCCGACCTGAACGCCGGCATCATCGATGAGAAGGAAGCCAAGCGCCGCCGCGCCGAAGTGGGCGACGAGGCAGAGTTCTTCGGCTCCATGGACGGCGCCAGCAAGTACGTGCGCGGCGACGCCGTGGCCGGCCTGCTGATCCTGTTCATCAGCGTGGTCGGCGGCTTCCTCATCGGGATGCTGCAGCATGACCTCTCCGCTGGCGAAGCAGCCCGCAGCTACATCCTTCTGGCCGTGGGTGACGCACTGGTGGCGCAGATTCCGGCGCTGCTGATCTCGGTGTCCGCGGCGATGGTCATCTCCCGCGTGGGTAAAGAGCAGGATGTGGGTACCCAGATCCGCAACCAGGTCTTCGATTCACCACAGGCCATCGGTGTCACAGCCGGCATCGTGGGTGCACTGGGGCTGGTGCCGGGCATGCCGCACTTCGTGTTCCTGTTCATCGCCTCGGGCCTGGGGGTCCTGGCCTGGGCGACGATGCGCAGGCAGCGCAAGCCCGCAGAGCCCGCGCGCAGCGCAGATGCCAACGAGATTCCGAGCGCCAACACCGAGGCCACCTGGGATGACCTGACCCCTGTGGACTCCCTGGGGCTGGAAGTGGGCTACCGCCTGATCGCCCTGGTGGACAAGGCACGCAACGGCGAGTTGCTGGGCCGCATCAAGGGCGTGCGCAAGAAGTTCGCGCAGGACGTGGGCTTCCTGCCCCCGGCCGTTCACATCCGGGACAACCTGGCGGACCTCAAGCCCGGGATGTACCGCGTAACGCTGCGAGGCGCCGTCGTCGGCGAGGGCGAGGCCTACCCCGGCATGCTGCTGGCCATCAACCCCGGTGGCGCCACGCAGCAACTGCCGGGCACCATGACCACGGACCCCGCCTTCGGCTTGCCGGCGGTGTGGATCGAGGTTCTCCACCGCGAGACAGCACAGATGGCAGGTTTTACGGTCGTTGATTGCGCGACCGTGGTGGCCACGCATCTCTCACACTTGATGCAAGTGAACGCGGCCCGATTGCTGGGCCGAACCGAGACCCAGTCCCTGGTCGACCACGTGAAGAAGCTTGCCCCCAACCTCATCGAAGACGTGATCCCGAAGATGGTCAGCGTCACCACCTTGCAGAAGGTGCTACAGCTGTTGCTGGAAGAGGGCGTGCACATCCGCGACATGCGCTCCATCGTGGAGTCGCTGTCCGAGCATGCGGCCACCGTGACCGATCCGACCGATCTGGCCCAGCGGGTGCGCGTGCACCTGGCCCCGGCCATCGTGCAGCAGATCTACGGCCCGGTGAAGGAGCTGGAGGTGATTGCCCTGGAGCCCGAGCTCGAGCGGTTGGTCACCCAGGCGCTGACCTCGCCGCACGGCGCAGCACTGGACCCCGGCGTGGCCGATACGCTGACCCGCAGTGCTGCCGACACCGCACGCCGCCAGGAAGACCTGGGGATGCCGGCCTGCCTGCTGGTGCCTGACCCCATTCGCGCCGCCGTGGCCCGCTTGCTGCGCCGCGTCGCGCCCCGCCTGCGTGTGATCTCGCACAGCGAGATCCCTGAAACCCATTCCATCCGTATCGCATCCATCATCGGAGCCCCGGCATGAACGTCAAGCGCTTCACCGCCCCTAATTCCCGCGACGCTCTCAAGCAGGTCCGCCTGGCTTTCGGGCGAGACGCGGTGGTGCTGTCCACGCGGCCTTGCGCCGATGGCGTAGAGGTGCTGGCCATGGCACCCGATGCAATGCACGAGTTCGAGCGTGTGGCCGTACCCGCCAATCCGCAGCCCGAGAGGCCCGCATGGCAGGAGGCTACCGCCCCAGCACCGGCACGCAACGTGGAGAAGCCTGGTGCCTGGAGCCGAGCCACCGCAGCCCTGCGCCAACGGCTGGACCCCACATGGGATGAGGACAGAACTGCGGCGCCTGCGGCCCAGGCCGTGGAAGACGATGTGCAGACACTCTCCATGAGCACGCTGTCGTTCCAGGACTACGTTCGAGAGCGCATGCTGCGCCGCCGCAAGCAGGAACTGGAGGCTGCGCAGGGAACCGTGGGGGCGGCCAACGCACCTTCGGCGGCGACCGAGGCTGACCCGGACACAAGCCAGCGCAGCCTGTCCGAAGCGGCGATGCAGCCGCAGTCGTCTCCCGCTGCCCGCTCTGCATCGGCCGCCCGGCCCGCCGCTCCAGCCAGCGTGGCGGCACCCCAGGGGGTTCACGTCATGCCGCCCGCTGCGGCCGACCCGCAGGCGGTCGTGGCCCTGGCCCGTGAGCGGACGGAGATGGTCAACGAGATCCGCTCCATGAAGGGCCTGATCGAAGAGCGTTTTGGCGCCCTGGCCTTCATGGAGAAGCTGCAAAGGCAACCCCGCCAAGCGCACCTGTCCCAGAAGCTGCTGGACAGCGGCTTCTCCCCGGCGTTGACGCGCAAGCTCGTGGGCAGTCTTCCCGCCAACACCGACGAGGCGGCTTGGGCAGCTTCGGTGCTCGAACGCAATCTGCAGACCGCCGAACGCGAAGCTGCCTTGGAAGACCAAGGCGGCGTGTGGGCCCTGGTGGGCTCCACGGGCGTGGGCAAGACCACCAGCACCGCCAAGCTGGCTGCTGCCTTTGCCTCTCGCCACGGAGCCGGCCACCTCGGGCTCATCACGCTGGACGCCTACCGCATGGGCGCACAGGAGCAGTTGCGGGCCTACGGTCGGATTCTGGGCGTTCCGGTGCACACCGCGCACGACCGCGCCTCACTGGAGGACCTGCTGGAACTGCTGGCCGGCAAGAAGATGGTGCTGATCGACACCGCTGGCATTGCCCAGCGTGACAGCCGCACCGCCGAACTCATGGAAATGCTGTCGCACCCGTCGATCCAGCGCCTGCTGGTGGTCAACGCCTCGGCCCAGGGCGAAACCATCGAAGACGTGGTCAAGGCCTACAGCCCCGCGGCGTGCAAAGGCGTGGTGCTGACCAAGGTGGACGAAGCGGTGAAGCTGGCCCCTGCGCTGGACGCCCTGATCCGCCACCGCATGAAGGTGGTGGCGGTGGCCAACGGCCAGAGGGTGCCCGAGGACTGGCACCGTCTGTCCTCCGCCACTCTGGTGCAGCGTGCTCTGCGCGCCGCCGGGACTGCGGCCTGGCGCATGGATTCTTCAGACGTGAATCTGGTGTTCGCCGGGGCCCAGGTGGCGAGTGTCGCTACCGGCACCCACTGAGGAGGACAACGGATGAGCAGCGTCATCGACGGCGACGGCGCCTGGACGGTGGATCAGGCCGATGGCTTGCGCCGATTGTTCGCGCGCACCGGTTGCGTGGTCCTGGCGCTGGTGTCCAACCCGCATGTCCAAGGCAGCGGCGTCGCGGTGGAACGGCTGACGGCCGTGCTGGCCCTGCAGGGTCGCAAGACCCTGGTGGTGGATGCAGGGGAGACCTCACCGCCACCGGACGAAGCGTCGGTGCTGGGCCTGGCGCCCTGTATCGAGCACCTGTCGCCCACCATCGCTTACCTGGCGGCCAGGGGACTGCCACGCCGCTTCGTGGACACGCGCGGATCGGCTGCGCACCTGCTGGACGAACTGACCCGACTGGTGCCTGACGCACAGGCCGTGCTGCTGCACGCCAGCGCTGCCGATCTGGTGAGGTTGTGCACAGGCCGGGCCCTGCGCCCCATGGTGCTCAGCAGCGAGGATACCGAGAGCGTCAAGCACGCCTATGCCGGCATGAAGCTGCTGGTGCAGCGCAGCGGCTGGAAAAGCTTTGACCTCGTGATGATGGGGCCTGACCGCTCCGAACGAATGGCGTCCATCGCCTCCACGCTTGGCGAGTGCGCCGATCAATTCGTGGGCGCCAGCCTGCACGACTGGGCTGGGGTTGATGAACTGGCCCCACCTCAGCAGCCGCCAGGTGCCGCGCTGCGTCGTCTGGTCGCGGCCCACTTCCATGCCGAGAGCCGGGGCGCTGCTGCTTCATGGCAGCGGGATACCGCCGTAGGCCTTACCACCAGTGGACCGCGGTCCTGATCGGTCGGGAGCACACCATGTACACCGCCAAAGGCCGGCTCGATCCCGGCGCCCTGCTCAAGCAGTACAGCCCCCTGGTGCGGCGACTGGCCCACCAGCTGATTGCGAAGCTGCCCCCCAACGTGGAGATCGACGACCTGATCCAAGCCGGGATGATCGGCCTGAACGATGCCTTGTGCCGGTTCGACCCGGCACAGGGGGTGCAGTTCGAGACCTTCGCGACGCAGCGCATCCGTGGGGCCATGCTGGACGAACTGCGCGGCAGCGACTGGATGAGCCGCAGCGACCGCAGGCATCAGCGGATGATCGAGACGGCGGTGCACAAGCTGGAGCAAAAGCTCGGGCGCGCGCCTGCCGAATCCGAGATTGCTGCCGAGATGGGCATGACGCTGAGCGAGTATCAGGAATTGCTGGGCAAGGTGCGCGGCACCCAGCTGGTTTACCTGGAGGACATGTCAGGCGATGAGGGCGACGAGGATTTTCTGGACCGCCACATGGTGGACGCCGAGGCCAATCCTTTGGGGCGGCTGTCAGACCGCAGGATGCGTGAGGCGCTGGTGGCCGCCATAGAGAACCTGCCGCAGCGGGAGCAGTACGTCATGAGCATGTACTACGAACATGACATGAACCTCAAGGAGATTGCGGCTGTCCTTGGCGTGACGGAGTCCCGCGTGTGCCAGCTTCACAGCCAGTCCATTGCGCGCTTGCGTACCCGCATGCGGAAGTGGTGAAGGAGGCCGCCCGGGATGCCCAGCGCCGAGTTCGCGGCGTAGGGGTGGCGGGAAGGTGGCAGGCAGACCGCAACATGCAAAAAAGGCCGGCAAATTGCCGGCCTTTTGTTTGGGTGCCTGCCAGATCAGGCGCTGATGGCGCCTGCGGACCTGAGCCTCGAATTCATACCGGAGGCTGCGTACGTGGTGCTGTGCTCGGGCAGCAGCACATCAATGGCGCGGTCCAGCGAGGCGGTGGCGCGGGCCAGCGCCTGCCGCTGCGCCGCCACACGAGCGCTGGCTACAGCGAGACGGTCGCGCAGCGGAGAGGGCAGGGTGCCACGTTGGGCGGCTTCCCGCAAATGTGCCACCGCGCCTGACAGTGATCTGTGCAATGCAGAAGCGGCCAGTTCCAGGGCGCGGGCGTCGTCCGCTTGAAGCGCCTGGTGCAGGTCCGACAGATGCTGCTCCACCAGAAGCACAGGCGCTTCCAGTTCAGTCGGGGCTGGCAGGTGCCTCATGGCCGCGGGGTCCTGTCGAGCAGTTCCTGGGCATTGGCGATCAACTGGTCTGCAATGGCACCGGCATTGACGCTGAAGGTGCCGTCGCGGATGGCCTGGGTGATCCGCTCCACCTTGGCAGCATCGAACGAGCCTTCGCCGTGCGGGTCCACCTTCAAGTCCGCCATGGAAGACAAGCGCACCTCCGCACTGCTTCGTGACTGCTGTGCCGTGGCGGCTGCACCGGCCTTGCGCTCACCTGCGATGGGCGCCGGGACGATCCTGGGTTCTGAGGGGCCGATCTTCATGGTGTGCTCCTTGAGAGGGCGGGAGGATCCGCTACCCCTTGTGTCGCTGTATCGGTCACTGGACAGCTGAACTTTAGCCCTGATCCGGGCTTGGATATCCGAAAAGTCATGCGGTCGCTCATAACTGCACCTCTGCCAGTCGCTGCCCCACAGGCTTGCCCGTGATGGTGCGTCCAGACTCCGTACGGATACGGGCACTTTGCCCTTCGATACCCGGCGTGATGGCCACCCCCTCACCCTGGATGGTGAACCCGGGACCGACGGCGTTCACGCGCACGGTGTCTCCGGCGTCGAACCACTGGCGCTTGCGCAGGTGCTCCTGCCGCAATGGTGCGCCGGGCGACAGCGTCGTGGCAAGCGTGCGCCCGACAGCGGCATCCTCCGCAAAGAGGACAGGCGAGTCACGCTCAGCCCAGTCCACCTCCGACAGGCGCAGGTGCAAGGGTGACAGTACGGTACCGGCCGGCAGGGGACCGGCGGCAACCAGGGCTGGCGCCCACAGGCGAACGGTCAAGGGCAGGGTCACGTTCCAGGCCACGGGACCCTGAAGGCATCTCAGGCCAATGCGCGTGCGCCCCCAGGCGCGCTGACCGGCTGGCATGAAGACGTCGACCTTCTGGCAAGGCGCCAGGCTCAGCCGGGGATCCAATTGGCCAGGAACGACCTCCACGCGTACGGGGATCTGGTCGCCGAAGGCCATGCGGGCGGCGTCGTTGGCAAGCTGCTGGGCGCGTTGCGCCCAGCCCGGGTCCAGCATCTGGCCTGGAGCCTGGTTGCAGTGCGCTGCGTTGGACCAGGCCAGCAGCGCCAAGAGGGGTAGGTATCGGAACTTCACGGTGGGCAATATAGGTCGCACACCGAGTCGCAAGGCTTGGAAATGACCGTGAAGCGGGCTCCTTTTCCGCGCATGCATGGCGCGGTGCCTGCCGAGAATCGCCAACACCAAAGCCCATGCTGATGGGGGCCACAACATGATCCGACGACTGACTGATTCGCTGAATTTCCAGACCGAAGCTCTCGTCATGCGTGCCGAGCGGCAGCGCATGATCGCCAGCAACATCGCCAATGCCGACACCCCTGGCTACGTGGCGCGGGACTTCGACTTCGGCAAGGCGCTGCAGGAAGCGACCTCCCAGCGTTCTGGTGCAGACGCCAGCCGGCGCTCGGGCGCCATGCTGCGCTATGCACTGCCTGCCCAGACCAACCTGGACGGCAACTCGGTGGACATGGACCGCGAGCGCGCCAGCTTTGCCGACAACACGATCAAGTACGAGTCCACGCTGCGGTTCATCAACGGCAGTGTGCGCACCATGCTCGATTCGATGAAGAGCCACAACGCGGGCTGAGGAGACTGAAGCATGAGCATGTTTCGCATTTTCGATGTGGCCGGCAGCGCGGTCAGCGCGCAGAGCCAGCGTCTGAACGTGGTGGCATCCAACCTGGCCAACGCCGACACCGTGGCCGGCCCTGACGGCAAGGCCTACAAGGCGCGTCAGGTGGTGTTCCAGACCGAACTGATGGGGGCAGGCGGCGCGCTGGGCCCGGAAAGTTCTGCCGGTGTGAGGGTCAGCACGGTGCGAGAGGACCAGTCGCCAGGACGACGCGTGCACGATCCCAAGCACCCCGCCGCTGATGCCGAGGGCTACGTGACCTTCAGCAACGTGAGCGCGGTGGAAGAGATGGTGAACATGATCTCGGCCTCTCGCTCTTACCAGAACAACGTCGAAGTCATGAACACGGCCAAGAGCCTGCTGCTCAAGACGCTGCAGATGGGGCAGTAAGGCGCTCACCACGACTGACTTCCACTTACGTTCGATCCCGATCCCTGAACCCGACCTAGGAACCTCATGAGCACCGTGCCTGCCGTCTCCCCTTCCGCTGCTGCACCTGCCGGTTCCAGCGTGGCTGCCAGTTCGATCGCCACCAGCAACGAGGAATCGGGCGACCGGTTCCTGAAGCTGCTGGTGACCCAGCTGAAGAACCAGGACCCCATGAACCCCATGGACAACGCCCAGTTGACCAGCCAGATGGCGCAGATCAACACGGTGGCGGGCATCGAGAAGCTCAACACCTCCATGAGCAAGATGACCGACAAGTTGTCAGCCCAGCTTCTGCAGTCCCAGACGCTGCAGGGGGCCACCATGGTGGGCCGTCAGGTCTGGACTGGCGGCACTGCCCTCTCTGTTGAGGGCGGCAAGGGCGTCGGGGCCTTCGACCTTCCCCGCGCGGCCAGCGCCGTGAGCGTGGACGTGCTCTCGGCTGGCGGCACGGTGATCGACAAGGTGGACCTGGGGGCGCAGGCCTCGGGCCGCAGGACCTTCCAGTGGACTGTGCCCGAGGGTACGAACCCTTCGGGCCTGAGCTTCCGTGTCAACGCGTTGTCCGGAAAGCAGGTGATCCAGGCCAGCCCCCAGTCGGCCGACCGGGTGATGGCGGTCACCGCCGGGCCTGACGGTCTGGTGCTGCAGCTTGCCCGCCAGGGCACCACGCCCGTGAACAACGTCAAGGCCTGGTCCTGACCTTCCAAGCCGATTTCATCCTGAGTCGGCGGTGACGCCGACCCGCAACCCCTCGCCACTACCCTACACAAGGAACCACCATGAGCTTTCAGCAAGGTTTGTCTGGCCTGAGTGCCGCCGCCACCAACTTGGAGGTGATTGCCAACAACATCTCCAACGCCAACACCATCGGCGCCAAGTCCTCTCGGGCCGAGTTCTCGGACCTGTACGCGGAAGCCGCCGGCGGCTCGCGAAGCGCCGGTATCGGCTCGGCGCTGGCAGCGGTGACCCAGGACCACACCCAGGGCAGCATCTCCACCACAGGCCGCAATCTCGACCTGGCCATCAACGGCGATGGCTACTTCCAGATCCAGGTGTCCAACCAGGAAAGCGGCCAGGAGGCGACCAAGACCCAGTTGTACACACGCAACGGACAGTTCAAGACCGACCGGGATGGCTGGATTGTGACCAACGATGGCGCGCGGCTGCTGGGTTTCGGCGCCGACGAGACCGGGGCGATTCGCAAGGGCCAGTTGCAGGAACTGAAGATTCCCGATGCACGATTGGCACAGAAGCAGACGGAGGAGATCACGCTGTCCGTCAACCTGGATGGGTCGGATAAGAAGAAGTCTGTCGCCAACTTCAACCAGAACGACGGCAACAGCTTCAACTACTCCGCGTCCGTCAAGGTCTTTGACGAGGCGGGCCAATCCGTGGAAGTCAGCACCTTCTACAAGAAGGTCGACGTGAATACATGGAGTGTGTACGTCACGGCCAACGGTCAGAACGTACCGTCCAACAACCTCGATATCAATGCTGACGGTTCCCCGAAACTTGACGGGAATGGCAATCCAGTCTTGCTCCCAACACCGGTCGCGCACCCTCGGCCGATCAGCACCATCCGCTTCGACAGTGCGGATGGCGCCCAACCCCCTAAGGAAGTGATAGAAGTGGTGCCAAACACGGTACCTCCCACATGGCAGGTGAAGCCGGGGGAATCCGCCAGTGAACTGTCTCGGCTGTCTATTGCCGGGCCCTTCCTGAAGCACGCCCTGAACACTGCCGATGTGGCGGCCAAGGGGCTGACTTACAACTTCGCCAATATCACACTGAATTTGAGTGGCGCCAGCCAGCAAGCCGGCGACTACACGATCAGCAAGCTGGAGCAGAACGGGTATGGTGTGGGTTCCCTGAGCGGCTTCTCGTTTGATGAGCGGGGTGTCCTGACGGCCAAGTACACCAACGGTCAGGACCGGCCCACCGGCCAGCTGGCCATCGCCAGCTTCCGCAACCCGCAGGGCCTGCAGTCCGTGGGGGGCAACGCCTGGAAGGAGACCCAGGCAGTCGGTTCCAAGGTGATGGACGTACCGGGTACCGGCAACCTGGGCGACATCGTGGCCGGCGCGGTGGAGGAGAGCAATGTGGACCTCACCGCCGAGCTGGTGAACCTCATCACCGCGCAGCGCACCTACCAGGCCAACGCACAGTCCATCAAGACCCAGGACCAGGTCACGCAGACCTTCCTGAACATGCGCTGATATCGGGCTCACGCGCTGCGGGTTGAGCAACAAGAGCTGAGAGGGTCTGATGGACCGGATGATTTACCTGTCCATGGCGGCGGCAAAGGCCACCATGCACCGTCAGGAGGTGGTCTCCCACAACCTGGCCAATGTTTCGACCAATGGCTTTCGGGCCGAGTTGGCCGCGTTCCGTGCCGTACCGGTGCGGGGCGACGGCGCCAGCAGCCGGGTGTACGCGTTGGAGTCCACCGTGGGCTACAGCAACGCGCCCGGCACGGTGCAGACCACCGGGCGGCCGCTGGACGTGGCTGTCAAGGGCAACAGCTGGCTGGCCGTGCAGGCTCTGGATGGCACTGAGGCCTACACGCGGGCTGGTGCCCTGGAAGTCAACGCCGAGGGTGTGCTGACCGATTTGCAGGGCCGGCCGGTGGTGGGTGACGGCGGTCCGTTGACCATTCCGGCCAACGCTGAAGTGGAAGTGGCCTCTGACGGCACGGTGTCAGCCAAGGTGGGCAGGGAGCGGCCGCAGCCCTTGGGGCGCCTGAAGCTCGTCACTCCTGAGGCTGCGCTGCAACGCGGCACCGACGGGCTGTTCCGCGCCGCCGAGGGCGACCTCGCGGCCGACCCGGCGGCCCGGGTGCAAAGCGGTGCGCTGGAGGGATCCAACGTGAACGCCGTGGAGTCCATGGTGGCCATGATCGCGGCGGCACGCCAGTTCGAGCAGCAGATGAAGGCCTTGCAGACAGCCGAGCAAAAGGAACAGTCGGCCACCAAACTGCTGACACAGCAGTAAGGTTCACGCAATGCAGGAAGAAGGGGCCCCTCAAGGCCCCTTTTTCGCTGATGGCGACCCTCAAGTTCGGCAGATCATCGCTGCCACGCCTTGACAGGAGGGCCGACCATGATCAGATCGCTGTGGATTTCGAAAACCGGGATGGAGGGCCAGCAGACCAAGCTGGACGCCATCGCCAACAACCTTGCCAACGTGGCCACCAATGGCTACAAGCGCTCTGGCGTGGTTTTCGAGGACTTGATGTACCAGAACCTGCGCCAGAGCGGTGCAGCCACGTCCGAACAGAGCCAGTTGCCCACCGGCCTGCAGATCGGCTTGGGCGTGCGTGCCGCGGCGACGTCGCGCAACTTTTCGCAAGGCACGCTGGCGCAGACCTCGGGCCAGTTCGATATTGCCATCGAAGGCCAGGGCTTCTTCCAGGTGCAACTGCCTGACGGCACCACGGGCTACACCCGCGATGGCGCCTTCCAACTCAACGCCAACGGCCAGATGGTCACCAGTGCCGGCTACACCGTACAGCCGGGTATCACCATTCCCGCGGCTGCACGCAACGTCACGATTGCCAAGGACGGTACGGTGAACGTGACCTTGCAGGGCCAACCGCAGCCTCAGAGCGTGGGTCAGTTGCAGATCGCCACCTTCGTCAATCCGGGCGGCCTGGACCCGCTGGGCGGCAACCTGTTCGCTGAGTCGGCGTCTTCAGGCACCGCCAATGCCGGCGCGCCGGGGGCCAACGGCCACGGCTCGCTGCGCCAGGGCTTCGTCGAGGGCAGCAACGTGAACGTGGTGGAGGAGCTCGTGTCCATGATTGCCACTCAGCGCGCCTACGAGATGAACTCGAAGTCCATCCAGACCAGCGACCAGATGCTGCAGAAGTTGTCGCAGCTTTGACCTGGAGACGTTCGATGAACCACGCTTTTCCCTCTGCAGGTGCACAGCCCTTTCCCGCCAGGCGCCTGCAGCGTTACGCCGCCGTGCTGGTGCCCTTCGGCTTGTCCGTCTTCCTGACCGGTTGCGCCACCCTGAATCCACCGCCCCAGGTGGATCTGGCCGACACCCGCCCCGTTCAGGCCGTTCCCACGGTGCAACCCCCGCCCAACAACGGCTCGATCTTCCAGATGTCGCAGTACCGGCCCCTGTTCGAGGACCATCGTGCGCGTCTGGTGGGCGACACGCTCACCATCAACATCGTGGAGAAGGTCTCTGCCAGCCAGTCCAGCAACAGTTCCGTGGACAAGAGCGGCACCCTGGAGGGCACCCTCAAGGCCCTGCCCATGATCAAGCCGAATCCGCTGGACCGCGCAACGGTCTCTGGAACCTCCAGCAACACTTTCGCCGGCAAGGGCGCGACCGAGAACACGAACGATTTCTCCGGCGTGATCACCGTCATCGTCACCGGCGTTCTGCCCAACGGGCACTTGCAGATCGCCGGGGAGAAGCAGATCGGCGTCAATGACAACGTGGACGTGTTGCGCTTCTCCGGCCAGGTGGACCCGCGCACCATCCAGCCCGGCAACACGGTCGCCAGCGGTGCAGTGGCCAATGTGCGTGTGCAGCACCGAGGCCGGGGCCCGGCCGCGGAGGCCAACCGAATTGGCTGGCTTTCCCGGTTCTTCTTGAACGTCCTGCCGATCTGAAGTTTTCGCAGAATCGGTCGACAGAGCCTGCTTCCGGGCTGGCCTTGCCCGACTTTCCAACCAAGCCCTTGCCATGCACCTGCTTCCGCAATCCTTCGACCTCCGTCCTGGCGCGGTGCGGCGCGTCTGGGCGGGCTGCCTGGCGGGGGTGCTCGTCCTGGCCGCGCTGTGGCCGGCCCAGGCCCAGGCCACGCGTATCAAGGAAGTGGCCGCCATCCAGGGGGTGCGCACCAACGCCTTGACGGGCTACGGCCTGGTGGTGGGCCTGGACGGCACGGGCGACCAGACGACCCAGACCCCCTTCACCACGCAGAGCCTGCAGGCCATGCTGCAGCAGATGGGCGTCACGGTTCCGGCGGGCGCCAGCATGCAGTTGCGCAACGTGGCGGCGGTGATGGTGACGGCGCAGTTGCCGGCTTTTGCCCAGCCGGGCCAGACCATTGACGTCAACGTGTCTTCCTTGGGCAATGCCAAGAGCCTGCGCGGGGGCACGCTGATCGCCACCCCGCTGAAGGGCGCCGATGGCCGCATCTACGCCATGGCGCAAGGCAACCTGATCGTGGGTGGTGCGGGCGCCTCCGCAGGCGGCTCCAAGGTGCAGATCAACCACCTGTCGGCCGGCCGGATCCCCGAGGGCGCGACGGTCGAAGCGTCGGTACCCACCCCTTTGCTGGAGGGCAACTCCATCCAGCTGGGCCTGAACGCGGCCGACTTCAACACCGCCCGCAGCGTGGCTCAGGCCATCAACGCCGCCAAGGGTGCGGGAGTGGCCATGGCCCGCGACGGTCGCACCGTGTCGGTGGCCGTTCCTGCCGATCCGGGCGAGCGCATCGGCTTCCTGGCCGACATCGAGAACCTGCGTATCGAACTGGCAAAGCCGGCTGCCCGCGTGGTGTTGAATGCGCGCACGGGTTCTGTCGTCCTGAACGAGAGTGTCATGCTCGGCGCCTGCGCGGTGGCCCATGGCAGTCTGTCGGTCACCATCAGCTCCACGCCTTCGGTCAGCCAACCGGCACCCTTCTCGCAGGGGCAGACCACCGTGACGGAGAAGACCGACATCACCATCACGCAGCAGGGCGGTGCACTCATGCAGTTGCCCGCAGGCGCCAGGCTTGCTGACGTGGTGCGCGCCCTCAATGCGCTGGGCGCCACGCCGCAGGACCTGCTGGCCATCCTCCAGGCCATGCGCACCGCTGGGGCGCTGCAGGCCGAGATCGAGGTCATCTGAGCACCACTGGTTGCAAGGACACGTCATGGCCCTGGCCCCTTCCAACACCCTCAGCGCCGACGTCCGCTCCCTGGACTCCCTGCGCTTCAAGGCGGGCGCCGACCCCAAGGGCGCAGCGCGCGAGGCCGCCAAGGCTTTCGAGTCGCTGTTCATGCAGGAGCTGATGAAGAGCATGCGGGCCTCGACGATGGCCACGGGCATGTTCGACAACGAGGGCTCCAAGCTGGGGGTGGACATGCTGGACAGCCAGCTGGCCACCCGAATGGCCGGCCTGCCGGGTGGGCTGTCGGACATCATCGCCAAGCAATTGGAGCGGCAGATGGGTCTTACGCCGGGCCCGATTCCCCGCGCCGAGAGGGCCAATCCGACCCCCGCGCCCTTGCAGTCCGCCACGCAACCCACGCCTGAGGTCCGCGTGCCGCAGACGGCCGCGGCCAGCTTCGTTCAGCACCACACCCAAGCGGCGAAGGTCGCGCAGCAGAAGACCGGCATCCCCGCCGAGTTCATGATCTCTCAAGCTGCGCTCGAGACCGGCTGGGGCCGCAAGGAGATCCGCCACGCCGATGGCAGCCCGTCGTTCAACCTCTTTGGCATCAAGGCCGGCGGCAACTGGAAGGGACCGACCGCCGAAGTCTGGACCACCGAGTACGTGGGCGGCAAGCCGCAGCGCGTGAAGGCGCAGTTCCGCGCGTATGGCAGCTACGAGGAGTCGTTCGCTGACTACGCACGCCTCATCAAGGACAGCCCGCGGTACGCGCAGGTGGTGGCGCGCGGCCAGGACGCCACGGCTTTTGCCCAAGGCTTGCAGCGGGCTGGCTATGCCACCGATCCGGCCTACGCCGACAAGCTGTCGCGCGTCATCAACACCACGCTGCGCCTGCAGCGGGCCGTGGCCTGAGGAATCTGAGACGTGAGCGCCTTCAGCCTGCTGTCCATCGGTTCGCGTGCCATGGCCGCGAACTACGTGGCCTTGCAAACCACGGGCAACAATATCGCCAACGCGAACGTCGAGGGCTATTCGCGCCAGCGCGTGGAACTGTCGACTGCTGCGTCGCAGTACTCGGGCGACGGAAACATCGGGCGAGGTGTCGACGTCAAAGGGGTCACTCGTGCCCACGACCAGTTCCTGACCCGCGAGGCCGAAGGCGCTCAGTCCATGGCGCAGATGGATCAGGCGCGGTTGAGCGCCTTGAAGAGACTTGAAGAGGCTTTCCCCACGGGTGAGAGAGGGGTGGGCCATGCGGCCACACTGTTCCTCAACGCCATGACCGACCTGGCTGGACAGCCCGCCGATCAGGGCCTGCGACAGGCCGTGCTGGCCCGCGCTGACGAGGTGGCGGTGCGGTTCAACCAGGTCTCGCAGCAGTTGGATGCCTTGCAATACGACGTCAACGACTCGCTCAATGAAGGCATACAGCGCGTCAATGCCCTGGCGCAAGGTCTGGCGCAGATCAACAGCAAGATTGCAGGTTCCGCCAGTACCCGAGGTGTCCCGAATGAACTGCTGGACGAGCGCGATCGTCTGCTGGCACAGATCAGCCAGAAGCTGCAGGTCAAGATCTTGACGGGGGCAGACCAGACGGTGAACGTGTTCGTGGGTGGCGGTCGTTCTCTGGTGATCGGCAACAGTGCGGCCAAGCTTTCTGTGGCGGACGATCCGGCAGACCCCTCGCGCAAGGCGCTGGCCTTCAACGACCAGTCGGGAGAGCGGCTCATCGACAGCGAACTGTTGGGCGGCGGTGACATGGCCGGCATGCTCAAGTTCCAGAACGAAGACCTGGTGCTGGCCCGTAACCGGATGGGGCAGATGGCCTCGGCCCTGGCGGGCATGGTGAACCGCCAGCAGGCGCTGGGCCTGAACCTCCAGGGGCAGGCCGGTGCAGACCTGTTCTTCGATTTTCACGACACGTCGGTTCCCGGCGCATTGACGATGGTGCGTGCGGCCAGCACCAACCAGGGTGCTGCGGTCCCCACGCTGGCCATCACCGACCCTTCCAAGCTGCAGGCCGCAGAGTACACATTGACCTATGACACGGTCAGCAGCGGGTGGATCATGACCCCCTCTGGCGGCGGGGCGTCTATCCCGCAGGCCCAGTCTTCCGACCTGGGCTTCACGCTGGCCGGTCTTGGCGCCCT
>JBILSM010000048.1:0-20998 GCA_044372085.1 Rubrivivax sp.
CAAGAGGGAGTTGACAGCTTGGAATAGCTCGGCTTGAGCATGCAGTATGGCAACCTCCTTCTCGCCATGAAAGAGATTATTTCTGATTCGGTGAGCGATAAGAAGAAGAGCGTAGACGACATTGTTCGGATCGTTGAGAGTTCCGTTCAAGACACCACCAACCACATACTTCGCCCGTTCATTCGTTAGCTTCAGTGCAGTAAAGTAGGGTTCTAGTCCTGGTCCATGTCGACTCGAAAGATGCCGAAAGTAGAGAAGGTGCTCTCGAAAATCCTGTCCGGAAAGATTTCCATCTGAGAAAGCTCTGTTAACCGCCCTCTCAATTGATGCTGGATTCGCCTCCTTGCCGCAGGCATCTCTTTCGAAGAGATTCCACATCAGGACGAAATGAAGTATTGGGGCAAAAGCTTCCGTGCTGACTTCAATCGCTGGCCGGGTGTATTCGTTGACCCAACGGAGTGGGTCGAACTGACCAATGGATAGTGGAGCGGGCATGTGTTTCCTCTGCGGGGTGGTTTTATAATTGGTCGAGGTCAATGGAGATGAATACATCGCAAACGGGATTGGGCTCGTAGACTTGCAAGCCCCATCCAGGGTTGGGGCTCGCGAGGCCAGCGTTAGCGAGCGCACCAAGTGTAGTAGCCGGCATGGTGAGCCGTTGATCAGGCGTGGCTGCGTGGAAAACACGAACGGCCGCGATTTCGTAGTGCGGTATTCGCTCGATTGCGTTGTTGAGTCGATTCAACATGTTACCGTCGATCAGACCGCTTGCATATGCGCAAAATGCCTTCGCAAGCATCTCTGGCTTGGCATACGAATCGATCTTATCCAAGAGCTCGATCAGCCGGTCACCTACCTGACGACGAAAACCCTCTTCGTCTTCCAGACGGTCAACCATCGATTCTCGTTCCTGGGCGCTGAGACTTCCAAGGCTGGTGAGGAACCGAACTAGCTTCTTTGCAAAGATCTGGTCATTGATACTGAAGCCAACGCGTCCGATGGCCACGAGAGTGCTTACCACCGGTATGTCACGCAAAACACCCGCAGACAGTACGGAGTCCAACCCTATCTCCGCGTAGTCTCTCGACAGACCGGCGATGTCAGCTGACTTCATCGTCGAGACGATGGCGGTACCGATGCTCTTCTCAGAGTCCACGAGCGATCCCATTTGACGCCTAAAAGGCCGTTGAAATACCGATCGACAGCCACTTGCGCATCGCCGACGATCGTTTCACATTGTCCTACTTGCTATGAAAGCTAACGTTTGAAATGAGGGGTGACCGAAAGGCGCAGACTTTGGGGTATCCCCTCGATGGAAGGGTTAGCCCCCATTCACGCCACGTTCTGTCTTTTCTGCAGTTGCACGAAGTAGCCTGTTGACTGCGGTGTGCAGTTCAAGCTCTTCCTTCAATGCAATGCCTATTCGCTCGACTAGTTCTGTCAAGACGATGCGGATGCTCGTGGCGAGTTCGAGACACTGCTCATCTGTCTGCGCGTGCAACCCTTCACTCAACGCGGAATGAAGCAATGCAAGCGGATTGTGGCCATCAATGAGAAGTGATTCAGGTATGCCATGGCGTATGGTGGCTACGGCCCTTGAGAACTGGGTTTCTGAACGCGCAGTTGTCAGATTTTGCAAGACCTCTTGGGTGGCACCAACCTTCTGGGCGACACGGATGATCTCGTCAATGATCCTAGTCTTCTGGTTTTCGACCACGCGTCTGTAGTAGGCAAATGCCGCGATACCAAGACCCTGATTCTCGGCTCGTCGCCCCTTCAGGAAGTAGTCACGTTCACCGCCAATCAGAGTGATGACTCTCGGTGGGCTTGGCGGCCCAAAGGGTGGGTATTCACCAAACTTCATCAGCTCGCCGGAGATGCCGTCTTCGCTGAGGCGCGACCAAAATGCGTAAGTCTTGGCCGACCTCTTGCAGTTTCGGCAGACGAAGGTCAGAAAGTGCTCCTTCCGGTCCTTCGGCGTAAGGTATTCGCGGTCGGCTGGCTCAAAGAAACGAACCCCCTGGCACGACTCGGATTCGCAATGCAACTGAATTGCCGGGCTGTGCAGCAACCAGCTAGCGCCGGGACCGTTTGACTTTCGTGCCATGTCTTTGACAGCAACGTTCTTGCCTGGCGGGACAGCCTCAAAGAAGTGCTTCACCGAAACTGGCTCTGGCGAAGAGGTAACCGCAGCTACTTCTGACATAAGTGGGCTCTGATGGGGGCTAACGTCGTGTAGGGCGTAAAGGTGAATGGACTGCAGTCGGCCTAAGCCGATCAATGTTCATCGTCGTCACCCTGCTACTTCCGTCTTCGGTGGGCCCACCCTCGGGTGCTACGTACACGCGATAGGCCGCCTGACTTCTTGCGGATGCGCACGCCCGGCATACCCGGATCAGACGCACCGCATCGGTCCGCACTTGTGCCCGCAGGGCCCTCGGTTGTCAATCCCCCCAAGGTTCGATTGACGGCGTATCACAAACCGATTGCATCCCCTGGAGTGGAGTAACTCCTGAGCCCGGAGAAGGCTACTGTGCGCGTTGCTCGGGCTTGGGCGCTGGAAGTCTGGGGCCCGTGTCGTGACCTGCCCTCGCGTGGCCTGCCCTCAGCCGTTAGACGCGGTCGGCTTGACCGGCGCTGTCGTGCCCGCCCGTGGTGCGCCGATGCAGCTTCGCGAGGAGATCAGTGCCCGGGCTGATGCACTTCGGCGATGGCGGGTCCCACCAGGCGGGCCAGGTGAGAGGCCGTCAGCACCCGGTCGGCATCGTCGATGAACAGGCCGTGGGCGGCAAGGCCTTTCAGCGTGTCGGCCACCTTTAAGCCACCCCTGCGGTGGCGAACTCATAGCGGGCCTTGCCCGCGGTCAGGTGGTTACTCAAAGCCACCGATGAAGGGTGCTTCCGAGAGAAGGCCTCAGGCTGCTTGGAGCAGGAACTCGACCTTGACCGACTCGTACGGGAATACGACTTGGCCTGCCTCTGTCTTGTCAAGGACACCAGCCCTTTGAAGTGCCGCGAGGTCCGAGTGCACGGACTTGACGTCTCTACCAACCCGGCGTGCAACCTCTCGCACGGTGACAGGACCAGCGCCACACATGGCCTTGAGGATCTCCCAGCGCTTCGCGGTCAAAACCTTCCAGAGCAGTTCTGGTGTGGCGTAGGAAATCCTCGCGGACTTCTGAGCCTTGCCTGACTTCCAGGCGTTCACGAAGTCCTGTGCCGCTTGCTCGGGCGAGCGAACGTCAAGAGTCACGGTCTTCATCATCTGCCCGCCTTGCTTCACATGGGTTGCGGTAATGGACTTGGTGTATGGGCTCGTATTCAAGCATGTGTCATTGCAAGGCTGTATCGAACAAGGCGCGACTTTGCAGGCCGCGCTCTCGTCATCCGCAGGGCGTGACCTGCCCTCGCGTGGCCTGCCCTCAGCCGTCAGACGCGGTCAGCTTGACCGGCCCTGTCGTGCCCGCCCGTGGTGCGCCGATGCAACTTCGCGAGGAGATCAGTGCCCGGGCTGACGCACTTCGGCGATGGCCCGCCCCAACAGGGGGGCGGCCGTAACCACCTGCAAGCGCGAGGCGAAGGCGGCCGAGTTCGGCATCCGGAACGTCGGCACGCTGTCGCTCACCACCAGACGGGCCAGGTGAGAGGCTGTCAGCACCCGGTCGGCATCGTCGATGAACAGGCCGTGGGCGGCAAAGCCGTGCACGGCGGCGGCGCCGGCATGGTGCAGTGCCGCTGCAGCGTGCACCAGCGTGCCGCCAGAGGCCACGATGTCGTCCAGCAACAGCACGGTCGCGCCGTCCACGTTGCCGGCCACCAGTTGGCCGCTGGTCACCAGGCCACCCACGCGGCGCTTGTCCACCATGGCGAAGCCCACCGCGTGCTGCCAGCGGGCCTGCAGGTGCTCGCGCCAGCGCAAGGCGCGCTTCACGCCGCCCGGGTCGGGCGCGGCCACCACCACCGGGCCGCCGCCGGCCATGAGGGCATCCGCAGGCACGTCGAATGCCGGCCAGGCGTCCAGCGTCAGCACGGGGCAGCGAAAGGCGTTCTGCACCGCGGCGGGCTGGTGCGCTTCCAGCACGATCACCTGGTGGACGCCCGCAGCTTCCAGCCAACGCGCCAGGGCTTGCGTGGCCAGGGGGTCAAAAGGCTGGGTGCGAACGTCCTTGCGGGCGTAGGCCAGGTAGGGCAGCACGGCGGTGACGCGATGGGCGCCGTGATCGCGCAGCGTGCCCAGCATGAACAGCAGGCGCACCAGCTTGTCCTGCGGGCTGTACTCGTCGTCACCATGCAAGGCGGCCAGCACGAAGACATCGCAGCCGCGCGGGTCTTCCAAGGGCCGCCACTTGTGTTCACCGTCATGGAAAGGCCGGTGCTCCACCGGCGCCAAGGGCTCGCCCAGGCGCTCGGCCACGCCCTGGGCCAGCGCCGACGCGCCATCCAGCGAGAGCAGCATCATGACGCGGCCAGCTCCTGCACCAGTTCCTTGAAGCGCGGCCAGGGCATGGCCGGCCAGATCTCGGTGTGCGCCTGGCCCGCACTGCGCACCAGCACCGACACGCGGGTGGCCTCCTCCAGGTCTGGTGCCTCGATCACATCCGCGTAATCCCAGCCGCCCAGCAGGGCCCAGCTGTGCAGCCACTTCACGGCCGGGCAGTGTTGCCGCACCTGATCAGCCACATGGCGCTCCAGCGTGGCGTAGGAGCGGGCCTGGTGCAGCGCCTGCGGCGACAGGCGGGTCAGGAGCATGAACTGGGGCATGGGGGCAGGCCTTCCTCGGCGCATGGTGGGCGCGTGGGCACATGAGCGCTCGGGCGCATGAGCGCTCGGGTTCAGCAGTGCGCCGCAAGAGCGAACACGAGCCCAGACCATAGACGGCCACACGCTGCCGCAGGTGCGCGGAATCAACGCACGCCCACGGCAGCACCATCCGCTGGCCCTGGGTTCGAAGCGCACGGCTGCCCCCAGCCTTGCGTGCCCTCAAGCGCTGTCCGGCACGGCCCCGACAACATTCGCACTCACCTGACGGCCTGGCGACCATCATCCTCTGAACCTTCACCCGATGACGGAGAACCCCATGAACGAAATGCGAATCCTGGATCCCTTTGCGATGGATCCGCTGGAAGACACCTTCCGCACCCTGCTGCGCCCCTGGCGCTTCGAGCAGGTGGAGGCGCCACCGCGCATCCGCCTGGATGTGGCCGAGCAGAACGGCGCCTACGCCGTGCGCGCCGAGATTCCGGGCGCACGCAAGGAGGACATCGACGTGCGCATCGAAGGCAACCTTGTGACGATCAGCGCCGAGATGAAGAAGGAATGGGACGACCGCAAGGAAGGCCGCGTGCTGCGCAGCGAGCGCCAGTACGGCCACGCCTCGCGCAGCTTCACTCTGGCCAGCCCGGTGGACGAGAGCAAGGCCGGCGCGAAGTATGAGAACGGCGTGCTGGAGCTGACCCTGCCCAAGAAGTCGGCCACCGCGACCAAGCGGCTGTCCATCCAGTGAGCATCGGCGACTGCCTCATGGCTTGTGTGACGGGCCTTGGCACCGCCTGACGCGCCCGGGCCGGGCGCCGCCCAGAGCGGGGGCTCTGCCCTGCCCGCGGCGCAACTTGTCACCCGCTGCGACCCCGCCGCGTTCGGGTTCGACACCACCGCCGACCTGCCCGATGGCGACACCCCCTTCGGCCAGGCCCGCGCGGTGGACGCTCTTCATCTGGCCCTGGCCGTGCGCGGCCCGGGCTACCACCTGTTCGTGGCCGGTGAACCGGCCATGGACCATCACGGCTTCGTGCGGCGCCTGCTGCAGCGGCATGCGGCCACCCAGCCCGCACCACCGGATTGGTGCTACCTCTACAACTTCACCGATGCCAACCGCCCGCGCGTGCTAAGCCTGCCGCCGGGCCAGGGGCACCGGCTGCGCCAGGCCATGCAGCGCTTCGTGGCCGAGTTGTCCAAGGCCGCGTCTTCGGCGCTGGAAAGCGATGTGTACCGCTCGCGCCTGGACGCCATCCAGAAGGAAGCCAAGGAACGCGAAGAAGGCGCCCTGCAGGCCCTGGGCGAAAGCGCCGTGGCCCAGGGCGTGGCGCTGATCCGCACGCCCCAGGGTTTCGCCTTCGCGCCCATGGACAAGGGCAAGCCCTTGCCGGCCGAGCGCTTTGAGCAACTGGGAACCCAGGAGCGTGAGCGTCTGGCCGGGGTGATCGGCACCCTGAGCGAGCGCCTGAAGCAGGTGCTGCATGAGCTGCCACGCCAGCGGCGCGAGATGCAGCAGCGCATCCGCGAAGCCACGCGTGACGCGATGGCCATGGCCGCAGGCCACCTGGTCGATGAACTCAAGGCCGAGTTCGACCAGCACCCGCAGGTCAAGGAATTCCTGGACGACGTGCGCCGCGACATCATCGAGTCTGGCGAACAACTGCGTGAGCAAGCCGGCACAGAAGAGGAGGAAGACGGCGCACTGGCGGGCAGCCTGGCGCTGCACCGCTACCAGGTCAACCTGCTGGTGGGAGAAGCGAGCGGGCAGGCACCAACCGGAGGGGAAGCGGATGGGGAAGCGGGAGAGGAAGCCTCCGGCACGCAGACCGAGCCGACCGCGCCACCCTGCGGCGCACCGGTGTTGCTGGACGACCACCCCACCTACGCCAACCTGGTGGGGCGCATCGACCACGTGGCCCACATGGGCACGCTGCTGACGAACTTCACGCTGATCCGTGCCGGGTCGCTTCACCGCGCCAACGGCGGCGTGCTGATGCTGGACGCGGCCAAGGTGCTGAGCGAGCCGCTGAGCTGGGCGGGCCTGAAGCGCGCGCTGAAGTCGGCCCGTGTGGTCATCGAGTCGATGCCGCAGGCCCTGGGGTGGGTCAACACCCTGCCCCTGGAGCCCGAGCCGGTGCCGCTGAACCTCAAGATCGTGCTGTTCGGAGATCGGCAGCTCCACCACCTGCTGCAGGCCCTGGACCCGGAGTTCGACGACCTGTTCAAGGTGGTGGCCGACTTCGAGGAAGAGGTGCCGCGGCAGGCCGAGTCCTGCGAGGCGTTGGCCCGTTGGCTGGGCTTCACCGCGCGCGAACAGGGCCTGCGCCCGCTGACGCGCGATGCGGTGGCCTGCCTGGTGGACCACGCCGCGCGGCTGGCCGAAGACGGCGCCAGGCTCAGCACCCACACCCGAACCCTGGGCGATCTGCTGCACGAGGCCGACGCCCAGGCCGCACGCGAGGGCCGCGCCGTGATCGACCGTGCGGACGTCACCGCTGCGCAGGCCGCACGTGTACGCCGCACCGACCGCCTGCGCGACAGCGTGCACGACGAACTGCTGCGCGGCACGCTGCTGGTGTCCACCGAAGGAGAACACATCGGCCAGGTCAACGGCTTGGTGGTGGCCCAGTGGGGCGAGTTCCGCTTCGCCTATCCCGTGCGGATCACCGCCACCACGCGGCTGGGCGACGGTGAGTTGGTGGACATCGAACGCGAGTCCACGCTGGGCGGCCCCCTGCATGCCAAGGGCGTGATGATCCTGGCGGCCTTCCTGGGCGCGCGCTACGCGCAGGAACTGCCGCTGTCGCTGGCGGCCAGCCTCGTCTTCGAACAGAGCTACGGCCCGGTGGAGGGCGACAGCGCTTCGCTGGCCGAACTGTGCGCGCTGCTGTCAGCCCTGGCCTTGGTGCCGGTGCAGCAGGGTCTGGCGGTCACCGGCTCCATCAACCAGTTCGGGCGGGTGCAGGCCATCGGCGGGGTGAACGAGAAGATCGAGGGCTTCTTCGACCTGTGCCGCCAGCGCGGCCTGGACGGGCACCAGGGCGTGCTGATCCCGCGCGCCAACGTGCAGCACCTGATGCTGCGCGACGACGTGGTGCAGGCCGTGGCGCAGGGCCGCTTCAACGTGCATGCAGTGGACGACGTGGACCAGGCCATCGAGCGGCTGACGGGCGTGCCCGCCGGTGCGCCCAATGCCAAGGGCGAGGTGCCCCCCGGCACCGTCAACCACCTCGTGGCCTCGCGCCTGGCGGAGTTCTCCATGCTGCGCCAGGCCTGGAGCAGCGCAGCGCAGGGCCGGGCCGCCAGCCGGCCTGCAGGGCACGCGCAACGGATTCGACACCGGCCCCGCCGGCCCACCCGCGAAGCTTGAGCGGGCTCAGCCGCCCCCCGCGGCAGGGCGCGGATCATCGGTTCATGGCTGCTTTTGGCCGCTTCCGGCCGCTTCCGGCCATAGCCCAGTGGACCCCGTGGAATTTGTCATGCGCCTGAACCCGACCGCCCCTCTGCCCCGCCGCCTCGGCACGACGCTGGCCGCCGCGCTGGTGCTCGCACTGGCCGCCTGCGAATCGCCCCCGAGCCAGCAGCAGTCCGGCACGGTGATCGGCGGCCTGCTGGGCGGGGTGCTGGGTTCGCAGGTGGGCCAGGGCAGTGGCCGCACGGCAGCCACGGTCATCGGCACGCTGATCGGCGCCAGCATCGGCGGCAATGTCGGCCGTTCCATGGATCAGACCGACCGGCTGCGAACCGCACAGGCCTTGGAGACGGTGAGCACCGGCCGCTCCAGTTCCTGGCGCAACCCCGACACCGGCGCGCAGTACACCGTCACCCCCACCCGTACGCGCCAGACGGCAGAAGGCCCCTGCCGCGAATACACCGTGGACGCCAGCGTCGGCGGCCAGCCGGAACGCGTCTACGGCCAGGCCTGCCGTCAGAAGGACGGCAGCTGGCGCGTGGCGCCTTGAGTCGCCCAGCGCCGGCGCCATCTCAACCCCAAAAGGATCTGTCATGAACCTCGGAACCCTTTGTCAACGGCACGTCATCACCGTGGGCCGTCATGACTCCCTGCAACAGGCGGCCCGCCAGATGCGTGACCAGCACGTGGGCGCGCTGGTGGTCACCGACGACACGCCGCAGGGCCGCCGCGTCGTGGGCCTGGTGACCGACCGCGACCTGGCCCTGGCCGTGCTGGCCGACGGCGGCACGGCGCCGCAGCAAAGCGTGGGCTTGCTGGTCGATGAGAGCCTGATCAGCGCCAGCGAAGAGACCGACCTTTCGCAGGGCATCGAGCTGATGCGGGCGGCCGGCGTTCGCCGGTTGCTGGTGCGCGACGACCAGGGCCATCTGGCGGGCATCGTGTCCTTCGATGACCTCATCCACGCCTGCGCCACCGAGCTGGGCGCCCTGGCTGACGTGGTGCGCAAGGGTATTCAGCGCGAGACGCTCGAAGCTGCCGAAGCCACCGCCGTGGCCACGACCTTGCACCTGCAAGTGCCCGCACTGGGCACAGCGGGGTGGCAGATGTCGACGGCTTCGGTGGCGTCAGCGAACTAGAACGGGCGGTGCGGCGATCTGCCCGCAAACCCGTCTGGCCGACGCGCTGACCGCACACACTACGGGCGTACCGGTCACGCGCTCGCCGTGAACCTCAGGCCGTTGCGCGCGAACGGCCTCCCAGGCGCTGCGTGATGGTCTGGGCCGCCTCTCTCACGGCCCGCGCAGTGGCCGAGTTCCAGCGGCTGTCCAGGCGGTCTTCGTGGTCCAGCGCGGTGACGACGATGGCCGGCTCGCCCTCGTGGTCGAAAGCGGCGGCGCTGAAGGCGTTGACGCCCGGGATCGGGCGGCCGGCGGCACGCGATACCCCATGGGCGCGGGATTCTTCGGCAATGGCCAGCAACTCTTCACGCCGCTCCTGCCAGGGACGGGCGCCGGGCAACTCGCCCAGCGCCGCCGGGCTTGCGTGCTCCAGGCGCTCCAGCGGCAGCGCTGCCACGAAGGCGCGGCCGGTGGCCGTGCCCGTCAGCGACATCACGCTGCCCGCGCGCAGCGTCACGTGCAGGGGCTGGCGCGCCTCGATCAGGCGCACCACCGTGGGCCCGAAGTTGCCCCACACCGCAAGTGCTACCGCGTGGCCGGTGCGCGCGGCCAGGGCCTCGGCCACGGGCGCGGCAGCCTGGATGGGGTCCAGTTGGTGCAGCGCGGCCAGGCCAATCTGCAGCGCCGCAGGCCCCAGCGCGTAGCGCCCGCTCGCCTGCCGCTGCTCCACCAGGCCCAGGCGGGTGAAGCTCACCAGGTACGGGTGCGCGCGCGAGGGCGTCAGGCCGGCGCGGGCAGCCAGGTCCTTCAGCGACAGGTCACTGCGGCTGTCGGCCAGGGCCAGCAGCAGGCGCCCGCCCACCTCCACCGACTGCACCGAGCGCTGCCCGGGCGCATCTGCGGCCGCACCCTCGTGAGATCCCTCCTGAGCCGTCTCGTTTATTCGCTTCATGCAAACGAGTTTGACATAGACACATCTGGACGTCTACACTTTCCCGGCCCCTGCGGCGCGTCAGGTCCGGCCCGGTCGCCGACCCTGCATGCCCTCTGGGGACCATCGCCACCACCACCTGCCAGGACACGCCCATGAGCACCAAGGCCTTCGCCAGCCAAGCCGACCTTGAGGAAAAGAAGGTCACCTT
Source organism: Rubrivivax sp. (assembly GCA_044372085.1). GTDB lineage: Bacteria > Pseudomonadota > Gammaproteobacteria > Burkholderiales > Burkholderiaceae_C > Rubrivivax. Next base: position 10,430 of record JBILSM010000048.1, read on the forward strand.
CGAGCAGCTTTCCGAGCACGCCTGGGCCTACACCGCCGAGGGCGACCCGAACACCGGGATCATCATCGGCGACGACGCCGTGCTGGTGGCCGACACCCAGGCCACCCCGGCCATGGCGGCCGATGTCATCCGCCGCATCCGCGAGGTGACCGACAAGCCCATCAAGTACGTGGTGCTGACGCATTACCACGCGGTGCGTGTCTTCGGCGCCTCCGCTTATGGCGCGCAGCAGATCCTGGCCAGCCAGGACACCTACGACCTGATCGTCGAGCGCGGCGAGGCTGACAAGGCCAGCGAGATCGGCCGCTTCCCGCGCCTGTTCCGCAACGTCGAGAGCGTGCCGCCGGGGCTGACTTGGCCCACCATCACCTTCAGCGGCAAGATGACGCTGTGGCTGGGCAAGCTGGAGGTGCAACTGCTGCAACTCGGCCGCGGCCACACCAAGGGCGACACCGTGGTGTGGCTGCCGCAGGAGCGCACCCTGCTGTCGGGCGATCTGGTGGAGTTCGACGCCACGCCGTATGCGGGTGACGCCTACTTCACCCACTGGCCCCTGACCCTGAAGAACATCGCGGCGCTGAACCCGCTGGCGCTGGTGCCAGGCCGCGGCCCTGCGCTCAAGGGCGAGGCTCTGGTGCAGAAGGGCCTGGAGGTGACCGGGGCCTTCGTGAGCGATGTCTACGCCAGCGTCAAGGCCGGCGCGGCCGCGGGCAAGGACCTGAAGACCGTCTACCAGGAGACCTATGCCGCACTGAAGCCCAAGTACGGCCACTGGGTGATCTTCGACCACTGCATGCCCTTCGACGTGACACGCGCGTACGACGAGGCCACGCAGTTCGCCGACCCGCGCATCTGGACCGCCGAGCGCGACGTGCAGATGTGGGAGGCGCTGGAGCGCTGAGCAGCGGCCCGCCATGCTCTCCACCTACACCTACCCCACCTTCAGCTCACCGCGCGCCGCCGAGCTGGACGACGCGCCCGGCACGCTGCGGCGTCACCCGGTGGTGGTGGTCGGGGCCGGGCCCATCGGCCTGTGCGCCGCCATCGACCTGGCCCAGCGCGGCACACCTGTGCTGCTGCTGGACGACGACAAGACCGTCAGCGTGGGCTCGCGCGGGCTGTGCTACGCCAAGCGCACGCTGGAGGTGCTGGACCGCCTGGGCTGCGGCCAGCCCGTGGTGGACAAGGGCGTCACCTGGAACGTGGGCCGCACCTTCCTGGAAAACGAAGAAGTCTTCCGCTTCAACCTGCTGCCAGACGACGGGCACGAGCGCCCCGGCATGGTGAACCTGCAGCAGTACTACCTGGAAGAGTTCCTGGTGCGGCGCGCGCAGGCGCTGCCCTTGATCGACCTGCGCTGGCAGAACAAGGTCACGGCGGTGCAGCCTGAAGCCGATGGCGCCATGCTGACCGTGCAGACGGCCGACGGCAGCTTTCAGTTGCAAGCCGACTGGCTGGTAGTGGCCGACGGCGCACGCAGCCCCATCCGCCGCATGCTGGGCCTGGACATCGAGGGCAAGGTGTTCCAGGACCGCTTTCTCATCGCCGACGTGGTGATGAAGGCGGACTTCCCGGCCGAGCGCTGGTTCTGGTTCGACCCGCCCTTCCACCCCGGCCAGAGCGTGCTGCTGCACCGCGAGGCGGACAACGTCTGGCGCATCGACTTCCAGCTCGGCTGGGACGCCGACCCCGAGGCCGAGAAGCAGCCCGAACGCGTGATCCCGCGCATCCAGGCCATGCTCGGGCCTGATCGCCCTTTCGAGCTGGAGTGGGTCAGCGTCTACACCTTCCAGTGCCGGCGCATGAAGCGCTTCCGCCACGGGCGGGTGCTGTTTGCGGGCGATGCCGCCCACCAGGTCTCACCCTTCGGCGCACGGGGCGCCAACTCCGGCATCCAGGACATCGACAACCTGGGCTGGAAGCTGCAGCTCGTGCTGCAGGGGCAGGCGCCGCAGGCCCTGCTCGACAGCTACGACACCGAGCGCGTGGCCGCGGCCGACGAGAACATCCTCAACTCCACCCGCTCCACGGACTTCATCACGCCCAAGACCCCCATGTCGAGGCGCTTTCGCAACGCGGTGCTGGAGATGGCCCGCGACTTCCCCTTCGCGCGCGCACTGGTCAACTCCGGCCGCCTGTCGGTGCCCACCCACCTGGACCGTTCGCCCTTGAGTACGCCAGACGCGGATACAGGCGACGCCGCCTTCGCCGGCGTGATGGCCCCTGGCGCCCCGCTGGACGACGCGCCGGTGCGCCTGGACGGCCGCGAGGGCTGGCTGCTGCGGCAGATCGACGCCTTCACGCTGCTGGTGTTCGGGCCGGGGGGCCTCACGCCGCAGGACCTTGCAGGCTTGCCCATGCCCTTGCCCGTCCCTCTGCGCCTGTTGCGCGTGCAGCCCGCCGGCCAGGCCGGCGCCGGTGAGCTGGAGGACGTGCAAGGCCTGGTGGCGCGGCGGCTGGACGCCCGGCCCGGCACCGCCTACCTGCTGCGGCCGGACCAGCACGTGGCCGCGCGCTGGCGCCGTGTGGACGCTGCGGCGGTGCGTTCTGCCCTGCACCGTGCCCTGGGCCAGGCCCAGCCGGTGGAGGCTGTTGACGCAGCCCCTGCCGCCCCACATTGAACCGGAGACGCCGATGGCCTTCGAGCACCTGAACACCCAGCCGAACCTGGGCGTGCCCGGCGAGCGCACCCTGCGCGCCTACACGCCCGGTGACACCTTCTACGAGATGCTGATCGCCGCCCACGAGGGCCTGGACGACGAGGCCAGCCACAAGCTCAATGCACGGCTGGTGCTGCTGCTGTCCAATCACATCGGTGACCTGCGCGTGCTGCGCGAGGCCTTGCAGGCCGCGCGGCAAGGCGCCTGAGGCCCGCCCCCCTTTCACTGGAGACCGCCCATGAAGATCGATCGCATCCACCACGTGGCCTACCGCTGCCGGGACGCCAAGGAAACCGTCGAGTGGTACGGCCGCATGCTGAAGATGGATTTCCAGCTCGCCATTGCCGAAGACCAGGTGCCCTCCACCAAGGAGCCGGACCCGTACATGCACATCTTCCTGGACGCGGGCAACGGCAACACCCTGGCCTTCTTCGAGCTGCCCACCAAGGCGCCCATGGGCCGTGACGAGAACACGCCCGTGTGGGTGCAGCACATCGCCTTCCGCGTCAAGGACCGTGAGGAACTGCTGGCCTACAAGGCCCATCTGGAGGCGCAGGGTGTGGACGTGCTGGGCCCCACGGACCACGGCGCCTTCCACTCCATCTACTTCTTCGACCCGAGTGGCCACCGCCTGGAGCTCGCCTGTCCCGACCCGGACGAGGCGAACATGCTGCGCCGCATGGACGAGGTGAAGTGGAAGATGCTGGAGGATTGGTCCAGGACCAAGAAGGCGCCCAAACACGCCGAGTTCTTCCATCGCCGCGAGTTCACGCCTGAGGCGGAGCAGGCATGAACCCCTTGCTTGACGCGACGCACCACCCCGCGCTGCGCAGCTGGGTGGCCTCGGCCAACGCCGAAGACACCGACTTTCCCCTGCAGAACCTGCCCTTCGGGTGCTTCACGGCGCCTTCGGTGGCGGCGCATGACACGGCCGGCACGCCCCGCATGGGCATCGCCATCGGTAACCAGGTGCTGGACCTGCGGCTGGTGCAGCACGCGCTGCTGACCAGCGGCTCGCCCGCGTGGGCGCTCACGCCGGACACCGCCAGGCTCGACACCCTGCGCGACGGGCTGGCACCCCTGGCGGGCGGTGACCTGAACGCCTTCATGGCCCTGGGCCCGGCGGTCCGGCGCAGCCTGCGCGCCTGGCTCAGCGCCGCGCTGGCACAGGGCAGCCCGCTGCAGAACGCGCTGCAGCCCTGCCTGCGCGCGCAGGCCGACTGCGTCATGCAACTGCCCTGCAGCGTGGGCGACTACACCGACTTCTACACCGGCATCCACCACGCCACCACCGTAGGCAAGCTGTTCCGCCCGGACAACCCCCTGCTGCCCAACTACAAGTGGGTGCCCATCGGCTACCACGGCCGGGCCTCCTCGCTCATCGTCAGCGGCACACCCGTGCGCCGCCCGCTGGGCCAGCTGAAAGCACCCACGGCCGAGACACCCACCGTCGGCCCCTGCCAGCGGCTGGATTACGAGCTGGAGCTGGGTGCGCTCATCGGCACCGGCAACGCGCTGGGCACACGCGTGCCGCTGGCGCAGGCGGAAGACCACCTGTTCGGACTGGTGCTGCTCAACGACTGGTCGGCGCGTGACGTGCAGGCCTGGGAGTACCAGCCACTGGGCCCCTTCCTGGCCAAGAACTTTGCCAGCACCCTCTCGCCCTGGGTGGTGACGATGGAGGCGCTGGCACCGTTTCGAACGGCCTTCACCCGCCCGGCCATCGAAGGCGGCGACCCCGGCACCCTGCCCTATCTGGAGGGCGAAGCCAACCAGGCGTGCGGCGCCTTCGACCTGACGCTGGAGGTGGAACTGCAGACCGCCGCCATGCGCGCGGCCGGCCTGCCACCGCAGCGTCTGTCGCGCGGCCGCTGGACCGAGGCCGCCTGGTGGACGCTGGCGCAACTGGTGACGCACCACACGATGGGCGGGTGCAACCTGCAGCCTGGCGACCTGCTGGGCACAGGCACGCTGTCCGGCCCCGGGCCGGCGCAGGCCGGATCGCTGCTGGAGTTGAGCGGCGGCGGCAAGTCGCCCCTCACCTTGCCGGGCGGCGAGACCCGCACCTTCCTGCAGGACGGCGACACCCTGACCCTGCGCGCCTGGGGCGAAAAACCCGGCGTGCGGCGCATCGGCCTGGGCGCCTGCAGCGGCACGGTGCAGCCGGCGGCCTGATACGGGGCCTGCCCCCGGTCAGGCGGGCGCGATGCCCTTGGCCGCGCTCACGTCCACGAAGGTGATCACGGCGCCGTCGATCACGTCGTCGTGGGTGCGGTAGGGCATGATCCTCACCGCGTACCAGCGGCCCTCACGGCTGCTCACCTGTTTCTCCGAAACCACCAGCGTGCGTAGCATTTCGCGCACGTCTTCTTCCAGCGTGGGGTAGTCCAGGCTGGTGGTCAAGTCGCCCAGCGGGCGGCCGACGTCCCCATCGCGCAGGCTGATGACCTTGCGGGCCCGCTCGGTGAAGCGCCGCACTTGCAGACTCTTGTCGAGAAAGAGCGTGGCGATGTCGGTGCTGTTGAGCAGGTTGCGCATGTCGCTCTGCGCCGTGGCCAGATCGTCCAGCTTGGCCTGCAGCTCGGCGTTCACCGCCTGCAGTTCCTCGTTCATGGCCTGCATCTCCTCCTTGGAGCTGTTGAGCTCCTCGTTGGTGGATTGCAGTTCCTCGTTGGTGGACTGAAGTTCCTCGTTGGCCGCTTGCAGTTCCTCTTGCGAAGCGCGCATCTCCTCGCGCAGCGACTGTGCCTCCTCGCGCGCGCGCTGCAGCTCGTTCTCCAGTTCCTGGTGCACGGCGCTGCGCGTGCGGCGGCGGGGCTGGCCCTTGGTGGGCATCGCGAGTTCGCGGAAGACGATGAGCAGCAGGCCCTTCAGGCCGGACACCTCCTCCATGGCCTGCACGCTCAAGTCCACCGCAGGCGGCCCGGTGGGGCTTTCCAGGGGCACGTCGTGCACTTCGACAGGAGCGCGCTGGGTGGCGGCCTGTTGCATCGCGGCCACCAGCGGCGCGCGCAGGCCTTCGCGGGCCATGACGTGCACATTCCAGTTGGCCTTGCCGGCGGCGGGTTCGAGGTAGCGGCCCGTGCGGCCGTTGACGTACAGGATGTCGCCGCGCTCGTTCACCAGCACCGACGGTGGGGCCCACTGCTGCATCAGGTAGCCCTCCACGATGACCTGCAGGCTGGGCGGTGAACTGGGTTCTTCTGAAGGCAAGACGGACTCCTTGGGGGCAGGCTCCGGCGCGAGAACCACGGGCCGGAAGGAAAAATCGGGGACGGGCAAGGGCCTGGCCACGCTGCGGCGGCGGTACAGACGCAAGCGGGCGTCGCTGGTCTCGAACAGGTCATCGAAGCGGCCGATGGTCTCTGAGCTTCCCAGCAGCAGCGCCCCGTTGGGCCGCAGGCTGTAGTGGAACAGCGGCAGCAGGCGGCGCTGCAAGGGCGCGGTCAGGTAGATCAGCAGATTGCGGCAGCTCAGCAGGTCCAGGCGGGTGAAGGGCGGGTCCACGTTCAGGTCGTGCGGTGCGAAGACCACCATCTCGCGCACCTCCTTGGCGATGCGCCAGCCCCCCTGCAACGGGGTGAAGAAGCGCGCCAGGCGCTGTGCGGAGACCTCGCCGCTGATGGAGGCGGGGTATACCCCGCGGCGTGCCCGATCGATGGCGTCCTTGCTCAGATCGGTGGCGAAGACCTGCAGCGTGCAGTTGGACAGGGCCGGCAAGGTCTCCAGCACCTCACGGAAGGTGATGGCCAGCGAGTAGGCCTCCTCCCCCGTGGAACAACCCGCCACCCAGGCGCGCAGGTGCCAGCCGTCGCCATGCGCCTTCAGCAGCGACGGCAGCACGTCCTGCTTCAGGGCCTGCCACACGGGGGTGTCGCGGAAGAAGGCGGTCACGCCGATCAGCAACTCCTTGGCCAGCAGGTCCAGTTCGGCGGCGTCGCGCGACAGCAGCCTCGCATACGCCTGCATCGTGGCGATGTGGTGAATGCCCATGCGGCGCTGAATCCGTCGCAGCAGCGTACTGCGCTTGTAGAGGAAGAAGTCATGGCAGCCGCGCGACTGCAGCAGGCGCAGGATGGCCACCAGGTGCTGCCGGTCGTGCTGCGCCTCCTCGAGATCTGCATCCTCCATCACCTCCGGGCTTGCAATGGCGGGGCTGGCGGCGCCCGCCCGGCCGGCCAGGGCCACCACCAGCGCGCCCGGCAGGCGGGCGGGCGGGGCCACCAGATCCACCACACCGGTCTGCACGGCACTGCGGGGCATGGCATCGAACTGCGCGGTGTCAGGCTGCTGCGCCGCCGTGACCCCGCCCGCCGCATGGATCAAGCGCAGGCCGCGGGTGCCATCGGACCCGGTGCCTGACAGCACCACACCCGCAGACCGGGGCCCCAGCACCCGCGACACCGACTCGAACATGTCGTCGATGGGATGACGCCGGCCGCGCGGCTGCCGCGGCACGGCCACGTGCAGATGCCCGTCGATCAGGGTCAGCGTGGCGTTGGGTGGGATCACATAGACGGTGTCCGGGCTCACACGCAGACCGTCCACCGCTTCGCACACCGACAGCCGTGTGCTTCGCTGGAGCAACTGCACCAGCACGGTCTCGCGCGTGGGGTCCAGGTGCTGCACCACCACCCAGGCCAGGCCGGCCTGGAGGGGCACACTGGCGATGAATTCCTCCAGCGCCGGCAGCCCGCCCGCCGATGCCCCGATGGCCACCAGGCCCGCCAACGCGCCTTCCCGCGAGGCCAAGGGTGGGGAACTCTGCCCGCCACTGACGGTGGAAGCGCCCGCAGCCGCTGGCGGTGACGAATGGGCTGATGCCATGGCCGAATGTAGCGAATGCACCTGACCCGCGTCGCAAGATAGGCCCTGACAAGACCCGGGTACCGGGCTAACATCGAGCGACCGTGATGCTGGAGAGCACCAGCTTCTGAACATGGCACGGGCCTGCAATGCCTTGTTGACGCGCACGTTCAGGCCTGTCCTCACGCCCCGTGCCGTGCGGGCTGCCTGCTGCTGATGCCTTCGATACCTCTGTGACCCTCGCCCCCAACACGCCTCCCCGCCCGGTGCCCCAAGACCAGCGCACGCCCACGGACGCCAGTCCGCCCTTCGCGGAAAGACGGGCCTTGCATGCGCCGGGGCCGCCCAGCCCGGAGGCCTTGCGGGCCTGGGCCGTCAGCCTGGTGGACGCGCGGGAAGAAGAGCGGCTGCGCATCGCGCGAGGCATGCACGACGAACTCGGGCAGCTGCTCACCGCCTTGCAACTGGAACTCGCCAGCCTGGCCCTCGTCGCCAGAGAGGCCGCCCAAGCGCAACGCATCGCCTCCATGAAGGCCCTGATCGACGAGACCATGGTGGCCGTGCGTCGAATCTCCGACGACCTGCGGCCGTTGATGCTGGACGACCTGGGCCTGAATGCCGCGGTGGAGTCTCTGGCGCGCACGGCAGCCGCCCGCATGGGCATCGAGGTCACCGTCCGGCACGATGAAGCCGATCCGCCGATCCAGCCCAGCGTGGCCACGGCGCTGTACCGCATCGTGCAAGAGGCCCTGACCAACGTGGCCCGCCATGCGCACGCCACGGACGTGAGCATCGACCTGCGGACCCAGGGCCGCGAGACCGTGCTGAAGGTGGAGGACAACGGTGTCGGGCTGCCCGAGGACGCCCTGGAGCGGACCGACTCCTGGGGCCTGCGCGGCCTGCTCGAGCGCGTGAACCTGTGCGGCGGCACGCTCGTCCTGGAGAACGCCCCGGGCAGCGGCGCCCGGATGACCGTGCGCCTGCCCATCGACACCGCAGAAGGGTCGGCGTGACCTCCCCCTTGAAGGTGCTGGTGGTGGACGATCATGCGACGGTGCGTGAGGGCTTGATCCGGATCCTGACCGGCGCCGATGAGAAGTGGCAGGTGCACAGCGCGCCGGGCGCGCAGGCGGCGCTGGACCTCCTGGCGGTGCAGACCTTTGACATCGGCATCGTGGACATGTCCATGCCCGACATGAACGGGATCGAACTGGTGCGTGCGCTGCGCGCCCAGGGCCTGCGCATGCCGCTGCTGATGCTGAGCATGCATGCCGAAGAGGCCTACGCCCTGCGGGCCTTCAAGGCCGGGGCGAATGGCTACATCGCCAAGGACCGGGCGGCCGAGGAACTGGTGGCCGCCGTGCGCAGGGTGGCCGGCGGCGGGGCCCACGTACCCGCGGCGCTGACCGAACGCGTGGTCCTGACCCTGAGCGGGGATGTCGCCGTGCCCCGCCACGCGCAGTTGTCCGACCGCGAACTGCACATCCTGCGCCGCCTGGCCGCGGGTCTGGGCGTGGCCGACATCGCCGAGCAGATCGGACTGGCGCCCAAGACGGTGATGAACAGCCTCGCACGCATTCATGAGAAGCTGGCCTTGACCAGTCCTGAGGCCCTGACCGCCTACGCCATCGAGCACGGCCTGGTCCCTTCCGAAGCCACCCCATGCACATCGAGATCGACGACCTGAGCCGCCCGCAGGTACACGCCCTGCTGCAGGAGCACCTGGACGACATGTACGCCTGGTCGCCTCCGGAAAGCGTGCACGCGCTGGACCTGGACCGTCTGCGGGTGCCCGCCATCACCTTCTGGACGGCCTGGGAGGGCCCGTTGCTGCTGGGCTCGGCGGCGTTGAAGGACCTGGGCAACGGGCATGGCGAGGTGAAGTCCATGCGCACGCCGCGCCACCTGCGCGGCCGAGGCGCCGGCCGTGCGCTGCTCGCGCACCTGATCGAGGATGCACGTGCCCGGGGCATGCAGCGCCTGAGCCTGGAAACCGGCACTACAGAGCCCTTCCAGCCTGCGCAGCGCCTGTACGAGCGCTTCGGCTTCGTGTACTGCGGGCCGTTTGGCGACTACGCGCCGGACCCGTTCAGCGTGTTCATGACGCTGGAGCTTTAGCCCGCCCTCCGCGGCCGGCGCCTGCAGCAGCGGTAGCGGCAGGGGTAATCGGGCGCATGGTCTTCAGCCATAGAGCTGGCCGGGCTGCTCGTGCAGGACGGCCTGGAGTTGCGAGGCGTTCAACACTGACCGCACGGCCAGCAAGGTCGACTCGTAAGGCGGCAGGCGCTCGGGCGGGAAGCTGGTGTGCGGCCAGTCCGAGCCCCAGACCATGCGCGGCCCGAACAGGGCGGCAACACGCTGGATGTGGGGCTGCAGCACGGTATAGGGCTCTGCCGCACCCAGGCGGTACCAGCCCGACAGCTTGATCCACGCGCCGGCAGCGGCCAGCGCCTTTGCCGCCTCCCAGGCGGGATGGATCTCGGGGATGTCGGCCCCCAGGCCCGCAAGATGGTCGAGCACGAAGCCAAGGCCTGTCTGCATCTGCCAGCTCACCAGGCGGGGCAGTTCCTGCGCCCTCACGTACCACTGCACATGCCAGCCGCGCTCGCGCAGCCGAGGCGCCAGCCGCATCAGCGCAGGTGCCACGTCACCTTCATGGCCCGCAGGTGACACGAGATTGAAACGCACGCCCCGCACACCGGCACCGTGAAGGCGGTCAAGCTCACGGTCGGTGATGCCGGCATCGACCACCGCGACACCCCGGTGACGGCCCGGTGCCGCCGCCAGCGCCCGCAGCATCACGGCGTTGTCGGTACCGTAGACGCTGGGTTGCACCAGCACGAGGTGCCCGATGCCGTGAATCCGGGCCTGCTGCTCGATCGCGACCAGCGGGCTGTGCCGGGGCACATAGTGCCCGGGGCGCACGGACGCGGCGGCGTCAAAGACATGCACATGACAGTCCCAGCCCGCAGCGCCGGCATCGACGAGCGATCCCGCCGGTTCAGTCACGGGTGATGCGGCGATCACGCACGACCTTGCCCCACAGTTCCTGCTGCGACTTCAGGAAGACGGCGGCCTCGGCCTCGCCTCCCCCGAAGACCTC
>JBILSM010000141.1:0-6922 GCA_044372085.1 Rubrivivax sp.
CCATGCAGCAGGCCTTCGTCCAGGCAGCGCCCGTCTGCGCACAGCCCAGGCGGGCTCCAGTCCTTGACGAAGGCGGTGGGCAACCCTTCGCACACGCCTTTGCAGCCGGACTGGTTGTCCACCCACTGCACGCCCAGGCCGGCATGGGCCAGCACATGCAGCAATGACTCGTTGCCGCGGATGCGGCCCTCGTCGTAGGCGCGGCGCCCCACAGGGGCGAACATGCAAGGCAGTGACACCTCGGTGTTGGTGCCGCAGCTCGTCACCTGCGCGAAATTGATGACATCAGGGGTGGCGGCCAGCGCCGGGGTGGTCTGGCGGGCGTAACCCGACAGCCCCCAGTTGGCGGCCCGTGCGGTCTCGCCCACCACGAACACCAGCACGGTGGGCCGGGTGCGCTGCGCCCAACCCGGGCCCTGGGTGGCGTCAAGACCGATCGCCTGGCGCGGCGCGGCCGCGCCCTTGGCATCAGCCGCCAGCACGCTGCCCAGCGACCACAGGTAGTTGGCCGGCGTGATCAGGTACCGCAGATCCTTCTGATTGCGCATGAGCGAAGAGAAGGGCTGGAACACGGCCAGGATTGCAGCCACGATCACCGCAGCGGCGACCAACAAGGCCCCGGCGCGCACCACCGCGGCGCGTGTCCAGGGGCGCCGCACCAGCCGCAGCCGCCACAGTGCCAGCAGCGGCAGGCCGGCCTGCCAGGCCAGATGCGGCAGCAGGGGCCAGCTGAAGAGTTCGCCCGCTTCCTTGGTGTCGGTGCGCAGCACGTTGCGCAGCATGGGCGGGTCCAGGTACACGCCGAAGCGGTCCATGAAGTGGCTGGCGAAGGCCGTGCCCACGATCAGCAGGGCGGCCAGGGGTTTGAAGGCGTGGCGCAGGCCCACGAGAGCCAGGAGCAGGAAGTGCAGCGCCAGCAGCATCACCGCCAGTGCCAGCGCAAAGCCCCACGCGCTGGCATCTCCCCACCCATGGTCCTTCAGGGCGGTGCCCAGGAAAGTGCGGTTGGCCGACAGCAGCCAGAACAGGCTCAGCACCAGCGCGGCGGTCTCGGTCGACGCGGTCCAGGTCCAGCGTTCCGCCGGTTTCGTTTGCATGGGCGCCACCAGGCTGTTGGGTGGGCTGTTTCTCAAAGGCCACATTCAGAGAATTGTCGCGTGGCTTTCGCCGAGGGCCTGTCACCAGATGCATCTCGCGCCCCTGTTGGTGGGCCTGGCGGGCGTGCAGGTCCATAATCGCGCGTTCCCATTTCGGAGACGTTTCTTGGACCAGCCTCACCCTCGGTGACCGTCCGCTTCGGCATCGCGGCCCTTCTGTCTTGAGCAGAGGCGAGCCTGCCCGGGGCGAGGCGGTACCCACCTCCTGAACCCCACGCCGCCGGCCCCTGAGCCGGCGTCGGAGAACGCGATGCTCAACGTCTTCACGCTGGCCCACGGCCGGCTCATCCAGCACGATATCGACACCCTCGAGGCCCTGGCGGGCCTGCAGCCGGTGTGGGTGGACCTTGAGTCCCCCAGCCGCGAGGAAAAGGCCTGGGTCAACCAGCGCTTTGGTCTGTCCATCCCCGATGACGCCGTGGACGACGACCTGGAAGAGTCTGCGCGCTTCTACGAAGAGGACAACGGCGAACTGCACATCCGCTCGGACTTCCTCATCGACAGCGAGGACGGCCCCGACGGCAAGCCCTCGCGCAACGTGCGCGTGGCCTTCATCTTGCGGGAGGGCGTGCTGTTCTCGGTGCACGAGGAGGACCTGCCGGTATTTCGCCTGCTGCGCCTGCGCGCCCGGCGCATTCCGGCCTTGATCGAGGACGCCAAGGATGTGCTGCTCAAGCTCTATGACGCCGATGCCGAGTACTCCGCCGACGCCCTGGAGGGCATCTACGACCATCTGGAGCGCGTGAGTGCCCGGGTGCTGAAGGAAGATGTCAATGACGCCACTGCGGGTGAAGCGCTGTCGGCCATTGCCAAGGAAGAGGACCTGAACGGCCGCATCCGCCGCAACGTGATGGACACGCGCCGGGCGCTGAGCTTCATGATGCGCAGCCGCATGCTCAACGCCGAGCAGTTCGAGGAGGCGCGGCAGATCCTGCGCGACATCGACTCGCTGGACTCGCACACGGCCTTCCTGTTCGACAAGATCAACTTCCTGATGGACGCGACCGTCGGCTTCATCAACATCAACCAGAACAAGATCATCAAGATCTTCTCGGTGGCCAGCGTGGCCTTGCTGCCGCCCACCCTGATTGCCAGCATCTACGGCATGAACTTCAGGCACATGCCCGAGCTGGACCAGGCCTGGGGCTACCCCTTTGCCCTGGCGCTGATGGCCGCTTCGGTGGCCGCGCCTTTCCTGTACTTCCGGCGCAAGGGCTGGCTGCGCTGAGCCGACGCGCTGCCAGCACGTGCCGCCGGCCGGGGCTGGGACAACCCTGGTAGGCTGCGGCCCGCACTTCGATTACGCTTGCCACCGATCCCGGATGGGGCGCCGCAGGCCAGGGGCTCTGCGCTCAGCCCGATGACACTGCAGAGGAACTCGGTGCATGGTGGGTGGTGAGGGCTGGAAGGCGCGCCTGAGTGCCTTGGCGTTGGTGGGGGCGGTCTCGGCGGCTCAGGCGCAATTCGCCCAGGTGCCGTCGCCTGCCATCACCCAGGTGCCCGCCTCGTCAGAGGCCGCGGACGGCCAAGCCTACCGCCTGGACGCGGCGCGGCATGTCTATGCGGCGTTTCCCAGTCGCATCCACAAGGGCAAGATGCCCCCCATGATGTACGCGGTGATGATCACCGAGGCGGAGGTGGACGCCGAAGGTCAGGTGGTCAACGTCAAGGTGGTTCGGCCTCCGGCGGCGGCCAAGGAGGTCACGCCCTGGGTGGTCTCGCTCATTCGCCGCGCAGCCCCGTTTCCGCCCCCGGTGCGCATGGCTGGCGGCACGGCGGTGTGGCGCGAGATCTGGCTGGTGGACAAGACCGGCACGTTCCAGGTTGACGCGCTGACCGAGGGCCAGCGCTGAGGCCGAATCAGGTGCGCGCCCGGCGCTTGAGCCAGCGCATCAGCGCCCCCACGCCCGGCAGCTTCTCGTACAACTCCTCGGCCGTGTCCCAGTAGTCGCGGTGCAGCGTGATGCGGCCATCGGCGCCGTATTGCAGATGGGACCCGCCCCGAATGCACTGCGGCTCGGACGAAAAGCGCTTGAAGCGGAACAGGAAGTCCCACACGAGGAAGCACTGCCCGCCTTGCACGATGGCCTCGCGCACGACGAATCGAGGCTCGTGCAGGGAGACGTACATGTGCTCGAACACCGCCTGGATGCCCGGCACGCCCTGAACTTCGTTGAACGGGTCCTTGAAGCGCGCGTCGGGTGCGTAGAACTCACCCAGACGCGGCAGGTCGGCGGGCGTCAGTGCCTCGAAGAGTGCGATCACGCGTGCGGTGCGGGGGTCGTCGGTGGGGGCCATGTCGTGTCCAGGCAAGGGGCCGCTGTGCCGGAGAGCGGCTGCGCGGGGTACTCACAGGCCCGTGGCCCGCCGCACGGCGGCGAAATACGGGCCATCGGGCAGCAGGCCCAGGGCCTTGAGCACGCGCGTGAAGCGTTTGGGGAAGTGGATCTCGAACTCGCCGCGCTGCCAGCCGCGCAGCATTTCATCGGCGGCCTGCTCTGGCGTGATGAGCGCCGGCATGTGGAACTCGTTCTGGGCGGTCAGCGGCGTCTGCACGAACCCCGGGTTCACCACCGACACGCCCAGTCCCAACGGGTGCAGGTCCAGGTACAGGGTCTGCGCCAGGTGGATCAGCGCGGCCTTGGTGGGCCCGTAGGCCAGGGACTTGGGCAGCCCTCGGTAACCGGCCACGCTGGACACCAGGCTCAGGTGGCCGCCCTGGCCGGCGCGGGCCTGGGCCAGCAGATGAGGCAGCACCGCATCCAGCAGGTACAGCGCGCCGACGTAATTCACCTGCTGGTGCTGCAGCGCCACCTCCAGGTTGAACTCCGTCGCGCGCATGGGTGCGTAGGTGCCGGCGCAGTACACCACCAGGTCGATGCGGTCGTGCCGCGCCACCACGCCGGCGGCGGTGGCGCGCAATGCTTCGCGGTCTGTGGCATCCAGCGCGATGGCTTCACTGCCGGGGTGTGCCACCGTGAACGCTTCCAGCGAAGCGGCACTTCGCGCACTCACGATGACCTGCGCGCCCAACGCATGGAGGCGGGCGGCCGTGGCCCGGCCGATGCCGGTGGAGGCGCCCACCAGCCAGGCGGTGCGCCCGGACCAGTGGGTCATGGGAGGGTTCAGCGGCATGGTGTTCCCAAGGGGGAGGGGTGGGTCATCGCTTGTAGAAGGACAGCGTCACTTCGCCCAGGCGGATGCCGAACTTGCTCATCACGGCGCGGTTGAGCATCACGCGCTCGTCCATCAGGTACATCCAGTCGTCGAACTGCACCTCGTACACCTGGCCGTCCACGGGCAGGCGCAGGGTGTAGGCCCAGTTCAGGGCGTTGCCGGCGGCCTGCCCGGCTGCTTCGCCCACCACGTCGTCAGCCTGGCCCTTCCAGCGGCCGTTGCCGAGGTCGGTCAGGCGCCACACGCGGCGCTCGGTCGTGCCGTCGCTGTAGGTGAAGCGCTCGTCCAGCGTGCCCTCGGCGCCTTTCCAGGTGCCGGTCATGGCCACGGTGAAGCGGCGCACCACCTTCCCCGAGCGGTCAGTGAAGATGCCGTGTGCGGTCAACTCGCCGTTGAAGTAGGTTTTCAGGTCCAGCACCGGTTTCTCGCTGGCGTAGTCAGCGGGCATCGGGGCGCTGGCACATCCGCTCAAGGGGCCGATGGCGGCCAGGGCCAGGGTGGTGGCCGCCGCAGCGGCCCAGAATCGTCGTGTGGTCATCGGGGTTCTCCTGGTCGGATCCAAAGCACATGGAGCAGGCCGGCGGCGGCCAATTTGAGGGCGCAGGGCAACAGGCAATAGGCGATGGTCAAGGCCTGCAGCGCCTGGGCATCACGTCCGCCGGGTTGGTAGCCGAAGGCCGCCAGCAGGGGCAGCGCAATGCCTGCGGCCAGCGCCAGGTTGAGCTTGGTGGCGAAGTTCCACCAACCGAAGTAGCGGCCCTCCAGGCGTCCGGCGTGCCCGGCACGCTGGATCACCCCCGCCAGCAGGGCGCCGGGAAGTGCCAGGTCAGCCCCCAGCGCCATGCCGCTGGCGATGCACACGGCGGTGAAGCCGACCACGTCGCCCGTGTCCAGCACAGCGGCCCAGGCGAACGCCGCCACCGCCAGCACCATGCCCGCCAGCCAGGCCCGGGCCAGACCCAGGCGCTGCACCAGGCGCACCCACAGCGGCATGGACAAGGCACCCGCGGCGAAGTAGCTGGCCAGGAACAGGGGCTCGAAGGCCGGGGCCTGCAGGCGGTCCCGGATGAAGAACAGCACCAGCGTGGCAGGCACCGCGCTGGCAATGCCGTTGAGCAGAAAGACCGCCAGCAGGCGGCGAAATCCCGGCGTACGCCAGGGCGATGACGTGTCTGCCAAGGGCCGCGTCTGCGTCTGCGTCTGAGCCTCGGCCCGTGCCTGCGGCGCGGCCGGGCCGCCCGAGGCCGCGGGACGCGGGGCCCACGTTGCGGCAGCCATCGCCAGAGCCAGCAGCCCTGCAAATACCGCCGTGGAGACTTCAAGCCCGGCCACCGAGGGCAACACACTGGCCACCAGCACGCCCACCAGAGCCAGGGCCTCGCGCCAGCTGACGATGCGGGCGCGTTGGGCTTCATCCCCCCCCAGGCGGGCGCCCCAGGCCTGGTGGATCACTGACAGCACGCTGTAGGCCAGGTAAGTGACCGCCAGCACCCCGCCGCACCACCACAACAGCGCGGCCTGGCCCGTCACGGTCGGGAAGAACAGGCCCCGGAACCCCAGCGCCAGCACCGCGGCAGCGACCACCCCAGCCAGCGCCAGGCGACGCAGCCCGGTGATGAACCAGCGGTCCACCGCATGGCCGATCCACGGGTCGGCCACCGCATCCAGCAGGCGGGCCGCCAGCAGCAGGGTGCCCAGGGTGGCCAGCGGGATGCCGAAGGTCGTGGCGTAGTGGTTGGGCAGCACCACGTACAACGGCAATGCCACGAAAGCCAGGGGCAGGCCCAACCCGCCGTAGCTCAGCCCCTGGCGCCAGCCCCCCTTCCAGGCCGCGGGGGCCTGATCCGCACGGCTTTGCAGGGCGGGGCCCGCCGGGGCCTGGGCAGCCACCGCCGGGGACTCGGGAGGGTTCATCGTCTTCCCAGCAGGCTGTCGCGCAGTGAAGGTTCGGAGGTGCTCTCGCCGAGCCAGATCCCGAAGAAGCGCCGCGTGAACTCGGCGTCGCGCACCTCCCCGCGAAGGCTGCCGTTGTGGAAGAAGCGGGTCAGCCCCTCTGGGCGGTGCACCCCCGTGATGCGGTCACCGGGTTTCACGTCGGGAAACACCTGCGACATGGTGCGCAGCCAGCGGTCCGCCACATCGGCCGCCACGGGACCGGAGCGCCGCATTTCGTCCAGCGAACGTTCAGCGATCATCCGCGCCGCGAAGGTGCGTGCGTACTCGATCTCCAGCGCCAGGGCCTTGCCAGGCCAGTCCTGCGCCGGCAAGGCGGGCTCGGTGGTCCACAGGCGGATGTCGTAGACCTGCAGGCCCAGGAAGCGCAAGCGTCCCTGCCCTTGCAGGTGAACGGCGGGCCACTCGCCCAGCAGTTCCTTGGGTGCTGCGCCCTGGGCCCGAAGTGCCGGGACGGTGGCCAGCATCAAGGCGGCGAGCACACGCCGACGGGCGGCCGTGTCCGTTGGGGCAGGCATGCTGCGTCCTGAGAGGCCTTGCATGGTCTTGTGCACAGTCATCATGGTCAGGACCTGCTCAGCGTGAACTGGATGACGTCGGTGTTGCCGGTGTCGAAGGCGGCTTCGCAGTAAGCG
>JBILSM010000142.1:0-6916 GCA_044372085.1 Rubrivivax sp.
GACCAGGGTGTGGGCGCCTTCATCATGAACCCCGAGGGTGTGGCCCGTCTGCACGCCGTGGGCATGAGCGAAGGCCCCTTCCCCGAGCACTACGAGCCCTTCGAAACGCCGGTGGGTGTGAACCTGATGTGCCCCACCAACCCCAAGGCCGTCAGCAACCCGGCCGCGCGGGTCTACAAGGGCGATCTGGAGGCCTTCGGCAAGAAAGAGGAGTTCCCCTACGCCGCCACCACCTACCGGCTGACCGAGCACTTCCACTTCTGGACCAAACACGCCAAGAGCAATGCCATCACCCAGCCGGCACCCTTCGTCGAGATCGGCGAAGCGCTGGCCAAGGAGAAGGGCATCAAGCAGGGCGACATGGTCAAGGTCCGCAGCAACCGCGGCGAAGTCGTGGCCAAGTGCGTGGTCACCAAGCGCATGGTGGCCATGCAGGTCAACGGCAAGGCCGTGCACCACGTCGGCATCCCCATCCACTGGGGCTTCAAGGGCGTCACGCAGAACGGCTACCTGGCCAATGCGCTGACCCCCTTTGTCGGCGACGCCAACTCTCAGACCCCTGAGTTCAAGGCGTTCCTGGTGAACATCGAGAAGGTGGCCTGACATGAGCAGTTTGCAAAACCAGAACGTGGTCGCACGCTCGGCCACCACGCTGCCCCCGCCGCAGGTGCGCAACAGCGCCCCGCAAGTCGCCAAGCTCATCGACGAGTCCAAGTGCATCGGCTGCAAGGCCTGCCAGGTGGCTTGCATGAACTGGAACGACCTGCGGGACGACATCGGCGAAACGGTGGGCGTTTACGACAACCCCAGCGACCTCACGCCGAGCAGTTGGACGGTGATGAAGTTCTTCGAGGTCGAACCCAAGCGGGCCGATGGCAGCGCGGGCAACCTCGAATGGCTGATCCGCAAGGACGGCTGCATGCACTGCGAGGACCCCGGGTGCCTGAAGGCCTGCCCTTCGCCCGGGGCGATCGTCAAGTACAGCAACGGCATCGTCGACTTCATCAGCGAGCACTGCATCGGCTGCGGCTACTGCGTCAAGGGCTGCCCCTTCGACGTGCCCCGCATCAGCCAGAAGGACAACAAGGCCTACAAGTGCACCTTGTGTTCCGACCGGGTGGAAGTGGGTTTGGAGCCGGCCTGCGTGAAGACCTGCCCGACGGGCGCCATCACCTTCGGCACCAAGGACGACATGGTGGCCTATGGCGAGAAGCGCGCTTCAGAGCTGAAGGAACGCGGCTTCCAGAACGCCGGGCTCTACAACCCGGCGGGCGTGGGCGGCACGCACGTCATGTACGTAATGAAGCACGCCAACGACACGGCGCTGGTGGACCTTCCGCAGAACCCGAGCGTGAGCCCCATGGTCTCGCTGTGGAAGGGCATCGCCAAGCCGCTGGCCCTGGCCGGCATGCTGGGCGCGGTGGTGGCGGGCTTCTTCCACTACATGAAGGTGGGCCCCATCGAAGAGAAGACGGCTGACGCCGGCAAGCCCGAGAAGGAGGACGCGTGATGGCTCAGAAGATGCTGCAACGCTACAAGGACAGCGACCGCATGAACCATTGGTTCATCGCGTTGATGTTCATGCTGGCCGGGCTCTCGGGCCTGGCTCTTTTCCATCCTTCGCTGTTCTTCCTGGTGCACCTCTTCGGCGGTGGCTCTTGGGCGCGCATCCTGCATCCCTTTCTGGGCGTGCTGATGGTGGTGGGCTTCCTGGGCTTGTTCCTCAAGCTCTGGCGCGACAACGTCGTCAACGACGCCGATCGCGAGTGGAAGAAGCACATGGGTGAGATGCTCAAGGGCAACAAGGCCGGCATGTCCCCCGTGGGCAAGTACAACTATGGCCAAAAGCTGGTGTTCTGGGCCATGGCCGTCAGCCTGGCGGTACTCTTGCTCTCGGGCTTCCTCTTCTGGCGGCCCTGGTTCTCGCCGTTCTTCCCCATCGAAGTGCAACGCATCGGTCTGCTGCTGCATGCCGTCTCAGCGGTGGTGCTGATCGCGGCGACGATCATGCATGTGTACGCCGTTATCTGGGTCAAAGGCACAGCGCGCGCAATGACGCGCGGCACGGTCACCGAAGGCTGGGCCAAGGCCAACCATGCCCTGTGGTATCGGGACATGACCAAGGGACCCTGAGTCCCACCCACCCAGAGGGCGCGTTGTCAGCGCCCGCTTTTCCTGTCCAGGAGAAACATTGAGTCCAGTCACGGCCACCGTGCGGGTGATGTCCCCCGAAGAGATCGCCGCCCGCGCGGGTGGCGAAACGCCCTTCCTGCGCCTGCCCGAACGCAGCACCGTCTTCGCCGAACGCGCGATGCGGCTGCGCCAGCTGGCGCGTGGCCACGCGATGGGCGACTTCCTCGACTTCATGGCCGATCTGGCGCAGGCCCAGCAGCGCCAGCTGGCGCGCATGCCCACGCTGCCCCTGCCTGACCGCGAGGCACTCGACCGTGCCGCCCGCGCGGGCGTGCCCCCGATGCTGGCGACCGACTGGCCGCGTGACCCGGCCTGGCACGGCGTGCTGCGCGCGCTGGTGGCCGATCTGCGCGGCAACGCACCGGCCGGCGTGCTGCCCACGCTGGACACCCTGGCCGCGGCCGACGAGGTCTTCCTCGAACGCCAGGCCGATGCGCTGCTGCACGGCGTGATGACGGGCC
Source organism: Rubrivivax sp. (assembly GCA_044372085.1). Lineage (GTDB taxonomy): Bacteria > Pseudomonadota > Gammaproteobacteria > Burkholderiales > Burkholderiaceae_C > Rubrivivax. The sequence goes on from JBILSM010000142.1 coordinate 2,655, forward strand.
TGGACCTGGCCTGCGCACCCCTCCTCGCCGCGGCTCTGCAATGCTGCTTCACCGAACTGGTGCTGAAAGTGCAGACCCATGGCCTGGCCCACGCGCCGGCCCATGGCCAGCCCTTCGGCCGCATCGACGATCCAAGCGCCTGCCCCTGCTGCGGCAGCCGCCCGGTGGCCAGCGTCACGCGCTCTTCCGGTGAATCGCTGGGCCAACGCTATCTGCACTGCGGCCTGTGCAGCACCGAGTGGCACATGGTGCGCATCAAGTGCCCGCACTGCCTGTCGGAGAAGAGCCTGGCCTACCAGTCGCTCGACACTGCCGATGCCGACGACCAGGGCAGCAGCCGCGCCGCCCAGGCCGTGCTGCAGGCCGAAACCTGCGACGAGTGCGGCCACTACCTCAAGATCGTGCACAGCGACCGCGACCCGATGGTGGAGCCGCTGGCCGACGACCTCGCCAGCCTCACGCTGGACCTGCTGGTGTCCGAGGCCGGCTACCACCGCCACGGCCTGAACCTGATGCTGCTCTTCGGCGACCCCGCCGAAGAGACCAGCGCGGCGCCGCCGCCCGACCCCGAGGCGCCCTGATGGTGCGGCCCGCCGAATCCGTCGTCGACGGTTCCAAGGCCAGCCCGAAGGATCTCCCAGGCGTCGACCGCCTGCTGCGAGAACCCGAAGCGGCGGCCCTGGTGGCCGAACACGGCCACACGCTGGTGGCCGCGCAGGCGCGTGCGCTGCTCGACACCCAGCGCAGCGCTGCGCTGGCCGGCACGCTCGCGCACAGCGCCGTGCAGATGCCGGCGCTGCTGCGGGCCCTGGCCGCCCGAGTACAGGCCCGCCTGGCGCCCAACATGCGCCGGGTGCTGAACCTCACCGGCACCGTCATCCACACCAACCTGGGTCGCGCGCTGCTGGCCGACAGCGCACTGCAGCAGGTGCTGGCGATGATGGCCGGCCCCAACAACCTGGAATACGACCTCGCCAGCGGCGGGCGTGGCGACCGCGACAGCCTCGTCGAAGAATTGCTGTGCATGCTGACGGGTGCCGAGGCGGCCACCATCGTCAACAACAACGCCGCCGCGGTGCTGCTCACCATCGCGGCGCTGGCGCGCGGCAAGGAGTGCATCGTCTCGCGCGGCGAGCTGGTGGAGATCGGCGGCACCTTCCGCATGCCCGATGTGATGGCCGCGGCTGGCGCCACGCTGGTGGAAGTGGGCACCACCAACCGCACCCACCCGCACGACTACGCTGGCGCCATCAATGAACGCACCGCGCTGCTGATGAAGGTGCACACCAGCAACTACGTGGTGCAGGGCTTCACGCAGGCCGTTGACGAGGCCGAGCTTGCCACCATCGCCCACGCCAAGGGCCTGCCGCTGGCCAGCGACCTGGGCAGCGGCTCGCTGGTCGACCTGGCCGCCTACGGCCTGCCGCGCGAGCCCACGCCGCAAGAGAAGCTGGCCGCGGGCTGCGATGTCGTCACCTTCAGCGGCGACAAGCTGCTCGGCGGCCCGCAGGCGGGTCTGATCGTCGGCAGCAAGGCGGCGATTGCGCGCATCCGCAAGTTCCCGCTCAAGCGCGCGCTGCGCATGAGCAAGCTGCCGCTGGCCGCGCTCGAAGCCACGCTGCGCCTGTACCTGCGGCCCGAACGCCTGGCGCAAGACCTGCCCACGCTGCGCCTGCTCACGCGCACGGCCGAGAGCCTGCGCGCGCTGGCCACCGAACTGCAGCCCGCCGTGGCTGCAGCCGTGGCGCCGCGCTTCGAGGTGCGGGTGGTCGATCTGCTGGGCCAGATCGGCTCGGGCTCGCTGCCTGTCGATCGCCTGCCCTCGGCCGGCCTTGCGTTGGCGCCAGCGCACAAGAAGGGCGCGGGGCGTGCCTTGGACGAGTTGGCCACCGCGCTGCGCGCCTTGCCCTTGCCCGTGGTGGGCCGCATCGCCGAGGACCGGCTGCTGCTCGACCTGCGCGGACTGGAGGAACCGCGCGACCTGCTTTCGCAACTGGCGCGCCTGCAGCAGGCCCTGTCGTGAAACCCCTGGTTGCCCTCAACCCGCCCTCGCGCGCCTGTTGGCGGCGCAGCGCCAGGGCCACACCACAGCGCGCCGCCACAGTCCCCCCCGCTGCACAAGGACCCCTGACCATGACCCCGTTCTTCCACCGCGTCGCCCGTGGGGCGCGCCTGCTCGCCACCCTGGCCCTGGCTACCACGGCACTGACCGCCGCCACGCTGGCCCAGGCGCAAGCCGTCTTCAAGGTGACCACCATCCCCGAGGAAGCCGCCAGCGAGCAGATCCGCAAGTTCGGCCCGCTGGTAAAGTACCTGGAGCGCACGCTCGGCACCAAGGTCGAGTTCGTGCCCGTGAGCGACTACCCCGCCGCGGTGGAGGCGCTGGTGAACAAGCAGGTCGACATGGTGTGGTTCGGCGGCTTCACCTTCGTGCAGGCCAAGCTGCGCTCGGGCGACAAGGTCATCCCCATCGCGCAGCGCGAGGAAGACACCCAGTTCCGCTCGGTCTTCATCACGCAGAAGGGCTCGGGCATCACCAAGCTCGAAGACCTGAAGGGCAAGCAGGTCAGCTTCGGCTCGGCCAGCAGCACCTCGGGCCACCTGATGCCGCGCAGCTTCCTGCTGGCCGCCGGCATCGAGCCCGAGCGCGACTTCAAGCGCGTGGCCTTCTCCGGCGCGCACGACGCCACCATCGCCTCGGTGGTCAGCGGCCGCGTCGACGCCGCCGCGCTCGACATCACCGTGTGGCGCAAGTTCGTGAGCGAGAGCCGGGTCGATACGAGCAAGGTCGATGTCTTCTACACGACGCCGCCCTACTTCAACTACAACTGGTCGGTGCATGCCGACATGCCCGCCGCGCAGCGCGAGCGCGTACAGAAGGCGCTGCTGGCCCTGAGCGCCGACAACCCCGAGGGCAAGGAGATCCTGGGCCTGGCGCGCGCCACGCGCTTCATCCCCACCCAGGTCGAGAACTACAAGGGCCTGGAGGCCGCCGGCCGCAGTGCAGGTCTCATCAAGTAAAGCGCACACCGACCTTCGCGGTGCCATCGTCCCCCCAGGGGCGATGGCAGCCCAGCCCCTCCGTACCCGCCCATGATCGTCGGCACCGCAGGACACATCGACCACGGCAAGACCACGCTGGTGCGCGCGCTCACCGGCGTGGACACCGACCGCCTGCCCGAAGAAAAGCAGCGTGGCATCAGCATCGAGCTGGGCTATGCCTTCATGGAAGCCGGCCCGGGCGTGGAACGCATTGGCTTCATCGACGTGCCCGGGCACGAACGCCTCGTGCACACCATGCTGGCTGGCGCCACGGGCATCGATTTCGCGCTGCTGCTGGTGGCCGCCGACGACGGCCCCATGCCGCAGACGCGCGAACACCTGGCCGTGCTCTCGCTGCTGGGGCTGCAGCGCGGCGCGGTCGTCATCACCAAGGCCGACCGCGTGGACGCCGAACGCCTGCTGGCCGTGCAGGCCGAAGCGCAGGCGCTGCTGATCGGCTCCACGCTGCAAGACTGCCCCGTGCTGACCGTGGCTGCGCCCAGCGGCCTGGGCGTCGAGGCCTTGCGCAGCCTGCTGCGCGAGGCCGCCGCCGAGCACGCAGCCGGGGCCGCGATCGCCGCGCAGCAGAACAGCGGCCCGGCCTTCCGCCTGGCGATCGACCGCGCCTTCACGCTGGATGGCGTGGGCACGGTCGTCACCGGCACCACCCACGCCGGGCAGGTGGCCGCGGGCGACGAGCTGCGCCTGGTGCCGCCTGGCGCGCAAGACGAAGCCGTGCGGGTGCGCAGCCTGCACGCGCAGAACCGCGCCGTCACGCAGGCCGGTGCGGGCCAACGCTGCGCCGTGGCGCTGGCCGGCGTGGCCAAAGAGCGGGTGCAGCGCGGCCAGTGGCTGGTGGCACCGGCCGCTGCGCTGGCCACGCAACGCATCGACGTGCAGCTGCACCTGTGGCAGGCCGAAACACGCGTGCTGCGCAGCGGCACGCCGGTGCACGTACACCTGGGTTCGGCCGCGGTGATGGGCAGCGTGGCCGTGCTCGATGGCGACAGCCTCGTCCCCGGCGCCGGCGCGCGCGTGCAGCTGGTGCTGCAGGCCCCCGTGGGCGCCTGGCATGGCGACCGCGTGGTGCTGCGCGACGCCTCGGCCAGCCGCACGCTGGCCGGCGGCGTGGTGCTGGACCCGCTGGCACCCGCGCGCTACCGCCGCACGCCGCAGCGCCTGGCCGAGCTCGACGCGCTGGCCGCACCCAGCGCCGAAGA
>JBILSM010000049.1:0-20654 GCA_044372085.1 Rubrivivax sp.
GTCCTTGCTGGCCCAGGCCGTGCCGTAAATGCGCTGCAGCATCTCGTTGCGGTGGTCGCCGCGCCAGTAGGCGCCGGCCACCTTCATGAGCTTGAAGTGCTTGAGCTTGCCGGTGCTGGGCACGTGCGGGCCGCGGCACAGATCCTCGAAGCCGCCCTCGCGGTAGAGCGAGACATCCTGTCCCTCGGGGATGCTGGCGATGATCTCGGCCTTGTAGTGCTCGCCCAGGCCCTTGAAGTAAGCCACGGCCTCGTCCCGCGGCAGCACACGGCGCTCCACCTTCTCGTCCTTGCGGGCCAACTCCGCCATGCGGGCCTCGATGGCAGCCAGGTCTTCGAGGGTGAAGGGGCGCTTGTAGGCGAAGTCGTAATAGAAGCCGTGTTCGATGACCGGGCCAATGGTGACCTGCGCCTCGGGAAACAGCTCTTTGACGGCATAGGCCAACAGGTGCGCCGTGGAGTGGCGGATCATCTCCAGACCGTCAGCGTCGCGGTCGGTGACGATGGCCAGGCGGGCATCGGCCTCTATGCGGTGGCTCAGGTCCACGAGCTGGCCGTCCATCTTGCCGCCCAGCGCCGCTTTGGCCAGACCGGCACCGATGGAGGCGGCCACCTCACCCACCGTCACCGGCGCAGGAAATTGACGTTGCGAGCCGTCGGGCAGCGTGATGTTCAACATGGGGATCTCCGGGAAATTCAGGCCACAAAAAAGCGCGGTGGAGGCCGCGCTTCGTGGGTCTTGGGGACAGGACGTGACGATGCGGCCGGGGTCAAACCTCGGTGAGGAAGAAGGTCGTAGTCCGCGGTGTCATAACCCGTCGTGCCTTTCCTGCTCTTGTTGCGGCGCCTGCCATGATTGATCGGCATGAGATTGTAGTCAGGGCAGGGGCAACGGCTCGATGCTGCCGCGCAGGGCCCACTCGGCAAACTCATCGGCCAGGCGCTGGCTTTCGGCCACCGCCGTGCGCCACACCCGCTGACGAGCGGTCTCGTCGTGGGCGTAGGTCTTGAAGTCGCTGCGGTCGGGCAGCTTGGCGCCGGGCAGCGTGGCCACCCACTCAGGGCTGGGGCACAGCAGCACAAGGTTGTCCAGGGCCGCCGTGGCGCAGTGCCGCGCACGCCACACCTTGTCCAGCCAGCCCGGCACCACCGTGGGCTGGAAGTGCGGGTACAGCACCAGCCCCTCTTGCATGCCGGCGTAGGGCCAGTGCAGGTGGTAGTCGGTGATGCCGCCGTCCCAGTAGGCGCCGCGCGGGCCGCCCGGGATGTCGTGCACCGCCTTCAGCCAGAAGGGGATGGAGCAGCTGGCCAGGATGGCGGGCGAGAGGTTGGCGGCATCCAACCGGGCCTGGCGGGTGCGGAAGTCGTCCAGCGGCAGGGGCAGCGCGTCCCGCGGATCGCTGAAGACCACGCGCTCCAGCCACCCGCCCAGCGCGCGCCGGTGCAAGGCGTTGGCGAAGAAGGCACCGGCGTAGCCCAGCGGCGTGCGCAGCCGCCCTTCCCGGCCCAGCACATGCCGGCCGTGGCTGGTGACGACGTGCAGGCGCCGGCGGGGGTGGGACAGGACCTCCTGGGCGCGGACGCCCAGCCGCTCCTCGATCTTGCGGCCGAAGGCGTGGCTGACCACCTCGGCCGTGGGCTGCTGGCCCGGGGCGTGGTCGTAGGTCTGGGTGACGTAGTCCTCGGCCAGCTGAGCAAGAGCCGCCTCGGCATCCGGCAGGCAGGCGCAAGCCATGCGCCAGGCGCCGATGGAGGCGCCCACCAGATGCACTACCTGCGGCGCATCGGTCAACCAGTGCCCGAACACATAACGGTCCAGCGGGTTGAGCACCAGCCCCTTGGGGCCCCCGGCTGCACCAGGCACCAGATGGATGTCCTGCGGGCGCAGGCCCCGCTCGCGCAGCACCGCTGCGGCGCGAGGCCCGGCGTGGATCTGGAGCGCCTTCATGGAGCGAAGGGCCTGCGCGAGCGCCTTTGTGGACTCAGCGCGGCTGCCCCAGCCATCGCTGCACCAGGCGCACCCAGTAGCTCGCGCCCACGGGGATGAGCTCGTCGTTGAAGTCGTAGCTCGGGTTGTGCAGGGTGCAAGGGCCTTCGCCGTGGCCCATCTCGCGGTGCAGGCCGTCGCCGTTGCCGATGAAACCGTAGGCGCCTGGCCGCGCCTGCAGCATGTAGGAGAAGTCTTCCGAGGGCATCACCGGCTCCTGCTCGATGGCAAACTCCGCCCCCACCACCTCGCGCGCCACCTCGGCGGCGAACAGCGCCTCACGCTCGTGGTTGGTGGTGGCCGGCACGCGGCGATTGAACTCAAAGTCGCACTCGGCACCAAAGGCGGCGCAGGTGTGGCGGGCGATGTCTTCCATGCGCTGCGCCACCAGGTCCATCACCTCGGCCGTGAAGGTGCGCACCGTGCCTTCCATGGTGCAGGTGGGCGGGATCACGTTGATGGCTTCGCCCGCTTGCAGCAAGGTGATGGACAGCACGGCGGTGTCCACCGGCTTCTTGTTGCGGCTGACGATGGTCTGGAAGGCCTGAATGAGCTGCGCGGCCACCACCACCGGATCCACTCCCCGGTGCGGCATGGCGGCATGCGCGCCCACACCCTTCACCGTCACCTTGAAGGTGCTACCCCCGGCCATCACGGGCCCGGGGCTGAAGGCGATGGCGCCAGCAGGCAGGCCGGGCCAGTTGTGCATGCCGAAGACGGCCTCCACGGGAAACTGCTCAAACAGGCCTTCGGTCACCATGGCCTGGGCACCGCCACGGCCCTCTTCCGCCGGCTGGAAGATCAGCACCACGGTGCCGTCGAAGTCTCGCGTGGTGGCCAGATGCCGGGCCGCGGCCAGCAGCATCGCGGTGTGGCCGTCATGCCCGCAGGCGTGCATGGTGCCGGGGTGGCGGCTGGCGTGAGCGAAAGTGTTGTGCTCCTGCATGGGCAGCGCGTCCATGTCGGCGCGCAGGCCGATGCGGCGGCCGCAGGCGCCGCCGTCCCGGCCGTGGACGACGCCCACCACGCCGGTCTTGGCCAAGCCGCGGTGCACCTCGATACCCCAGGACTGAAGCTGCTCAGCCACCAGGTCGGAGGTGAGCTGTTCCTCGAAGCCCAGCTCCGGGTGGGCGTGGATGCGGCGGCGCAGCGCCGTCATGGCGGCCGCGTCCAGGGTGATGTCGTCGATGAGCTTCATGGGAACCCTTTTCGGTCGTGCAAAAGCTTGGCGTCAGGAATACGCCCGCTGGAGTGCCTGCTCCAGGTCGGCAATGAGGTCGCCCGCGTCCTCGATGCCCACGGACAGGCGCAGCAGGTCCGGCGGCGCCGGGGTGCCGGCGCCCTCCACGCTGGCGCGGTGCTCGATCAGGCTCTCGGTGCCGCCCAAGGACGTGGCCCGCTTCCACAACTCCACGTGCGCCGCCGTGGCGATGGCTGCAGCCTCCCCGCCCTTGGCCCGGATGGACATCATGCCGCCGAAGCCGCCTTGCATCTGGCGCACCGCCACTTTGTGACCGTGGGCGCCGGGCAGGCCCGGGTAGAGCACGGCCTCCACCAGCGGGTGGCCTTGGAAATGCTCGGCAATGCGCTGCGCCGACTGCGAGGCCGCGCGCACGCGCAGGTACAGCGTGCGCATGCCTCGCAGCAGCAACCAGGCCTCGAACGAGCCCAGGGTGCCACCGATCTGCGCGCGCACCATCTTCACGCGGCGCCAGTACTCGCTGTCCTCGCGCGTGACCAGCACGCCGGCCACCAGATCGGAGTGGCCGTTGAGGTACTTGGTGCCCGCGTGCATGACGATGTCTGCCCCCAGGGTCAGCGGCCGGGTCAGCACAGGCGAGGCCACGGTGGAATCCACCGCCAACAGGGCGCCGCCGGCATGGGCGATCTCGGCCGTGGCCGCGATGTCCGTCACGGTCCACAGCGGGTTGGCCGGGGTCTCGATCCACACCAGCTTGGTGACCCCCGGGCGCACCGCGGCCTGGACGGCAGCCGGGTCGGTCATGTCGATCAGCTCGACGTTCAGGCCCCAGCGCGTGGCGAAGTTCATCAGCCAGTTGCGCAGCGACCAGTACATGACCTTGGGCGCGAGCACGTGGTCCCCAGGCGACAGGGCCTGGAACACCGCCGTGGCCGCGGCCATGCCGGAGGCGAACAGCGCCGCCTGCGCGCCTTCTTCGAGCTGCGTCATCACGGCCTCGGCCTGGTCGAAGGCGGGGTTGTCGGCACGGGCGTAGACGCGGCCCGAGCGGTACTCGTTGTCGGGGTCACGCAAGTAGGTCGAGGAGACGTGGATGGCCGGCGTGATGGCGCGGGTCTTTTCATCCACCCAGCCCAGGGCCTGGGCGGCGATGCTTTCGGGTTTGACGCGGCGGGGGTCCATGTGGAGGTCTCCAGGGGAAACAGGCACTTCATCTTCAGGTGGGCGCTGAAGTTTCGTCCCGCCAGACGCGGTTCACGATGTCCAGCGGGACGACATTGTTGCCTGCCAGGCGCAGGAGGGCCTGTCGGTTCCCTGTCCGCCTTACACACGAGCACAGGCTGCAAGAGCAGCCCTTCTGCGCCTCCAGGAACCTCAACGCCGCCCCTGCAACTTGGCAAACGCCGCTGCCATGGCGCCCTGTCCGGCCGGGGCCGCCGCTTCTCGGCCGGCGCGGGGGTCAGAGCGCTCCTGGAGCTGCGCGGGGCGGAAGCTGTTGTCGCCCGAGCGAGCGGCCCCCTTGGGCGTCACGGTGGCATCCAGCTTCATGGTCAATGAGATGCGCTTGCGCGTCAGGTCCACCTCGAGCACCTTGACCTTGACCACCTGCCCCGTCTTGACCACCTCGCGGGCGTCGTTGACGAACTTGTGGCTGAGTTGGCTGACGTGGATCAGGCCGTCCTGGTGCACGCCCAGGTCCACGAAGGCGCCGAACGGCGCGACGTTGCTGACTGTGCCCTCCAGCAGCATGCCGGGCTCCAGGTCCTTCAGGTCGGACACGCTGTCGTTGAAGCGGGCCACCTGGAAGTGCGGGCGGGGGTCACGGCCGGGCTTTTCCAGCTCGGCCAGGATGTCCTTGACCGTGATGGCGCCGAAGCGCTCGTCGGCAAAGGCCTCGGGCTTGAGGGTGCGCAGCACATCAGCCTGGCCCATGAGGCCCTGCACCGGCTTGCCCGTGCGCTCCAGCATGCGCTGCACCACGGGGTAGGTCTCCGGGTGCACGCCCGTCATGTCGAGCGGGTTGTCGCCATCCCGAATGCGCAAGAAGCCTGCTGCCTGCTCGAAGGTGCGCGGGCCCAGGCCCGAGACGTCCAGCAGTTGCTTGCGGCTGCGGAAGGCGCCGTTCGCGTCGCGCCAGCGCACGATGCTGGCGGCCACCGCACCGGACAGGCCCGACACGCGGGCCAGCAAGGGCACCGAGGCGGTGTTGAGGTCCACGCCCACGGCGTTCACGCAGTCTTCCACCACGGCGTCCAGGGTGCGGGCCAGCGCGCCGGGGTTGACGTCATGCTGGTACTGCCCCACGCCGATGCTCTTGGGGTCGATCTTCACCAACTCGGCCAGGGGGTCCTGCAGGCGGCGGGCAATGCTCACCGCCCCGCGCAGGCTCACGTCCAGCTCGGGCAGCTCCTTGCTCGCCACCTCGCTGGCCGAGTAGACCGAGGCGCCGGCCTCGCTCACCACCACCTTGTCCAGCCGCGCCTCGGGCGCGAGCTTGCGGATGCGCTGGATGAGTTCAGCCGCCAGCTTGTCGGTCTCGCGGCTGGCGGTGCCGTTGCCAATGGCGATCAGGTTCACCCCGTGCGTGGCCACCAGGCGCCCCAGGGCATGCAGCGCACCCTCCCAGTCGTTACGCGGCTCGTGGGGGTAGACGGTGGCGGTGTCCAGCACCTTGCCGGTGTCGCTCACCACCGCCACCTTCACGCCCGTGCGGATGCCCGGGTCCAGCCCCATGACCACGCGCTTGCCAGCCGGGGCGGCCAGCAGCAGGTCGCGCACGTTGTCGCCAAAGACCTTGATGGCCACAGCCTCGGCCTCTTCCCGCAGGCGGGCGAAGAGGTCGCGCTCCAGGCTTAGCGAGAGCTTGACCTTCCAGGTCCAGGCGATACCCTTGCGGATCAGGTCGTCGGCGCGGCGGCCGGCGTGGCTCCAGCCCAGATGTCGGGCGATGCGGCCTTCGGCCAGAGAGGGCTTGCCAGGCGCCGCAGTCTCGTCGTGGAGCACCAGCTTGGCGTCCAGCCACTCCTGGCTGCGTCCGCGGAAGACGGCCAGCGCCCGGTGGCTGGGCACGGTGCGGATGGGCTCGGCGTAGTCGAAGTAGTCGCGGTACTTGGCCGCATCGGCATGCGTGCCGTCCTTCCCGTCGGCCAGCTGGCTCTTGAACAAGCCCTCGGCCCAGAGCCACTCGCGCAAGGGGCCCACCAGCCCCGCGTCTTCGGCCCAGCGCTCGGAGAGCAGGTCGCGCACCCCGTCCAGCACCGCCAGCGCATCGGCGAAACCGGCTTCCGCCAGCGCCACCGCGCCGCCCGGGTAGGCGGCCACGAACGCTGTGGCCTCTGCGGTCGGGTCCAGTGAGGGGTCGGCAATGAGGCGGTCGGCCAGCGGTTCGATGCCCGCCTCGCGGGCGATCATGCCCTTGGTGCGGCGGCGCGGCTTGAAGGGCAGGTACAGGTCTTCCAGTTCCTGCTTGGTGGGGGCAGCCTCGACGGCCGCGCGCAGCTCGGGCGTGAGCTTGCCCTGCTCCTCGATGCTCTTGAGCACTGCCGCGCGCCGGTCTTCCAGCTCGCGCAGGTAGGCCAGCCGCACCTCCAGCTCACGCAGTTGCACGTCATCCAACCCGTCAGTGGCTTCCTTGCGGTAGCGGGCGATGAAAGGCACGGTGGCGCCACCATCGAGCAGCTCGACGGCCGCCTTCACTTGCGCCGGCCGAGCCTTCAGCTCGACGGCGATCTGCAGCAGGATCTTGTCCAATTCAGTGGGGCCCGGCCTCGCGCCGGGTCAGGGGCAAAGCGGCGCAGTGTAGCGAGGGGACAGGGCGCGCAGATCGCGTTCAGGTGGAGCACAGAGCCGCCTTGAGCGGCACTTTCCCGCCTGGTCCAACCACGGCTGCGGCGGTCAACCTGCATCTGACGATCGCCATCTTCCCAGGCGGACCGTTCCCGACCGGCAGAATTCAGGCCGCGCGCGGCTCAATCCACGTTACTGGCAGCATCATGCAATTCAAGTGGCTCGAAGACTGGTTGGCGCTGGCTGCCACGCGCAGCTTCAAGAACGCCGCCGAACAGCGGCATGTGACGGCGCCGGCCTTTGGCCGGCGCATCCGCGCGCTCGAGGCCTGGTTCGGCGTGGCGCTGTTCGTGCGTGGCAGCCAGCCTTTGATGCTGACGCCGGCAGGCGAGCAGTTGGCGCAGCATGCGCGCGCAGCCACGGCTGATGTTGACAGGCTGCGGCTTGCGCTGCAGGGCAACTGGGGCGGCACGGTGGTGCGGCTTGTGACGGGGCGGGCGCTGGCTCACGGCGTGGTCGCAGATGCGCTGACACGGCTTGCATGCCAGCCAGCCCCGCCCGAGGTGCAGGTGCTGACGCGCCTGATGCCCGAGGCCGGCGACCTGCTGGAGCGGGACGCCGCCGACTTGATGCTCGGCTACCAGCACCCGGCACTCGCGCTGCGCCTGGACGGACGCCGCTACCTCAGCGCGCGGGTGGCCGACGACCGGCTGCTGCCGGTGGTGCGTGCGCGGGCCGGCGGTGCGGCAGCGCACGCGCCGGGCCACGCCCGTCTGCTCGCCTACGACCCTGCCCAGGCGCTGGGCCGCCTGCTGGACGACCACATCGCCCACCTGGACGGCGCCCCACCGCTGCCGGTTCTGCTGCGCAGCGATTCGGTCGATTCGCTTCGGGAGTACGTGCTGCGCGGCCTGGGCGTGGCTTGGTTGCCGCTCTCGATGGTGGCGGCCGATCTGGAGGCGGGGCGGCTCGCCTCCTGGGCTGACCCACGACTGGCCATCGATTTCGAGATCCGCCTGTTCAGACGCAAGCGCTTGGCCTCGCCGGCGCTGCAGCGGGTCTGGGACGCGTTCGTCCCGCCGCGCTGATCTGGCCATTCATCGTGCCGAAACGGCACGCATGGCGGGGCCCTCGGGCCGAAGAATCAGCGGGCGGTGCTGTTGCCGTCCAGCTGGAGACCCCCCATGTTGTCCCTGATCCGTCGAACCCTGGCGCTCGGTCTGAGCGCGCTCGCCGCGCTGCCGGCGCTGGCGCAGGAGGTGCCTTACCCTACGCGCCCCATCACGCTGGTGGTCGGCTACTCACCTGGCGGCAGCGTCGATCTGGTGGCGCGCGCGGTTGCCCCCGAGCTTGCGCGCCGGCTTGGCCAGCAAGTCGTGGTCGAGAACGTCGCCGGGGCCGGGGGCACGCTGGGCGCGGCCAAGGTGGCGGCCGCCCGGCCTGACGGCTACACACTGCTTCTGGGCTCGCCCAGCGAGGTCGGCATCAACCAGCTGATCTCGAAGTCGGCGCGCTATGACGGGCTGCAGGACCTCACAGCAGTGGGCATGATCGGCGCGCAGCCGCTGGTGTTGGTAGCTCACCCGCGCACGGGTCTGTCCGACGCCACCGCGTTCCAGGCCTTTGCAGCCCGGCAGCCGGGCAAGTTCAGCTATGCAAGCTCGGGCAACGGAACTCCGCTGCATCTGGCCGGCGAGTTGATCAAGCGCGAAGGCGGGGTGGACCTGCTGCACGTACCCTACCGCGGCGCCACCCAGATGGTGACCGACCTGCTCGGCGGTCAGGTCGATTTCGCGGTGTTCGTGCTGTCGAGTGCGTTGCCCCACATCCGCGAGGGCCGCATGAAGGCCATCGGCCTGACCACGCGCCAGCGTTCGGCGGCGGCGCGCGAGATCCCGACGCTGGCCGAGACGCCGCGATTCGCGGCGGTGGACATCGGCGTGTGGTTCGGCCTGTTCCTGCCTGCCAAGACCCCCGCGCCCGTCGTCGCGCGGCTGCAGCGCGAACTGCGCGAGGTGCTGCGACTGCCCGAGGTGTCGGGCCGGCTCGAGGGCTCGGGCGTCACGATGACGCCCGACCTGGACGCGCCGCGCTTCGTGCGCGACGAGGTCGAGCGTTTTCGCCGCATCGTCGAGTTCGCCCGGATCGAGGCACCGTGATGTCTGAGGGCGTGCTGCAGGCGCCGGAGCTCGGCCCCTGGCGTGCCGGCAACACAGGCACTGAAGGGGTCTGGGTCTTCGATAGCGGCCGCCCCGGCCGCCACGTGATGGTCAGCGCACTCATCCACGGCAACGAGTGGTGCGGTGCCTGGGCCGTCGTGGGCCTGCTGCAAGGCGGTATTCGGCCCGGCCGGGGGCGCTTGACCCTGGCGCTGTGCAACCTGGACGCCTTCGACCGTCACGACGCGGGCCGACCCGAGGCTTCGCGCTTTGTCGACGAGGACCTGAACCGGCAGTGGTCTCCTGAACGGCTGCTGGCGGCCGACAGCACCGAGCGCCGACGCGCGCGGGCGCTGCGACCGTTCGTCGAGTCGGCCGACTGGCTGCTGGACTTGCACTCGATGCACGAGCCATGTGCACCGCTGCTGCTGACCGGCCTGCATCCGCGCAACCTGGCGCTCGCGCGCGCGTTGCGCAGCCCGGCGCGCGTGGTGGTCGACGGTGGCCACGCCGACGGCGTACGCCTGCGCGACTTCGGCCGCTTCGGCCGACCCGACGCCGCCGCCGGGGATGCACATTCACTCCTGGCCGAGTGCGGCCTTCATGCTGACCCGGCGAGCCGGGACGTGGCCCGGGACCTGTGTGCGCGTTTCCTGGTCGTGGCCGGGACACTCGCACATGCCGAAGCAGCACGGCTGTTGCCGGGCTGGCGGCAGGCTGACGCCACACCCCAGGAGGCGCTGGAGGTGACCAGTGCCGTGGTCGCCCGCAGCGAGCGATTCCGCTTCGTCGCAGCCTACCGGGGTCTGGAGACCATCGCGCGTGCGGGTACCGTCATCGGCGACAACGACGGTGAGCCCGTGGCCACGCCCCACGACGACTGCGTGCTCGTGATGCCCTCGACCCGCCAGGCGCGCCGTGGCGTCACGGTGGTGCGCTTCGCGCGCCGGCGGCCCAACCCGCAGGCGGCAGCCACCTGATCCCGGGCCCACCCCGGCGTGATGACACCAGGACAGGCAGGCCATGCAAAGCTTGCATGAGGCCGACCTGGCCGCGGCACCCCCGCCCCCTACACTGGCCTGCGGCCGGTCCAGGCCACCCTCGGGCCGTGTTGCAGCCAATCCGAAGACAAGCCCGATGAGCACCACCCTGTCCTACCTCCACCCCGCCCCCGACAGCCCTTGGGGCACCTACCTTGCGCAGGTCGAGCGCGTGGTGCCTTACCTGGGCCCGCTGGCCCGATGGGCCGAGACCCTGAGGCGACCGAAGAGGGCGCTGATCGTCGACGTGCCGATCGAGCTGGATGACGGGCGCATCGCCCATTTCGAGGGCTACCGGGTGCAGCACAACCTCAGCCGCGGCCCAGGCAAGGGGGGTGTCCGCTACCACCCTGACGTCACGCTCGAGGAGGTGATGGCGCTGGCGGCCTGGATGAGCATCAAGAACGCGGCCGTCAACCTGCCCTACGGCGGCGCCAAGGGCGGCGTCCGGGTCGATCCGAAGACGCTGTCGGTCAAGGAGCTCGAGCGCATGACGCGCCGCTACACCAGCGAGATCGGCATCGTCATCGGGCCGCAGCAGGACATCCCGGCACCCGACGTGAACACCAACCCGCAGATCATGGCGTGGATGATGGACACCTACTCGATGAACATCGGCGCCACTGCCACCGGGGTGGTGACCGGCAAGCCCGTCGATCTGGGCGGCTCGCTGGGCCGCGTCAAGGCCACCGGGCGCGGCGTCTTCGTCACCGGCCGCGAGGCGGCACGCCGCCTCGGGCTGAACCTGGCCGGCGCGCGTGTGGCGGTGCAGGGTCTGGGCAACGTCGGCGCTGCCGCTGCTGAGCTCTTTGTCCAGGCCGGCGCGAAGATCGTGGCGGTACAGGACCACAGCGGCACCGTCGTCAACGATGCGGGGCTGGACCTTCCCGCGCTGCTGGCCTGGATGCGAGCCGAAGGCAGTGTTGCCGGTTTTCGGGGGGGCGAAGCAGCCGACCCCGAGTCCTTCTGGGATGCGCGCTGCGACATCCTGATCCCGGCGGCCCTGGAGGGGCAGATCACCGCCGCCCGGGCGCGCCGCCTGCATGCGCGGCTGGTGCTTGAAGGCGCCAACGGACCCACACTGCCAGCGGCCGATGACATCCTGGCCGACCGTGGTGTGCTCGTCGTGCCGGACGTGATCTGCAATGCCGGTGGCGTCACGGTGTCGTACTTCGAATGGGTGCAGGATTTCTCGTCCTTCTTCTGGAGCGAGGACGAAATCAACCAGCGTCTGGACAGGATCATGATCGGTTCGCTCGAGCACATCTGGGACACGGCCGAGCGCCACCGCATCACGCTGCGCACCGCCACCTTCGCAGTGGCTTGCGAACGCATCCTGTCCGCGCGCAAGCAGCGCGGGCTGTATCCCTGACGATCGACAGGCGCTTCAGCGTCCCGCGGCTTCGGATGGCGCCCGCTTCCACCACTGCACGGCCCGCTGCCCCGCACACCGCCCGGTAGCGAAGCAGGCCGTCAGCAGGTAGCCACCGGTGGGGGCCTCCCAGTCCAGCATCTCGCCAGCGCAGAAGACGCCGGGCATCTGGCGCAGCATCAGGTGCTCGTCCAGCGCACTGAAACGCACGCCGCCGGCGCTGCTGATGGCCTCATCGATGGGACGCGGCGCCAGCAGTTCGATGGGTAGGGCCTTGATGGCGCCGGCCAGGGTGGGGGCGTCCAGCATCTGCTCGCGCGTGAGCTTTTCATGCAGCAGGCCCATCTTCACGCCGTCCAGGCCCAGGCGCGACTTCAGATGGGTGCTCAGCGAGCGCGTCCCGCGGCCACGCGCCACCTCGGCCAGCACGAACTCGGCCGAACGGGCTGGAAGCAGGTCCACCCAGCAGGTGGCCTGACCACTGCGTTGCAGGCGCTCGCGCAGCGCGGCTGAAGCAGCATAGACCAGGCTGCCTTCCACGCCCGTGGCCGTGATGACGAACTCGCCGAGCTGTCGACGGCGCACCGCGGCATCCGCAGGGCCGTCTGTCCATTCCTCCCACTCCAGCGCCACAGACTTCAAGGGAGCGCCTTGGAACCGGTCTCGGAAGTGATCGCTCCAGGGGACGTCGAACCCGCAGTTCGACGGCTGGAGCTCGGCC
This sequence comes from Rubrivivax sp., assembly GCA_044372085.1. Taxonomy (GTDB): domain Bacteria; phylum Pseudomonadota; class Gammaproteobacteria; order Burkholderiales; family Burkholderiaceae_C; genus Rubrivivax. The sequence continues at coordinate 12,266 of JBILSM010000049.1, forward strand.
ACCTCCACGCCCTGGGCTTGCAGCCACGGCACCCAGGCGCCGTCAGAGCCCAGGCGTGACCAGCTGGCGCCGCCCAGGGCCAGCACCGTCACCTGGGCCTGCACTTCGCGTGGCCCTTCAGGCGCGGTGAAAGACAGTGCGCCTTGCGGGGCCCAGCCTGACCAGCGGTGGCGCATGTGGAACCGGACGCCTTGCCGCCGCAGCCGCTGCAGCCAGGCTCTCAGCAGGGGGGCGGCCTTCATTTCCTGGGGAAACACGCGCCCGGAGGTGCCAATGAAGGTGGTGATGCCCAGGCCCTGCACCCAGGCCCGCAGGGCGGCCGGGCCGAAGGCCGTCAGCGCAGGGGTCAGCCCAGGCTGCGCCTGCCGGTAGCGCGTGCGCACAAGGTCTTCGGGCTCTGCATGCGTGAGGTTGAGCCCGCCCTTGCCCGCCAGCAGGAACTTGCGCCCCACCGAAGGCATGGCGTCAAACACGTCCACCTGCACACCGGCCTGGGCCAGCGTTTCGGCCGCCATCAGGCCGGCCGGACCGGCACCGATGACCACGGCCTCACACGGCGTGCGGTCGCGCAAGTCAAGCGCAGGGAGGGTGTCGCGGCGTAACGGTGGTCCGGCAGCCTGGGTCACTCGCCTTCAGCCCTCACGCAGGGCCGCGCGCAAGTTCGCGCCGATCTCCGGCCGCGCCGCGAAGGGGTCGCTCGGGTTGCGGGGGGTCATGATGTCTTCGAGGCGCGTCTGCACGTTCGCCAGGCTGCGCGGGTGGCTGTAGATGTAGAAGCGCTGAGCGTCCATCGCGTCGAAGACGAACTGCGCGACCTCGGCGGCCGAGACCTTGCCGCTGGTGACCGCCTTGTCGCTCATGGCCTGGGCGATGAGCTGGCTCTTGGTGGGGCGAGCCTGCGTATCGGCAAAGGCGCCAGGCCGGTTGCGTTCGCTGCGGTGGATGCCGGTGGGCACGAAGTACGGACACAGCACGTGGGCGTGCACCTGGTCGGTCACCAGGCTCAGGTCCTGGTAAAGCGTCTCCGACATCGACACCACCGCGTGCTTGGTGACGTTGTAGACGCCCATGTTGGGCGCGTTGAGCAGGCCGGCCATGCTGGCGGTGTTGACGATGTGGCCATGCCAGGCCGGGTCCGCCTTGGCGGCGGCCAGCATCAGCGGCGTGAACACCCGCACCCCGTGGGCCACGCCCATGAGGTTGACGCCGATCACCCACTCCCAGTCCTTGAGCGTGTGCTCCCAGATCAGCCCGCCGGCGCCCACACCCGCGTTGTTGAAGACGAAGTTGGGGGTGCCGAAAGCCTGCAGCGTGGCCTGGGCCAGGGCGTCCACCTCAGCGGCCTTGGACACATCCAGCCGGAACGGCAGCACCTCGACTCCCAGGCCGCGGATCTCGGCGGCGGCGGTATCCAGCGCATCGGCCTGCACATCGGCCATGACGACGCGCATGCCCCGGCGCGCTGCGATGCGGCTGGCCTCCAGGCCAAAGCCCGAGGCCGCCCCCGTGATGACGGCGATGCCGCCTTGCCATGTGGTCATGAGAGTCCTTGTGACGGTGAAGCGCGTTGAATGAGGGTCTGCAGCGGCAGGCCGGAAGGCATCATGCCAAAGGCGTCGGTCCCGCCCGCCAAGCGCGAGGCGCAGAAGGCGTCGAACACCTCGGTGGGTGCATGCTGCCGCAACTGCGCGGCCTGCAGCAGCACCGCCAGGTCACGCGCGAGCAGCCGGGCCTGAACTTCTTCCACGCCCTGCTCCACTGCCAGCAGCACCCGGTCGCGGGCCCGATCGAAGGCAGGATGGGCACCGCGCGCCGGCGCGCACTCGTGCTCGAGGGCAGCGGCCACGTCGTGCCCCCGCAGGGCCCGCAGGAGGTCCAGCGCCATGATGTTGCCCGCGCCTTCCCAGATGGAGTTCAGCGGCATCTCGCGGTAGATGCGGGCCATCACGCCTTCACCCTGCGCTTCCACGTAGCCGTTGCCGCCCAGGCATTCCATGGCTTCTTGTGCGAAGTGGCTGCCCCGCTTGCAGACCCAGAACTTGGCCACCGGGGTGAGCAGGCGGCGCATCACGGCCTCATGCGCCAGGTCCACCCCGGGGCGCAGGCCCTGGCCGTGCTCGGTGGCATCCACGGCCGCGGCCAGGCGCAGGGCCAGGGCCGTGGCAGCCTCGCTTTCCAGGGCCATGTCGGCCAACACCGCCTGCATCAGCGGCTGCTCGATCAAGGCCTTGCCAAAGGCTCTGCGCTGCGCCGTGTGGTGCAGCGCCAGCGACAGGGCGTGGCGCATCAGCCCGGCCGTGCCGAGTGCGCAGTCCAGCCGCGTGAGCGCGCCCATGGCCAGGATCTGCGGGATGCCGCGGCCCTCCTCGCCCACCAGCCAGGCGTGGGTGCCGTTGAATTCCACCTCGGAACTGGCGTTGGCCTGGTTGCCCAGCTTGTGCTTCAAGCGCTGGATAAACATCGGGTTGACCGTGCCATCCGGCCGCCAGCGCGGCAGGAAGAAGCAGCTCAAGCCTCCGGCGCCGCCAGCACCTGAAGTGCCCGGGGCCACCTGCGCCAGCACCAGGAAGGCATCGCACATGGGCGCGGAGAAGAACCACTTGTGGCCGGTGAGCCGAAATCGCTGGCCCCAATCATCCTGCCCGTCGAACTCGGCGCGCGTGGTGTTGGCCCGCACATCCGAGCCCCCCTGCTTCTCGGTCATGCCCATGCCCATGGTCAGACCGCGCTTGTGGGTGTGCGGCGCAAAGCGCGGGTCGTAGGCCGGCGCAGCCAGGCCCGGGCCGAAGGCCGCCTGCAGCGTCGCGTTGGCCCGCAGCGAAGGCGCCACGGCGTAGCTCATGGACACCGGGCACAACGTCGAGGGCTCCAGCTCGGTGAACAGCATGAAGGCCGCAGCCCGCTCCACATGCCCGCCCGGGCCTTCGCTCCAGGGGCTGCCGTGCAGGCGCTGGCCGCAAGCCACGTCCATCAGCGCGTGGTACGAGGGATGGAACTCCACCTGGTCGATGCGCCGGCCGAAGCGGTCGTGGGTGAGCAACTGCGGCGCATGGGTGTTGGCCAGCCGGGCATGCGATTGCATCTCCGCACTGCCGCACACCGCGCCCAGCGCCTCGAAGCGGCCGCGGTCAAAGCCCGGGTGGTGATGCGCCAGCGCGTCCTGCAAGGCGCGGTTGCCGTTGAACAGATTCACGTCCGTGAAGGGCGTGCTCTGGTTGGTGACGGTGTGGGTGATTCCGGAGAGCTCAGTCATCGCGCAGTCTCGCTCTTCGCACGTGACAACACACCATCAGCGCGGTGGTCGGGTTCCCCCCGCAGCGAAGTCAAGGAGGAGGTCCGGGCGTCGCCCGGACCGGGGGACATGAGCGGAGGGGGGAGCCCGGCCGCCGCGCTGCGCAGCATCTCCACGTGCGGAATGCCGTCCTCCAGATACGACTCGCCAACGACAACGTACCCGAAGCTCCCGTAGAAATCCGCCAGATGCTCCTGAGCACTGATGCGGTTGCCCTGCCCGGGCCAGGTCTCGTCGAGGAGCCGGACCCCTTCGGCCACGAGCAAGCGCCCTGCGCCCGTGCCGCGCACTTCCGGCGAGGTGATCACACGCCCCATCGAGGGTTCAGCGAACTTCGCCCCCGGGTCCACCACCCGCAGGTAGGCCTGCAGCGCACCGGCCTCGTCATACCCCAGCAAGTGCCAGGCCACCCGGTCCAGTCCGTCCGGGTCCTGGTAGGGGCCCTGCTCCAGGATGAACACACGGCAGCGCAGGGCCAGGGCGTCGTACAACTCATCGAGGCTCAGGGCCTCGAAGCGCTTCCAGGTCCAGCGCAGCCGCGGCGGGCTCACACCAGCTTGACCAACTGCTTGCCGAAGTTGCGGCCCTTCAGCAGCCCGAGGAAGGCCTCCGGAGCGGCGGCCAGGCCATCGGCCACGGTCTCGCGGTACTTCAGCTTGCCGGTGGCGACCATGGTGCCCAGTTCCTTCAGCGCCTGGGGCCACAGGTTCATGTGCTCGCTGACGATGAAGCCCTGCAGCTTCAGGCGCGACACCAGGATGAGCGAGGGGTTGGCCATGGGAATGGGCTCGCCGTTGTAGCCGGCGATCATGCCGCAGAAGGCGATGCGTCCGAAGGCGTTCATGCGCAGCATCACGGCGTCCAGGATCAGGCCGCCCACGTTCTCGAAGTGGCCGTCGATGCCGTTGGGCGCAGCCTCTTTCAAGGCCCGCAGCATGGACTTCAGGTCCTGGTGCTGGCGGTAGTCGATGCAGGCATCAAAGCCGAGTTCCTCGGTCACGTAGGCGCACTTGTCGGCACCACCGGCCAGGCCCACCACACGGCAGCCGCGCGCCTTGGCGAGCTGGCCCACCGCGCTGCCCACCGCGCCGCTGGCGGCGTCCACCACCACGGTCTCGCCTTCCTTGGGGGCGATGATCTGCGTCAGGCCCACCCAGGCCGTGACACCCGGCATGCCCACGGCGCCGAGGTAAGCGGCCAGCGGGATGTGCGTGGTGTCCACCTTGCGCAGCATGCCCAGTTGTGTGGCGTCCACCACCGAATACTGCTGCCAGCCGCCCATGCCCACCACCTTGTCACCGGCCGCAAAGCCGGGGTGGCGAGACTCCACCACCTCGCCCACGGTGCCGCCGATCATCACGGCGTCCAACGGCTGAGGCTGCACGTAGCTCTTGCCGTCGTTCATGCGCCCGCGCATGTACGGGTCCAGGCTCAGGTAGTGATGCCGCACGAGCACCTGGCCGTCGGCCAAGGCCGGCACGGGGGCCTCAACCAGGCGGAAGTTCTCGGCGGTGGGCTCACCGGTGGGGCGAGAGGCGAGGACGATCTGTTGGTTTTGCATGTGCGGGGCCTTGTAGCGGTGGGGTTGGAAAGAAAGTAGCCGGATAGGTTCGGGGGCGTTCAGTCGGAGGCGTGCAGTCGCTGGATGCGCCGGCCATCCGCTGCGGGGAGTCCCCGCATGTACTTGAAGGTGCCGGTGGAGTGGCCCACCAGTTGGCCACGATGGTCCACCACGCTGGCCTCGCAGAACGCCAGCGACGCGGTGCGGTGCATGCGCCGCCCAGTGCCCAGCAGCCGGTCTTCGCCAGGGCGCATGAAACTGGTTTTCATCTCGATGGTGACGACACCCGGCAACACCTCGCCGCCTGTCTCCAACGGGCTGCGCGCGGCATGCGCCATGGCGATGTCCATCAGCGTCATCAGCAGGCCGCCGTGGGCCACCCCCCAGGAGTTGGTGAGTTCCTCGCGCAGGTCGATCGCGATCTCCCCGATGCCGGGCTCCAGACGCTGAAGCTCGAAGCCCAGATGCTCGACGAAGGGAATGCGGACCAGGAAGTCCATGCTCTGGCAGCGCAGTGTCAGCCGTTGTGCACGGCGCTGACGCCGCCGTCCACCGCCAGGATCTGGCCGGTGATGTGCTTGCCCGCAGCGCTGGCGAACAGCAGCACGGCGCCCTTGAGGTCGTCGTCATCGCCAATGCGGCGCAGCGGCGACATGGTGGCCAGCTTGTCGGCACCGAACTCGGCCAGGGTGGCGCGCGTCATCTTGCTCGGGAAGAAGCCCGGCGCCAGCGCGTTGACGGTGATGCCGTGAGGGCCCCACTCGCCGGCCAGCGTGCGCGTGAAGTTGACGGCTGCGCCCTTGCTCGTGCCGTAGGCGATGAACTTCATCTGCAGCGAACCGGCCAGCCCGGCGATGGAAGCCACGTTGATGATGCGCCCGCTGCGGTGAGGGATCATGCTGGCCTTGGCCACCGCCTGCGCAAACAGGAACAGGCTGCGCACGTTCAGGTTCATCACCTTGTCCCAGGCGTCCAGCGGGTGGTCTTCCGCGGGCGCGCCCCAGGTGGCGCCGGCGTTGTTGATCAGGATGTCTATGCGGCCGAAACGCTGCATGGTCTCGTCCACCACGCGCTGGATCTGGGCCGGGTCACTCGCGTCGGCGGCAATCCAGCGCGCGTCGATGCCCTTGGCCTGCAGGTCAGCCGCAGCCTCCTCCAGGTCCGCCGCCTTGCGCGAGGTCAGCATGATCTTGGCACCGGCCTCACCCAGCGCTTCGGCCATCTGCAGGCCCAGGCCGCGCGAGCCGCCGGTGACCAGCGCGAACTGGCCCGTGAGATCGAAGAGTTTCTGGACGGGAGTGCTCATTTCAGGTTCCTCAAAACCAGTCGTCATGCATGGTGCGGCACACCGCCTCACGCTCGGCCACCACGTTCAGCCAGGCGTCAATACGGGGCAGCTCGTAGGCAAAGAAGTAGCGCATCGCGGCCCGCTTGCCCTGTGCGAAGGCCTGCTGATCATCCGAAAGCTCGGACCCGCCCTGCACACCTGGCAGGGCCAGGGCCACGTCCAGCCACGTCCAGGCCAGCACCAGGTGGCCGAAGGCCTGCAGATAGGGCGTGGCGTTGGCCAGGGCCTCTTCCGGCAACCCGGTGGCCCAGGCGGCCTTGGTCGCGGCGCCTACTTTCTGCAGCGCTGCCGCCAGTGCGTTGGCGTGCTGGGCCGTGGCCGCGTGCTGCCCCGCACGCGTGACCGTGTCGTTGATGCGGCCGGCCAGCAGCTTGAGCCCTGCGCCACCGTCCATCACCACCTTGCGGCCCAGCAAGTCCAGCGCCTGGATGCCGTGCGTCCCCTCGTGGATCATGTTCAGGCGGTTGTCGCGCCAGTACTGCTCCACGGGGAAGTCGCGGGTGTAGCCGTAGCCGCCGTGCACCTGGATGGCCAGGGAGTTGGCCTCCAGGCACCACTCGCTGGGCCAGCTCTTGGCAATGGGGGTCAGCACCTCCAAGAGCAGCGCGGCCTCTTTCGAAGCAGCCTCGTCGCCCGTGTGCTGCTCGTCCACCAGGCGCGCGCAGTACAGCTCCAGGGCCAGCGCGCCCTCGCAATACGACTTCTGCGCCAGCAGCATGCGCTTGACGTCGGCGTGCTCGATGATGGGCACCTGGGCTTGGGCCGGGTCCTTGCCCGAGGGGCCGACAGGGCGCCCTTGCGGACGCTGGCGCGCATACGCCAGCGAGGCCTCGTAGCCCGCCATGCCCAGCATGGTGGCGGCCATGCCCACGCCGATGCGGGCTTCGTTCATCATGTGGAACATGCAGCGCAGGCCCTCACCCGGGCGGCCCACCAGGTAGCCCACGGCACCGGCGCCCTGCCCGTCCAGGCCGTCACCAGCCCCCAGGCGCGGGCGGAAGCGCCCCTCGCCAAAGTTCAGAAGGGTGTTGGTGGTGCCACGCCAGCCGCACTTGTGGTTCAGTCCAGCCAGAGCCACATCGTTGCGCTCGCCGGTCAGGTGGCCCTGCGCGTCCACCATCTTCTTGGGCACGATGAACAGCGAGATGCCACGCGTGCCCGGGACGGGCTTGCCGTCCGGCCCCGGGATCTTCGCCAGCACGAGATGGATGATGTTCTCGGTGAGCTCGTGCTCGCCGGCGGAGATCCACATCTTGTTGCCGCGAAGGCGAAAGCGCGGGCCCAGCGGGTCGTCGGCCCAGTGCTGCGCACCGCCCTCGTCAGGCACCGCGCGGGTGGCCACATCCGAGAGGCTGGAGCCGGCCTGAGGCTCGCTCAGGCACATGGTGCCGGACCATCGCCCGGAGAACTCGTTGAGCGCGAAGACCTGCTTCTGCAGCGCCGTGCCATGCGCCATCAGCAGGTTGGCATTGCCCGTGGTGAGCATGCCCGCGCCGATGCTCACACTGGCCTTGGCGAAGAAGGCGTTGGCGGCGGCCTCCACCGTGTAGGGCAGCTGCATGCCGCCGATGTCCGCATCCTGCGCGGCGGAGAGCATGCCGCTTTCCGCATAGGCATCCCAGGCGTCCTGCGTGGCCTGCGGCAGGATCACCTTCTCGCCGTCAAAGCGCGGCTCCTCGGTGTCCACCAGGCGGTTGAAGGGCGCGTACTTCTCGCGGGCGATGCGCTCGCAGGTGTCCAGCACCGCGTCCACCGTCTCACGTGAGTGGTCGGCAAAGCGCTCGCGCTGGAACAGGCCTTCCAGGCCCAGCCACTGGTGCAGCAGGAAGTCGACGGTGGGTCTCATCGGGAATCGTCAGCCAGGCTGCGGTGGGATGGCGCGGGACGACCTTGCGAAGGGGATCGCCGATCGCCTGGCCAAGCCCACCCTCAGAGGACCTCGAAGATGCCGGCAGCGCCCATGCCGCCGCCCACGCACATGGTGACGCACACGCGTTTGGCGCCGCGGCGCTTGCCCTCGATGAGCGCGTGGCCGGTCAGGCGCTGGCCGCTCATGCCGTAGGGGTGGCCCACGGCGATGGCGCCGCCGTTGACGTTCAGCCGCTCCATGGGAATGCCCAGGCGGTCAGCGCAGTACAGCACCTGCACGGCGAAGGCCTCGTTCAGCTCCCACAGGTCGATGTCGTCG
>JBILSM010000143.1:0-6906 GCA_044372085.1 Rubrivivax sp.
CTGCGCCAGCTTCAATCGCTGCACCTTGCCCGAGGGCCCGCGCGGCAGTTCGGTGACGAAGCGGAATACGCCCGGGGTCTTGTAGCGGCCCAGCTTGTCCAGGCAGAAGGCGCGCAGGTCATCCTCGGTGCAGGACATGCCCTCGCGCGGGACGATGCAGGCCAGGATCTCCTGGCCGTAGTGCTTGTCGGGAATGCCCACGGCCGCGGCTTCCAGCACGGCGGGGTGCTGCAGCAGGGCCTCGTCGATCTCGCGCGGGGCGATGTTCTCGCCGCCCTTGATGATGAGTTCCTTGATGCGGCCGGTGACGAAGAAGAAACCATCGGCATCGCGGTGGCCCAGGTCGCCCGTGCGCAGCCAGCCGTCGGGCGTGAAGGCCTCGGCCGTGGCCTTGTCGTTCTTGTAGTAGCCGCGCATGACGTGCGGGCCGCGGATGACGATCTCGCCCGTGGTGCCGTCAGGCACCGGCTGCAAGGCGGCATCCACCACGCGGGCTTCACCGCCTGAGGCGCGGCCCACAGAGCCGATCTTGCGTTGCGACGCCTCCAGCGGGTTGGAGAACGAGGGCGCCACGGTCTCGGTCAGGCCCATGGTCTCGATGACGCCGATGCCGGAGCGTTCTTCGAAGGCCTTGAGGTGCTCGGGCGGCAGGGCTGAGGAGGCCGATCGGCAGAAGCGGATGCCTTGCGTGCGCTCGCGCAGCGGCGCCGGTCCTTCCAGCAGGTAGCTGATCATGGTGGGCACCACGTTGATCCAGGTGCAGCCGGTGTCCACGGCCTGCTGCCAGAAGGCGCCCGCAGAGAACCGGGGGGGCATGGCCAGGCCGCCCCCATGCGCCAGCGGGGCCAGCATGGTCACGGCGAAGGCATTGATGTGGTACAGCGGCAGCACCGCCAGCACACGGTCACCCGGTACCAGCGCATGCTCGGCATTGATGGCCCGCGCATTGGCCGCGAGGTTGGCCTGGGTCAGCATCACGCCCTTGGGCACACCGGTGGTGCCAGAGGTGTACATCAGCAGGGCCAGGTCTGAGGGCTCCGGCGCCGCCTCAGCGCGGCCACCGGCGGCCATGACTGCACCGTCTTGTGGGAGGGCGGCGGGCAAGGCCTCGGCGTCGGGCTCGGTGACGATGAGCATCACGTGCCGTGACAACCCGCTCAGCACCGCTTGCACGCGCTCGGCCCACTCGGGGCTGGCAAAAACGATGCGGCAGTCAGAATGCTCCAGCACGTAGCGCATCTGCTCGGGCTGGGACAGCAGGTTCACCGGGTTCACGCACCAGCCGCCGTGCAGTGCGCCCAGCAACAGGCGCAGCGTCTGAACCCCGTTGGGCATGACCAACGACACCGTGTCCCCCGGGGCTGAACCGGCGCTGCGCAGCAAGGCCGCCACCTGGGCGCACTGCACCTGCAGTTGGGCGAACGTGATGTGCTGCCGACCTTCCACGTCACAGGCATACACCGCATGCGGCCAGCGCCGCGCCGCCTGGTCGATCAGCGCGCAGACGGTGGCGGCCCTCACCTCATCCACGGCCGAATTTCCCGAAGTACGCCCCGAAGATCTCGTCCTCGCTGGGTACACGCTCGGGTATGGGCCGCGAGATGCGTGTGATGTTCAGGTAGTGCCGGTAGTTCATGTTGTCGGAAAAGTTGTTGCGGCCCCAGGTGCCGCAGCCCATGGACAAGGAGAACGGCAGGCCGTTGTCGAAGCTGCCGCCGGTGGCGATGCAGTGCGCCTGGTTGACGATGACGCGCGAGACCGGCAAGCGCAGCCCGAGCTGCAGCGCACGGTCCTCGCGCGTGCTGTGCAGGCCCACCGAGTGCCCGGCGCCCTGCCAGGCATAGACCTGCTCGACGATGGCCATAGCGTGCTCGAAGTCACGCGCCCGGTACAGCGTGAGCACGGGCGAGAGCTTCTCGCCGGAGAACGGATGTTCGGGGCCGAACCCGTCTTCCTCCACCAGCAGCATGGACGGCTGCAGGGCGGCCACCTCGTGCAGCCCGGCACGCTGGGCCACCACGGTGGCGCTCTGGCCCGTGGCGGCGGACGAGAGCTTGCCGTCGGGCCACATCAGGGCCTGCAGTCGCGCCTTCTGAGCGGCTTCCAGCAGCACCGCGCCCTGCCCTCTCAAGGCCTGCACGGCGGCGTCGTACACGCCCTCCAGCAGCACCAGGCTGTTCTCGGAAGAGCAACTGGTGGCGTTGTCAAAGGTCTTGGAACGGCGCACGCGGTCGGCCACCAGCGCCAGGTCCGCCGTCTCGTCCACGATGCCGGCCACGTTGCCCGCCCCCACCCCGAAGGCCGGGGTGCCGCTGGCGTAGGCCGCGCGCACATTGGCCTGCGAGCCGGTGGCCACCACCAGATCGCACTGGCGCATCAACGCCAGCGTCGAGGCCTTGTCCACCGGGGCGCTCAGCATCTGCACCAGGTCGCGCGGGGCGCCGATGCGGTCGAACTCGGCGTGCACGAACTCCAGCAGCCGCTCGCAAGTGGACCAGCCCTTGGGCGAGGGCGCCACGATCACCGCATTGCGCCCTTTCAGGGCGTTGATGATCTTGTTGGCGGGCGTGGCCCCGGGATTGGTGGAGGGCGTCACGGCGCACACCACGCCCACGGGGCGTGCGATCTCCACCAGGCCCTTGACCGCGTCTTCGGCGATGACGCCCACCGACCGCGCGCCCTGCAGATCACGCAGCAGGCCCAGCGTCTTGCGGTGGTTCTTGCGGACCTTGTCCTCCACGTTGCCAATGCCGGTGTCCAGCACCGCCAGTTCGGCCAGTTCGCGGTTGCGGCCGGGCTCGATGAGGGCCCAGCCGGCTGCGGCCACGAGTTCGTCCACGCGGGCCTGGTCGTAATGCTCTGCCACGCGCTGCGCCGCGCGGGCGCGGGCCACCAGCGCGGCAACGCGCTCTTGCGCAGCGTCCGTCGCTTCACCGCGGCCCTGCGTCGGCATGGTGTGAGTGTTCATGCTGTGTGTTCCCAAGCCGCGGTAGGCTCAATCGGCCTTGATGTTGGCGTCTTTGGCGAGTTTTGCCCACTTGGGCAATTCCGCGGCCACCACCTTGGCCAGGGCCTCGGGCGTGCCACCGACGGCATCCGCCCCCTGCGCGAGCAGCTTCTCCCGGATGGCGGGCTCGGCCAGCACGGCATTGAGCGCGCGGTTCAGGCGCTCGATCACCGGCCTGGGCGTCTTCGCCGGGACGAACATCGCGTACCAGGAGTCGACCTCGAAATCGGGGTGGCCCGATTCGTGCACCGTGGGCACATCAGGGAAGGCGGGCGTGCGCTTGAGCGTGGACACGGCCAGCGCCTTGAGCTTGCCCGTCTTCACGAACTGCGCTGCCGCGGGGATGGAGACCCACAGGAGCGGCACCTGTCCGCCCATCACATCGGTGACGGCCGGGCCGCCTCCGCGGTAGGGGATGTGCGTCATCTGCACCCCGGCGCGCAGCTTGAACATCTCCCCGGCCAGGTGCCCGGGAGAACCGTTGCCCACCGAGGCATAGGAGAGCTCAGCCGGCTTGGCCTTGGCCAGCGCCGTCAGTTCGGCCAGGGTGTTGGCCGGCACCTTGGGGTTGGCCACCAGGATCTGCGGCAGCGAGGCCACCGTGCCCACGGGCTCGAAGTCCTTGACCGTGTCGAAGTTGAGCTTGGGATAGATGGCCGGGTTGATGGTGTGGCTGCTCAAGGTGAACAGCACGGTGTAGCCGTCGGGGGCCGACTTGGCCACCAGCTCGGTGCCCACCGAGCCGCCCGCACCACCGCGGTTCTCGATGAGCACCGGCTGGCCCAACGCGGCCTGCAGACGCTCCTGCACGATGCGGGCGATGACGTCGGTGCCGCCACCGGGCGGATAGGGCACGACGACGCGGATGGGCTTGTCCGGATAGGCGGTCGTCTGCGCCGATGCGGGCGCTGCGGCGGCCAGCGAACAGCCTGCAAGAAGGGCCAGCGCCAGCCGGCGGTTGCGGTCCAGTGTCATGGTCAGGGCTCCTTGGATGCGTCAGCTTTCAAGCGTGCGGCACGGTCTGCGCCGGGGCGTCGAGTCTAAGGCTGCGGTGGGCGGCGGCGGGCCCGGCACGGGGTCGGCCAAGGCGACGCCGTCCTTCCCTCGGCGCGGCGGGCACGCCTGCTCAGGCGTGCTGCACACGCGCCAGAAAGCGGTCAACTTCGGGCCGGCGGGGCGCACCGGCCACGCCACCGGACTGCAGGCACTTCAGCGCCGCGGCGGCGGCCGCGAAGCGCAGCGCCTGTTCATCGTTGCGGCCTTCACCCAGGGCCACGGCGAGCGCGCCGTGGAAGGTGTCACCCGCTGCCGTGGTGTCCACCACCGGGTGCACCTCGAAGGCGGGCAACTGCGCCGGAGCACCGCCGCGCCGCTGCCACCACAAGGGTTGGTCGTCCTGGGTCAGCACGGCCACCTCGGCGCCCGCTGCCAGCGCCGCCGCCAGCCCCTCCAGCAACAGGCCCGCGTGGAAGGCCTGGAGGCCCGGGCGCGAGAAGACCGCCCAGCTGCACAGGCCGACCAGGCGTTGCAGGTCCGGCGGAGGGGCCGTGTCACCGTCCAGCACGGACAGCCGGCCCAGCACCCGGCAGCGCTGCAGCGCCGACTGCGCCCAGGCCACGCAGCGCGGATCGGTCAGCACAACGTCCGCCGCATCCACTTGCGCGACATCCAGGGGCGGGGCCTCCTGCAGGGCGTCGCCCCGATGGCTCACGATGAGCCGCTCGCCTTGCGCATCGACGATGACGGCCGCCACCGAGCTGTGGCCCCCCGGCACGCACACGAGGCCGCCAGGGTCCACACCCTGCCGCCTGAAATACGCCTCGTAGACGGGCAGCACCCCGTCGTCGCCCACCGGGCTGGCAATGCGCACCTGCGCACCCAGCCGGGCTGCGGCCACGCAGGCGTTGGCCGTCATGCCGCCCACGCCGCTGCGGTAGGCCTGAGCGGTCGTCTTGGTGGGTCGCTCGGGAAAAGCCTGGATGGCGAACTGATGGTCCCAGGCCACATGGCCGACCCCCAGGATGCGCACGGGCGCGGACATCGCGCTCAAGCCTGCGGCGGCACAGGTGCCCCCGCCCTGGCTCGATTCACCATCATGCCGACTCGTACAGCCGCGTCAGCACGAACTCGCGATGGCCCAGCGCCTCGGCCGCGGTGAGGCGGCCGTTGGCCGTGCGCAGCATGTTCTTCAAGAGCATGTCGCCGGCCTGGTCCAGCGTGCACGGTGGGGCTGCCCCCGCAGCCGCTGGTGGTGTCGCTCTCGCCGCACTTGGAAGTGATTCATCGCTTGCTCCTGATCCACACCTCCTGCCCGCGGCAGGTCTGGCGCCCAGTATCGGCAGGCGGGTTCGCAGGCGTCAATCCATCCGAAGAAGATTTCCGTCGGCGGTTGACCCCAAAGGCCGCTACCGCCACTGGTGTGCGCTATCCTGAAATCCTTGCAGCGCCCACCATGCACTGCGTGGCATCTTCTGGAGACACGCCCCATGAGCGCACCGCATCCCCGCCAGAGCGACGAGCCGGGCCCCGGCCCCCAACTGCCGCTGCTGCATCAGGTGGCGTACTGCAGCCGCGCGGCGCCCGAGGTCGATGCCTCGACCGTGGAGCGCATCGTTGCCACGGCCCGGCGTACCAATCCCGCACAGGGCATCACGGGCTTGCTGGTGTTTGGAAGCGGTGTTTTCTTCCAGTGGCTGGAAGGCCCGCGTGACCACATCACCGGACTGATGGCCAAGATTCTGCGCGACCCGCGTCACGATGAAGTCGTGACGCTGAGCCACAGCGAAGAGGTGCGCGAGCGTCTCTTTCCAGACTGGAGCATGGAACTGGTGACACCCGACCAGATCCGAGAGGTGCTGCTCGACGCCTTGGCGAGCGCGGAGGACGAGCAGAACACCGCATCGCTGAACCGGCTGCTGGAGAAGATCGATTCGAACGGCCTGAGCGGGCTGATGCCGCGCGCATAGCCTCCTTCTGAAGGCCAGGCGCCTGGCGTGCTGGCGGCGGCTCAGCAGTTGGCGGACCAGTGACTGATCCAGGGCACCAGGAACTCTGCGAATCCCGCTGCGGCGGGTGAGAGACCGCGCACCGCTGGCGAATACAGGCAGACCTTGCGCACCGACTCCGGCTGCACCACCCGCCGCATGATCAGACCGGCAGGCTTGGCCATCACCCCCACGTAGGCCGGCGCCAGGGTCACCGCCAGCCCCTGGGCGGCGATGCCCAGAGCGGTGGAGATGTTGTCCACCACATCCACCGGCGTGACACGGGCGCCGGCGGGCAGGTCCTGGTGCATCTGGGCCACGCTGTGTTCGTGGTCACGTCCGGCCGAAACGATCGCAACGTCAGCCAGCTCGGCCCAACGCACAGCCCGACGCTTGCGTGCCAGCGGGTGGCTGGGTGCACACCACAACACCCATGCACTGTCGAACAGCGGCAGGGCCGTCACCGCCTCGCCAGTGTGGCGATCGGGCCCGATGGCAAAGTCCACGTCGCCATCGGCCACCCGGTCGATCAGATGATCGACCGGCACATCGCGCAAGCGCACGACGACCTTGGGCTTGATGCGCTGGAATTCACGCATCGCCATCGGCAGGGCCGTGGAGGCCAGCACCAGCGGCGCGCCGACCCTGACGACACCCGTCGCACGGTTGCGCACGTCGTCGGCCGCGCTGTCGGCGGCACGCACGTGACGCAGCAGCGTCGACGCTGAGCCCAGAAAGTCCCGCCCGGCGCTGGACAGGGCGACCTTGCGGGTCGTGCGGTCGAACAGGCGAAAGCCGAGGATCGCCTCCAGCTCGGCGATCAGCTGGCTCACCGCCTGGGCCGTGAGACCCAGCCGAGAAGCCGCGACCGTGAAACTGTGAGCCTCGGCAACGGCGATGAAGGCCTCGATCTGG
>JBILSM010000144.1:0-6897 GCA_044372085.1 Rubrivivax sp.
CGGCGCGGCCATGGTGATGATCGGCTCGCTGTTCGCCGGCCACGAAGAGTCCCCGGGCTCCACCGTGGTGGAGGACGGGAAGCGCTACAAGGAGTACTACGGCTCGGCCAGCGACTTCAACAAAGGCGAGTACAAGCACGTCGAAGGTAAACGCATCCTGGAGCCCATCAAGGGCCACCTGGCCGACACCCTGCGCGAGATGCGCGAAGACGTGCAGAGCTCCATCTCCTATGCCGGCGGCAAGGTGTTGGCCGACCTGAAGAAGGTGAACTACGTGATCCTGGGGGGCGAAAACGCGGGCGAACACCTGCTGATGTGAGACCTGCCCCTGCCCCGACCCGCCCCACCCACACCATGACCGAACTCGCCAAATCATTCGAGCCCGCCGCCATAGAGGCCCGCTGGGCGCCGCTGTGGGAACAGTCCGGGGCCTTCCAGCCCACGCAGGACCCAAGCAAGCCCTCGTTTGCGATCCAGTTGCCGCCGCCCAATGTGACCGGTGTGCTGCACATGGGCCACGCCTTCAACCAGACCATCATGGACGCGCTGACGCGCTACCACCGGATGAAAGGGGCCAACACGCTGTGGGTGCCCGGCACCGACCACGCCGGCATCGCCACCCAGATCGTGGTGGAGCGCCAGCTTGAGCAGCAGAAGATCAGCCGCCACGACCTGGGACGCAAGAACTTCGTGGCCCGCGTGTGGGAGTGGAAGGAGCAGTCAGGCTCCACCATCACCCAGCAGATGCGCCGCCTGGGCGCCAGCGTGGACTGGGGCCACGAATACTTCACCATGGACGACAAGCTCTCGTCCGTGGTGACCGACACCTTCGTGCAGCTCTACGAGCAGGGTCTCATCTACCGCGGCCAGCGCCTGGTGAGCTGGGACCCGGTGCTGAAGTCCGCCGTGTCCGACCTGGAGGTGGAGAACGAGGAAGCCGAAGGGCGGATGCACTACATCTGCTACCCCTTCTCCGACGGTCCTCAAGCAGGTGCAGACGGTCAGCCCCTGCGCGGCATGACCATTGCCACCACGCGCCCAGAAACCATGCTGGCCGATGGCGCGCTGGCCGTCCACCCCGAGGACGAGCGCTACCTGCACCTGGTGGGCCGTTACGTGGACCTGCCGCTGTGCGACCGCCGCATCCCCATCATCGCCGACGACTTCGTTGACCGCGCGTTCGGCTCGGGCTGCGTCAAGATCACCGGCGCGCACGACTTCAACGACTACGCCTGCGCCCAGCGCCACGGCCTGCCGCTGATCACCATCTTCACGCTCGACGCCCGGGTCAACGACAACGGCCCCCTGGCTTACCGCGGGCTGGACCGCTTCGAGGCACGCAAGGCCGTGGTGGCCGACCTGCAAGCGCAGGGATTCCTGCTGGACGTCAAGCCGCACAAGATGATGTTGCCCATCTGCGCGCGCACCGGGCAGGTCATCGAGCCCATGCTCACCGATCAATGGTTCCTGGCCGTTCGCAAACCGGGGCCGGATGGCAAGAGCATCGCCAGCAAGGCGATCGACGCCGTGGCCAGCGGCCAGGTGCGCTTCGTGCCCGAGAACTGGGTCAACACCTACAACGAGTGGATGCGCAACATCCAGGACTGGTGCCTGTCGCGCCAGCTCTGGTGGGGCCACCAGATCCCCGCCTGGTACGGCAGCGGCGGCGAACTCTTTGTGGCGCGCAGCGAAGACGAGGCACGCCAGAAGGCCTCGGCCGCGGGCTACACCGGCGAGTTGACGCGCGACGAGGACGTGCTGGACACCTGGTATTCGTCCGCACTCGTGCCTTTCTCTTCGCTGGGCTGGCCCGCCAAGACCAAAGACCTGGAGCTCTTCCTGCCCTCGAGCGTGCTGGTCACCGGCTACGAGATCATCTTCTTCTGGGTGGCCCGGATGATCATGATGACCACCCACTTCACGGGTCAGGTGCCCTTCCGCGACGTCTACATCCACGGGATGGTGCGCGACAGCGAAGGCAAGAAGATGAGCAAGTCCGAGGGCAACGTGCTCGATCCGGTGGACCTGATCCAGGGTGTGGACCTGGACACCCTGGTGAAGAAAAGCACCACCGGCCTGCGCAAGCCCGAGACCGCGCCCAAGGTGGCAGCGCGCGTGAAAAAGGAGTTTCCCGAGGGCATGCCGGCCTATGGCGCCGACGCCCTGCGCTTCACCATGGCCAGCTACGCGAGCCTGGGGCGCAACATCAACTTCGACACCAAGCGCTGCGAGGGCTACCGCAACTTCTGCAACAAGCTGTGGAACGCCACGCGCTTCGTGCTGATGAATTGCGAGGGCCAGGACTGCGGCCTGAAGGAGCACACCAAGGCCGAGTGCGCCGCGCCCGTGTTCAATGCCGACGGCAGTCTGGCGAAGGCCGCCGGCCCCTTCCACGGGTACATGCGATTCTCCGCGGCCGACCGCTGGATCAGCGGCGAGATCCAGCGCGTGGAGGCCGCAGTGGAGCAGGGCTTTGCTGAGTACCGCCTGGACAACGTGGCCAACGCCCTCTACAGCTTCGTCTGGGACGAATACTGCGACTGGTACCTGGAGATCGCCAAAGTGCAGATCCAGCAGGGCGGGCCGGCCGAGCAGCGCGCCACCCGCCGCACGCTGATCCGCACACTCGAGACCATCCTTCGCCTGTTGCACCCGCTCACGCCCTTCATCACGGCCGAGTTGTGGGAACGGGTGGCCCCCGTGGCCGGGCGCAAACGGGCCGTCGGCGAAGGTGGCGGCGCGGGGCTGGTGCAGGCGGCCTATCCCAAGGCCCAACTGGAACGGGTGGACGCCCAGGCCGACGCCTGGGTGGCGCAGTTGAAAGCGCTGGTGGCGGCCGTACGCGCCCTGCGCTCGGAGATGAACCTCTCTCCCGCGCAGCGCGTGCCGTTGCTGGCCCACGGCGACGGCTTCGTGGCCGAGGCCGCGCCGCTGCTGCAGGCGCTGGGCAAGCTCAGCGAGGTGCGTCTGATCCAGGACGAAGCCGACTTCAGCGCCGCTACAGCGGCTGCCCCGGTATCGGTCGTGGGCGCGGCGCGCGTGGCCCTGCACGTGGAAATCGACATGGCCGCCGAGCGCGAGCGTCTGGGCAAGGAGGTGGCACGCCTGGAAGGCGAGATCGTCAAGGCACAGGCCAAGCTGGGCAACGAGAGCTTCGTGGCCCGTGCCCCGGCGGCTGTGGTGGCACAGGAACGAGAGCGCATGGAAGCGTTCGGGCAAAGCTTGCAGCGGCTGCGGGAACAGTTGTCGCGACTCAAACCTGCACCCTGAACCCGAAAGGAAACTGCGATGCCGCGCGATGCTCTCCACCCACCTCAGATGCCCGTCAAGAAAGCCATCTTCCCTGTTGCCGGCCTCGGCACGCGCTTCCTCCCCGCCACCAAGGCGCAGCCCAAGGAAATGCTGCCCGTGGTGGACAAGCCCCTGATCCAGTACGCGGTGGAAGAAGCCTATGCCGCCGGCGTGCGGGAGATGATCTTCGTCACGGGCCGCCACAAGCGCCCCATCGAAGACCACTTCGACATGACCTTCGAGCTGGAGGTGGCGCTGGAGCAGGCAGGCAAACAGGAACTGCTGGACATCGTGCGCAGCGTCAAGCCCGACGACATGGAGTGCATCTACGTGCGCCAGGCGCAGGCCCTGGGCCTCGGACACGCGGTGCTGTGCGGACAACGTCTGGTGGGCAACGAGCCCTTTGCCATCTTGCTGGCCGATGATCTGATGGTGGGCACCCCGCCCGTGCTCAAGCAGATGGTTGACCAGTTTGCCGAGTGGCGGGCCTCCATCATCGCCGTGCAGGAGGTGCCCGCCGAGCACACCCGGCGCTACGGGATCGTGGCCGGCCACCCCGTCAACGACCGGATGCTGGACATCCAGCGCATCGTGGAAAAGCCCGCGCCAGAGGCTGCGCCCTCACGCCTGGGCGTGGCCGGACGGTACATCCTCACGCCCGGTGTGTTCCACGAGATTGCGAACCAGCCGCGGGGCGTGGGCGGGGAGATTCAGCTCACCGACGGCATCGCCTCGCTGCTGCGGCGCGAGAAGGTGTTTGCCTACCGCTACGAGGGCCGGCGCTACGACTGCGGCAGCAAGGAAGGCTTCCTGGAGGCCAACGTGGAGCTGGCCCTGCGACACCCGGCGCTGGGGCCGGGCTTTCGTGAGTGGATCAAGGCACTGCAGCTCTGACTCAGGCTGCAAGCGCTGCCATCGCGGTCAGCGTCTGCGCAGGTAGTGCAGGAATTCCGCACCGACGGTGTCTTGCTGCACGAGATCGTTGCCTGTCTGACGCGCAAAGGCCTGGAAATCCCGCATCGACCCTGGGTCGGTAGCCATGACCTTGAGCACCTCTCCGCTGGCCATGTCGGCCAACGCCTTCTTGGCCTTCAGGATGGGCAGGGGACAGTTCAGGCCGCGGGTATCGAGTTCTTTGTCGGCGTTCATGGGCATTCCTCTTGACCCGGGATTTTACGGAGCAGGGGCGCCCCGCGCCGGCGATCAGGTTCAAGACCCTGACCGGCCCGCTGGCCCTGCGGCGCACCGACCGATCCGGGGCCCCACGAGGGCGGGGCGTCAGGCGGGGAAGACACCCGTGGACAGGTAGCGGTCGCCACGGTCGCAGACGATGAACACGATGGTGGCGTTTTCCACCCGCCGTGACAGTTCCAGGGCGGCCCAGCAAGCACCCGCAGCGGAGATGCCGGCAAACAGCCCTTCCTCGCGGGCCATGCGACGGGCCATGTCCTCAGCGTCTGCCTGGCTCACGTACACCAGTTCATCGACCTGGGAAGGGTCGTAGATGCGGGGAAGGTACTCCTGCGGCCACTTGCGGATGCCCGGAATGCGGGAGCCCTCGCTGGGCTGGGCGCCGACGACCCGCACGTTCGGATTCCTCTCGTGCAGATAGCGGGCCACCCCGGTGATGGTGCCGGTCGTGCCCATGGCGCTGACAAAGTGCGTGACCTGTCCGGCCGTGTCTTCCCAGATCTCGGGGCCGGTGGTCTCGTAATGGATGCGCGGGTTGTCGGCGTTGGCAAACTGGTCCAGCACCCTGCCCTTGCCTTCTTGCTGCATCTTTTCGGCCAGGTCGCGGGCGTACTCCATGCCACCAGCCTTAGGCGTGAGAAGCAGCTCCGCCCCATAGGCCCTCATGGTCTGGGCGCGTTCGATGGACAGGTCCTCCGGCATGATCAGCACCATGCGGTAACCACGAATGGCGGCGGCCATGGCCAGGGCGATGCCGGTGTTTCCCGAGGTCGCCTCGATCAAGGTGTCACCCGGCTTGATGTCACCACGCTCTTCGGAACGGCGGATCATGCTCATGGCCGGGCGGTCCTTGACAGAACCGGCTGGGTTGTTGCCCTCCAGCTTGCCCAGGATCACGTTACCGCGCTGCTGACACTCGGCGCCAGGCAGGCGGGCCAGCCGCACCAGCGGCGTGCGGCCGATGGCGTCTTCCAGGGTCTTGTAACGGGGTTCCATACGATCTCCTTGGCCGGGGATTGTCGCAGCCCAGGCACCTCAGCATGCGATACTCGCCCACCTCGCGGAAAGGGCAGCTTGCTGCCTTTTCTGCTCTGCCCGCGTGACGAAATCGGTAGACGTAGCGGATTCAAAATCCGCCGCCGCAAGGCGTGCCAGTTCGAGTCTGGCCGCGGGCACCAAGGCACCGCACATCCATCTGCAACACCCGCCATGGCCAGCCGCGTGGGTTCGTTCAAGGTCGAGTCGGTGGCTGAATCGGCGACACGCCGCCACACCCCACCGCTGAACCATAGGGGGCTTCATGCGCATCCAGCACTTGATCGACGGGCGCTTCGTCGACAGCCCTGACACCCTGGAGACCGTCAACCCCGCCACCCAGCAAGTGCTGGCTGAGATTGCGCAAGGCGGCGAAGCTGAAGTCCATGCCGCCGTGGCGGCTGCCAAGGCGGCCTTCCCGAAATGGGCAGGTCTGCCCGCCACGGAGCGGGCGCGCATCATGCGCCGCCTGGGCGAGCTGATTGCAGCCCATGTGCCCGAGATCGCCCGCACCGAAACCCAGGACACGGGCCAGGTCATCGCCCAGACCGGCAAGCAGCTCGTGCCGCGTGCAGCCGACAACTTCCACTACTTCGCCGAGATGTGCGTGCGGGTGGACGGTCACACCTACCCTACGCCCACGCACCTGAACTACACGCTTTACCACCCCGTGGGTGTGTGCGCCCTCATCAGCCCCTGGAACGTGCCCTTCATGACGGCCACGTGGAAGGTGGCGCCGGCGCTGGCCTTCGGCAACACGGCGGTGCTGAAGATGAGCGAGCTTTCGCCCATGACCGCACACCGGCTGGGCGAACTGGCACTGGAGGCCGGTGTACCACCAGGCGTGCTGAACCTGGTGCACGGCACCGGGCGCGAGACCGGCGAGCCGTTGTGCCGCCATCCGGACGTGCGGGCCATCTCCTTCACGGGCTCCACGGCCACGGGACAGCGCATCGTGCAGGCCGCGGGTCTGAAGAAGTTCAGCATGGAGCTCGGCGGCAAGAGCCCCTTCGTGATCTTCGACGACGCGGACTTCGAGCGCGCCCTGGACGCGGCCGTGTTCATGATCTTCTCGAACAACGGCGAGCGCTGCACGGCGGGCAGCCGCATCCTGGTGCAGAGGTCGATCTACGCCCGCTTCGTCGAGCGCTTCGTCGAGCGTGCGCGGCGGATCACCGTGGGCGACCCCCTGGACGAGAAGACCATCGTCGGCCCCATGATCAGCCCGGCCCACCTGGCCAAGGTGCGCGGCTACATCGAGCTGGGGGCCCAAGAGGGCGCCTCGATGCTCTGCGGCGGCATCGACCGGCCATCCTATGCGCCCGAACTGCCCGCCCATGTGGCGGCAGGCAACTTCGTGTGGCCCACGGTGTTTGCCGA
>JBILSM010000145.1:0-6892 GCA_044372085.1 Rubrivivax sp.
TAGTTGGCCAGGGCCAGCACTTCGCCCGACTTGGCATCCAGCACCACCACGCTGCCGGCCTTGGCACCGTGCGTGGCCACGGCGTCGCGCACGCGCTGCCAGGCGAAGAACTGCACCTTGCTGTCGATGGACAGGGTGACGTCGCGGCCGTTCACCGGCGCCAGGTGCGCGCCCGTGTCTTCCACGATGCGCCCCAGCCGGTCGCGCACCACGCCGCGCGAGCCGGGCTTGCCCTGCAGATCCTTCTGAAAAGCGAGCTCGATGCCCTCCTGGCCCGACTCCTCCACATCGGTGAAGCCCACCACGTGGGCCGCGGCCTCACCCTCGGGGTAGCGGCGCTTGAACTCGCCATGACGGTGCACACCCTTCACGCCCAGGGCCTTGACCTCGTTCCACACGCCATCGTCCACCTGGCGGCGCAGCCACGCGAACTCGCCCTCGCCCGCGGTGCGCTCCTTGAGCTCCTGCAGCGTCATGCCCAGCAGCCCCGACAAGGCCTTGCGCTGCGCCACGTCGGCCTCGAAATCCTTCGGGATGGCCCACACCGAAGAAGCCGGTACGCTGGTGGCCAGCACCACGCCGTTGCGGTCCAGGATGCGTCCCCGGCTGGCAGGCAGCACGAGAGTGCGCGTGTAGCGCATCTCCCCCTGCTTCACATAGAAGTCGGTGCCGACGGCCTGGATGTAGACGGCACGGCCGGCCAGCACCAGGAAAGCCAGTGCCACCACCACGAGCATGAAGCGTGAGCGCCAGGGCGGCGTCTTGCTGGCCAGCAACGGGCTGGTGGCGTAGTTCACGGCCCGCGCGCCGGTTTGCAGGCTCGGCTTCATGGCCGAGCTCCTGCGGCTGGCGCGGCGGGCTCAGTGCCCGGGCCTACCGGGGTGCCGGGACGGGCGGGCGCCACACCGGACGGACGCTCGTTGACCCAATGCGTCACCGCCGGGGTGACCGTGCGCATCTGCAGCCGCTCGCGCGCGACGCGTTCCACCCGCAGGTGGGTGGACTGCAGCTGTCGCTCAGAGTCCAGGCGCTTGTACTCGCTGTCGAGCTGGCGCTGCTCGGCTTTGGCGCGCTCCAGTGCCGAGAACAGTCGCCGCGTCTCATAGGCACTGTTCACCAGCAGCAGGCTGCTGCCGAGCAGACCGGTGGCCAACAGCAGGTTGACCCGGCTGCTCATTTGCGCCCCCTGGCCTGCGCCTGACGCCCGAGCGGCTCCCCACGATGGGACGCGCCCTCCGCGGCCTCGAAGGGCACCTCGGTGCGTTCGGCCACGCGCAGGATGGCCGAGCGGGCGCGCGGGTTGGCCGCCACCTCGGTCTGCCCCGCGCGGATGCGCCCCAGCGCCCGAAGGCGCACTGGCGCAGCGGGGGCGAACGGGGCGCGGCGGTCCACCTCCTCGCGGCTCTCGCGGGCGATGAAGGTCTTGACGATGCGGTCTTCCAGTGAGTGGAAGCTGATCACGACCAGGCGCCCACCCGGCAGCAGGCACTGCAGGGCCGACTTCAGCCCCTGTTCGAGCTCTTCAAGCTCGGCGTTGACGAGAATCCGAAGAGCCTGAAACGTGCGCGTTGCCGGGTCCTGGCCCGGCTCTCGGGTCTTGACCGCACGAGCCACGACCGCGGCCAGCTCGCCTGTGGTGCGAACGGGGCTCCCGCCTTCGCGGCGAGCGACAAGCGCCTTTGCAACCGGAACAGCAAACCGTTCTTCGCCATAGTCTCGGATCACCTCTGCAATGCGACGCTCGTCGGCGCGCGCCAGGAAATCCGCGGCGGTCTCGCCGCGGGTCGTGTCCATGCGCATGTCCAGCGGCGCATCGAACCGGAAGCTGAAACCACGCGCAGGGTTGTCGATCTGCGGGCTGCTCACCCCCAGGTCCAGCAGCACCCCGTCGACGTGGGGCAGGTCCAGGCGGGCCAGCGCCTGCGCCAGGCTGGCAAAGCTGTCGTGCACGATGGAAAACCGCGGGTCGTCCGCCAGGCCCTGCGCGGCGGCGATGGCCTCCGGGTCCTTGTCGAAGGCCACCAGGCGACCAGCCGGGGACAGGCGCTGCAGCACGGCACGGCTGTGGCCGCCGCGGCCGAAGGTGCCATCCACGTAGGTGCCGTCCACCCGCGTCACCAGGGCCTCGACGGCTTCGGTGAGCAGGACGGTGGTGTGCTGGAAGGCCGCGCCGGCATCGCTCAAGGCACTCACCCGATGAACAAGGTGTCGAGCTGGCCGGTCATGTCCTGTTCCAGGACGGCGGCTTCGTGAGCGTCGTAACGGGCCTTGTCCCAAAGCTCGAAGCGGTTGCCCAGGCCCATGAAAACGACTTCCCGCTCCAGGCCGGCCCAGGCGCGCAGCTCGGGCGGCAGCAGCAGACGTGACGCGCCGTCAATGGCCGCCTCCGTGGCACTGCCGATGTACAGCCGGCGCAGGCCGTCGGCCGAGGCTGGCAGGGCGTTCAGGCGGGCTTCGAACTGGTCCCACACCGGGCGCGGGAACAGCGACAGGCAGCGCACGTGGCTCTTGCTGACCATCATCTGGCCCTGCACGGCAGAGACGAGCACATCCCGCCAACGGGCCGGGACGGTGATCCGCCCCTTTCCGTCCAGCGTGAGCACCGGACCACCCTTGAACGCAAAGACCGACACAAAAACCCACTTTCCTGCACTTCCGCGCACTTTATCTCACGCCAACGGTGCCGGTCAATGCTCGGAAACGAAAAAAGATCAATGGAATCAAGCACTTAGACTCGACTTCAGTGCATTTTTGCGAAAGAAAATCGTTCAGAACCAAGCACTTGCAAGAGGCAGTGAAACTGCTTTGTGAGCAAACCTGAGAATCCCCGAGGGGTCCCAGCGAGCGCCGGCCCCCGGGTTTTGCTGGACCAGCCGACAGCGGGGCCGCTGATAAATTGCTGCACACCGGGCTTGCCCCCTCCCGCGACACCACCCTGAGCATCCACCGATGACCCTCACCCCCGCCGCCCTGGCCGACACCCGCCACCACCTGCACCCATACACCCAGCTGCGCCAGTTGGAAAAGGACGGGCCGCTGGTCATCGTCAGGGGCGACGGCGTGCACGTCGAGGACGAGCAGGGCAAGCGCTATCTCGAGGGCATGGCGGGCCTGTGGTGCGCCTCGCTGGGCTTCTCGGAGCGACGCCTGGCCGACGCCGCCGAGCGCCAGATGCGTACCCTGCCCTACTACCACTCGTTCTCCGGCAAGGTGCCGGGGCCGGTGACCGACCTGGTGCAGGCGCTGGACCGCTGGTCGCCCATCCCCGGCGCTCGGGTGCTGTTCGCGAACTCCGGCTCGGAATCAAACGACACCGCGGTCAAGCTGGTGCGCTACTACAACAACGCCCGGGGCCGGCCGCTGAAGAAGAAGATCATCGGCCGCGTCAAGGGCTACCACGGGGTGACGGTGGCCGCCGCCTCGCTGTCGGGCATTCCCACCATGCACACGCACTTCGACCTGCCCATGGACGGCGTGGTGCGCGTGAGCTGCCCACACCCCTACCAGTTCGCCCAAGACGGCGAATCGCCCGAGGCCTTTGCACAGCGCCTGGCCCAGGAGCTGGAAGACACCATTCAGCGCGAGGGGCCCGAGACCGTGGCGGCCTTCATCGCAGAGCCGGTGCAGGGCGCGGGCGGGGTGATCGTGCCGCCCCCGGGCTACTTCGACCTCATCCAACCTATCCTGAAGAAGCACGACGTGCTGTTCATCGCCGATGAGGTCATCACCGGCTTCGGCCGCCTGGGTCAGCCCTTCGGGTCGCAGGTTTACGGCCTGAAGCCCGACTTCGTGACCGTGGCCAAGATGATGACATCGGCCTACGTGCCGATGTCGGCGCTGTATGTGGCCGACCACGTCTACCAGACCATTGCCGACGCCAGCGCCGAGATCGGTGTGTTCGGCCACGGCTACACCTACAGCGGCCACCCGCTGGCCTGTGCCGTGGCGCTGGAGACGCTGCGCATCTACGAAAGCGACCGCGTGGTGGAGCATGTGGCCCGCGTAGGCCCCCGCCTGCAGGCCGGCCTGGCCCGCTACCGCGGCCACCCGCTGGTGGGCGACGTGCGCGGCCTGGGTCTGATCGGCGCCGTGGAACTGGCTGCCGACCCCGCTGCCCGCAAGCCCTTCGATCCCAAGCGCGGTGTGGGTGCGTATCTGGTGCGGCGGGCGCAAGAGCACGGCCTGATCCTGCGGGCCATGGCGGGCGACATCGTCGCCTTCTCCCCGCCCCTGATCATCACCGAGGCCCAGATCGACGAACTGCTGGAACGATTCGATCGGGCGCTGGCCGACACGCAGGCCTGGGTGACCGGCTGCTGAGGGCGCGCGATCCCCTCCCCCGCACCTCCATGAGCGAGAACGACCCCCTGTGGCGCCTGCGCCATGCCCTGGCAGGCATCGGGCTGTCTTTAGCTTGCTCGGTGCTCATTGCCGCCATCCTGGGCAGCGTGCTGGGCGATGCGCTGGGCGGCACCTATGCCTGGCGGGCAGGTGTGTATGCGGCGCTGCTGCTGTACGTGCTGGTGGGCGCCGGGGTGCTGTTCGTCAAGGTG
Source organism: Rubrivivax sp. (assembly GCA_044372085.1). Classification (GTDB taxonomy): domain Bacteria; phylum Pseudomonadota; class Gammaproteobacteria; order Burkholderiales; family Burkholderiaceae_C; genus Rubrivivax. The sequence continues at coordinate 4,554 of JBILSM010000145.1, forward strand.
GCGCAGCACGAGACGCGACCCCTGAACCTCGGACGCCTGGGGCGCTGGGTGTTGAGCCTGTGGCTGTGGCCCGCCCTGTGGTGGGCCAGCCGGGGCGGCAAACCGGGCGCCTGACCCCCCGCGCAGCCTCGCATGCCGGCGGACCGTCCGGCTTCAAGCTCAGCGGGACTGCTTGATGACCCGGCCGTTCAGGGGCTGCACAGGTCGCGCGTTCATCGGGTGCAGGCGGGCGAAGATGGCCAGTTGCTGGGGCGAGACCTGGATGGGCTGCTGCATCACGATCCACAGCACGCCCTCGGTGCAGGGCGGCGTGGTCAGTGATCCCATGTAGGTGTAGTAGCCCCGGCGCGCGGGCAGCAGCGTCATCGGATCGAACTCCACCGACGCCGCCACGAACTCGCCCCGCTCCAGCGGCAGGTGGTTCCACACCGCCTGCACGGCCGGATGCTCTGGGCCCTCATCGGCCACCAGGGCCACCACGGCCAAGCGGCCTTGAGGGTCGCGATGCATCAGGTGGATGGACATGGCGAAGGACCGCCCGTCCACCTGTTCCTCCCCCGGCAGATGAAAGTGGAACCCTGTCAGCTCGTAGCGACGCGCGCCGACTTCGATGGCATTGCCCTTGCCCACCTGCACCTGCACGGTGTGCCCGTTGTCGACGACCGAGAAGAAGCCCGGCCGGTACTGGAAATCCACCTCTTCCAGGTCCACCGGCAGGCCATCACGGATGTCCACAGGGCTCTGGCGCTGCCCGCTGCCACACAAGGAGAACGAGGGGTGCAGGGAAGCCCAGGACTGCGGGCCCAGGCTGGCGGCGTAGCCCCAGGTCGGCCCGTGGGCGCCAGCACCCGCATCGGCCCCGTGCTTCGCCTCACCACCTGTTGCAGTTGCAGCGGCTGCGGCACCGGCCGCCCCCGCCCCGCGCGCTGCTGCCGAGCCGGCACGGGTAGTGCGGGCTGCAGCCGCCCCCGCTGGCGGCGCCTTGATGACGAATTCGCCGGAGGCCCGGTTGTCGACCTTGATCTCCGGCGTGCCGCGCGAGCCCGGCCGGGCCGCCCCGTCCAGCGCCACGCCGCGCGCCAGGCGCTCGCGCAGGCGCTCCAGCGGATCGCCAGGGCCCAGCTTGATGGGCGAGCCCAGCAGTGGTTCTCCTGACGCGGCTGCAGGCGTGCCCGGCGCGCCAGGGCTGATAGGTGCGCCAGCGCCAAAAGAGGCACCCGGGCTGGCTGGGGCGCCGGGCGCTGCACCTGCGAGGCCAGCCCCTGAACCGCCTGCAGCTCCAATAGGCCCCGGCTTGCGGGGCCGATAAGGCGTGCGCATGCCGGCCGGACCGCGCCCCGCCGACGCCGCAGGCGCGGCACCCTCGGCCGATGCGGCAGCAGTGGTGGTCGCTGTGACTGCCGGCGAGGCTGCGGCGTTCGCGGGCACAGGTCCAGGAGCCGCTGCGGGCCTTGCAGGATTCGGCGTCTTGGCTGCAGGCTCTGCCGCATGCAAGGGCCCCGCCAGGCTCGACAGCGCCACCAGGGCCGACAGCGAACGCCGCGCAAACAGGCCCGAAAGCGCCAAGGGCGCTGTGGCGGCCGGCAGAAACGGCAGCAGTCGTGGGGCAGAGTCGGTCATCGCGGTGGCATCCTGTTTCGATTTCGGCGCGCGCCTTGCAAACTTGAGGACTGCCGCGGCCCGCATCAAGGCCCTCCCGTCAGCGCTGCCTCCTCCAGGCGGGCCTTCAGCGCCATGACCTTCGCGATGTACTCGGCCGCCAGCGCCTCGTCCACCCGGCTGCCGCCCAGGTACAGGCGCAGCCCGCCTTCCACCGAGCCGCCAGTCAGCTTGATGCAGTCGTGCAGCACGCGCGCGCCCACCCGCAGGTTGGTCAGGGGATCGAAGGCCGTCATGGGCCCGCCGTGTTCCTCGAAGCGGCGGGCATGCACCTTGGGCATCACCTGCATCAGACCCTGGGCGCCGGCCGTACTCTGGATGAAAGGGTGCAGGCTGGACTCTGCGGCCATCACCGCCAAAATCATGGTGGGCTGCAGCTTCAGCCCGGGGCCCACCACGTGGGCCTCGCGCACCAGGGCCGCCACGGGTTCAGGTGCCACTCTGTAAGTGCCGGCCAGCCATCGGGCCATGCGGGCTTGCTCCTGCGGCAAGGAAGCGGGATCGATGGCCGTGGCCCGCTCGGCGGCCTGCAGATCGGGCGCGGGCAGCATCACATCGTCGAACGAGCGTCGCTCCAGCCAGAGCAGCAGGCGGTCCTCGCCAGCCGCCCGCCAGGAGGGCACCAGCCACAGCCCCAGGCCGGCCAGCGCAGCCAGCAGGCCCAGCGCAGCCAGCACATG
>JBILSM010000050.1:0-20602 GCA_044372085.1 Rubrivivax sp.
CGCGGCACCGGTGTAGACCAACACCTGTCCCGGGGCCTGGAGGATGCGCGCCTGCGCCGGGATCTCCAGCCGCGAGTCCACCACCACACGCAGGGGCTGCAGTTGGGTGGGCACCAGCCGCACGTCTAGCCGCGGGTCGTCGTCGCGCACGGTGCCGATGCCGGTCAGCACCGCTGAGGCGCGCCGGCGCCAGGCGTGACCGTCAGCACGCGCGGCGGGCGAGGTAATCCACTGGCTGGCGCCGTTGGTCAGGGCGGTCTGCCCGTCCAGCGAGGCGGCGATCTTCAGGCGCACCCAGGGCCGCTGTCGCACCATGCGCGAGCAGAAGCCGATGTTCAGCTCGAAGGCTTCGGCGGCCCAGGCCTCGCCGCGGGGGTCCTCGGGATGGTCGGCCGCGTAGCTGGCGGCGAAGCTGCCGCTGAAGGCGCTGGCCACCTGCACCTCGATGCCGGCAGCGCGCATGCGGGCGATGCCCTGGCCGGCCACCAGCGGGTTGGGGTCTTGCAGGGCCACCACCACGCGCCCGAGCCCGGCGGCGATGAGGGCATCACAGCAAGGCGGCGTGCGCCCGTGGTGGGCGCAGGGCTCTAGCGTCACCCAGGCCGTGGCGCCGCGCAGGTCCAGGCCCGCCTGCTGCGCTGCGCGCAGGGCCATGACTTCGGCGTGCGGCCCGCCGGCCTCCTGCGTGTGGCCGGTGGCCCAGGGGCCGCCGGCGTTCGGTCCGGCGATGACGCAGCCCACGCGCGGGTTGGGGTCGGACAGGCCGATGGCCTGGCGGGCCCCTTCCAGCGCCGCTTGGGCCGGGCTGGACTGCGGCTGTGTGATGCCGCGGCGAGAGCCGGCGGAGTGTGCGGACACGGTGATGCGCCCCGCGCCTCAGGACAGCAGACGCGCCGAAAAGCTGGCGCCTAGCCGCTGCAGCCGGGTGGCGGCCGTGTAGGTGCGCGCCTGCCCCTGGGCGTCGGTCCAGGAGACGGTGACCTGCACAGTCTTGAACTCCACAGCCCCGGCGCCGCCGCCGTTGTCCGTGACGGTGTATTGCACGCTGTAGGTGGTCGTGATGCCCGTCACCTGGGTGGCAGCCGGCGTGCCAGCGGCCAGGGTAGCGTGGCCCCAGTTGCGCGAGCGCAGGTCCTCGATCACGCGCTGGGCGATGAAGCTGGCGTCGGACTGCTGCCGCGACGATGCGGCGCTGGTCACCAGCACCCCCTGCAGCCGGCTGAGGGCCATCACGCCGCCAGCAATGATCACCAGCGTGATCAGCACCTCGATGAGGCCGACGCCGGCGACGGCACGCCGCGTGGGGGTCGTTTTCACCAGTCTCTCCAGGTGCCCATCACCTTGGCGAAGCGGATGGCGGTTGACCCTACACGCGCCAGCGGGCCGTTCACGGCGTCCGCCGGAAGTTCCGCCTGGCCCGCCGCAAGGCCGTTGGCTCCGGCAGCCGCGATGGCGCCCCGGATGCTGGGACTCGCGCAGCCCGTGCATGTCACAGCTCCGGTGACGAAGACGAAGCCTCGTACATCGACGCCAGCCGGGATGGTCAGGTTGCCCTCCACCACCAGCAGCACGGGGCTGGCGTCAGAGCCGACGCTGCCGCCCAACGTGAGGTTGCCCTGATGCCACACCAGGCCCGTGGTGGCGGTGCTGAACCCAGCGCCGCTCGTCACGGGGGTAGTCAGTGCCTTGATGGTGGCCTCGGGAGCGCTAAAGACGCTGTCGAAACTGGTGAATGACCGGATAACCTGTGGTGGTGAGCCCGGCAGGTACGGGAAGAGGGGCTCGATCTCCACCACCTGTTGAATCGCTGCCCGGCCGCTGCAGGTGTTGACATCGGCCAAGTTGGTGCAGTCGCTGCCGCCGTTGGCGATGATTTGAAGCCGTGCCAGGGGCGGCGCATCCGCGGCCAGTCCCGCCAGGGTGACCGAGTAAGCCAGTGCCGCCCCAGGCGAGCCGTTCAGCGTAGCGTTGGCGATGGTGAAGCGGCCCGCTTGGGTCGGCGACGCGGTCAGATGCGTCGCTCGGTTGGGTGGGCCTGCGTCGGCATTTAACACCGACAAGGCCACCTCCAGCCCCGCCTCAGCTGCTGCATGCGCCTGCTTGGCGCGGGTCTGGTTGGCGGTGGCCCGTTGCTCCAGCCAGCCTGCGGCGTGGGAGTGGAAGACCAGCATGCTGACCACCAACAGCATGATCACGGCCACCGCCAGCGTGGCGGCGCCGGAGTGGCGCTGGCGAGACCGACCAGGCCGTCTGCGCCACGGCCCGATGGGCTGGTGGTTGCTGCCAGTCATGCGCATGTCGTCGTGCCGGTCCGGTACCAGTCGTTGCGCACGCGCACGCTTTGCGTCAGGGTGCGGGTCACGTTGGGGTTACCGACCAGACGGCCCGTGAGAGTGATCTGGATCAGGCGGGTGCACACCGCCCAGGTTACGCCGGAGGCAGCCACGAAAGGTCCCTGCGGGGCAGCGGCGGCGCCTGCGCCGTCCAGGTACTGGAACGTCAGCACCGTGATCTCCGACAGGGTGGGGTCCGTCACCGGCTGCCAGTTGCCGACGGCACAGGTGGTGGCGCTGGTGCCAGCCTGTACGGCACCTCCTTGCAGCCTGAAACCCAGGCGTTCGGTGACATCTCGCGTTCCATTCTCGGTGGCGGGTACGTCGTAGGAATACAGCGCGCAACCGGCAGTGGCCAGATTGATGCCTCCGTCCCCGGCGCCGGCCACTGCTTCCACGGCAAAGGGGTTGGGCGGGGCTGAAACAGCCGTGCCCGGACCCTGCGCCGCGCTGGAGTACCCCGCCCGGCGCAGGTCGCGCGTCATCAGTTCCATCGCGGCGTTGAGATCCTGGGTCAGCCGCGCATCCCGGAAATTCTGGCCTGAGGACGTGAGCGAGCGGCCCAGGAAGTCGGTCAGTCCTGCCAGCAGGAACAGACCGATGGCCACCGAGATCATCAGTTCCACCAGGCCCAGACCGCGCTGGCCCCGGGCTCTCGGGTTGCCGGTTGGTTTCGACAGGTGAGGCCTCATCAGCATGCGGGTAGATGCCCCAGACCACCGGACGTCGAACACACCCTCACCTGGCCGGCGGCGCCCAGGCTTACCTGCAGCGTGCCGACGTCAGCGTGTGTCAACTCCACCTGGCCCACATTGAATGGACCTGGGCGAGCCGTGAAGGTGGTGGCGTTACTGGCGAAGGTGGTGGCGGCCATGGTGACGCCCGCATAAGCACTGTTGTCCACAAGGCGCAATGCGCAGGAATTTGCGACGGTGCAGTTGCAGGCCGTGGCCGACACGACGGACCCGTAACACCAGGCAGTTCCCGAGGAAAAGCTGATCGTCACGTCGGCATTGCGGCGCAAGGACTCGCTCCTGGCCAGTTGCAGATCTTGCGCCAAGGCCTCGGCGGCGCCGCTCAGCCGCCCCTTGGCCAAGAAGGAGTTGAAGGACGGCATGGCCAAGGCGACCAGGATCGCCAGGATGGCCACGGTCACCATCAGTTCCATCAGGGTGAGCCCGCGTGCCTTGCGCTTCATGGTCGTTCCTGGGCGCCGGTTCAGCGCGTCCAGCACTGCGCGGGGGTTCGGGTCAGCGTCAGGCCGGCCACCTGCAGCACGAGACTCGGGCACTCGGCGTCATCGGCCTGCGAGCCCGTGGCGGTGGCCGTGGCGGTGTAGCCGGTGGCAGAGATCCCGCTGAGCGCCAGGGTGTAGTAGCCGTCGGACGAGGTGGTCGCCAACGCCAGCCGGTTGTTCGCCGGTGTGGCGGTGTCGCAGACCCTGGCCGCGGCCAAGTCTGCGGCATAGCTGGTGCATTCGGCGCGCAACTTCTCCTGCTCAACCTGGATCTGTTGCAGCGCCAACACCGCGTCCGCCCGCCGCGATTTATGCACCGACTGTTGGTAGCTCGGCAGTGCGATCGAGGCGATGATGGCGACGATCGCCACCACCACCATGATTTCGATCAGGGTGAAGCCCCGCGAGGCGGGCCGCAGGGCAACACACTGGCGGAACTGCGGCTGCACCGGAAGGCGGCGCGGGTTACGGAAGTCGACCTTGATTCCCGAGAGCATGGACCAGCCGCGAAAGTGGTGAGGCCGCGGACGGCGCGCAAGACCCCCACCAGACCTCTTGCGCAATAGCCCCCAAGTTTCTCATGCTCAGGGGCCCAGGCCCCGGCGGGGCGTCAGCAGGCCGGATGCTCGGCCAAGGCCCCATACGCGCTGCAGGTACGCACCCGGCCGCGCAGGTTGACGATGTGGAGGACTTCTCGCCCAGAGTTGTCGGTCAAGCGTACCGTGCCGCCGGGCGCCGCTGTGCCTACACGCGGGTCGAACAGGATGGAGCTGACATTGGCAGTCACCTGCTGCGCACCGCTGGCGGGCCAGTGGCGGGCGTGGAGCAGGAGGGCCTGCGGCCCGTTGCACTGCGCCTGCCCGGCTGAGTTGCAACTGCAGCCGGAGGCCGGGCCGGTGTGGACCACGTAGCAACTGCCGCCGTCCGTGGCGTGGAAGCTCATGCGCACATCGGCGTTGCGGACGATGGCCTCGCTGCGCATCAGCTGCAGGTCGCCCACAAGGGTGGCCGACTGTCCGCGCAGGCGTTGGAGGTCCAGCATGGAGGCGAACGAGGGCAGGGCGCTGCCCACCAGGATGCACAGGACGCTAAGGCACACACAGCACTCCAGCAGTGTGAGGCCGCGCTGGCGGCGTGCGGTGACGTGAGGGGGCAGGACAGACATGGCGCGCTCCGTTGCAGGACAGGCGGCCATGTTCCCGCGACGGCTCTGCGCCGTCATCGCCCTGGCGGAGCCCCCGAAAGGGGGTGCCTGCGAAGTCGCTCAGATGTCGCGGATCAGCTGTCGGAACTCGTCCACGTCCTCGAAGCTGCGGTAGACGCTGGCAAAGCGCACGTAGGCCACCTTGTCGATGCGCTTGAGCTCGCGCATGACCAACTCACCCAGCCGCGTGGTGGGCACCTCACGCAGGGTGCCGGACAGCAGCTTTTCCTGAATGCGCTCCAACGCCGAATCCACCTGTTCGATGCTCACCGGCCGCTTGCGCAGCGCCAGCATCATCGAGGCGCGCAGCTTGGCGGGATCGAACTCCACCCGACCGCCATCGCGCTTGACCACGGTGGGCATGGCCACCTCGGGCCGCTCATAGGTGGTGAAGCGCCGGTCGCACTTGAGGCAGCGGCGCCGGCGGCGGGTGAACCCTTCCTCGGAATCCCGGGTCTCGGCAACCTGGGTTTCCTCGTGGCTGCAGTACGGGCAGCGCATCGGCCGCGTCTTGCGTGCAGATCAGCCGTAGACCGGGAAGGCTGCGGTCAGCGCCGCCACCTTCTGCCGTACGGTGGCGATGTTCGCTTCGTCGTGCGGCTTGTCCAGCACATCGGCGATCAAGTGGGCGGTCTGGCGTGCCTGATCTTCCTTGAATCCCCTTGTGGTCAGGGCCGGCGTGCCCAAGCGGATGCCGCTGGTGACCATGGGCTTTTGCGGATCGTTGGGGATGCCGTTCTTGTTGCAGGTCATGTGGGCCTGGCCGAGCACGGCTTCAGCCTGCTTGCCCGTCAGGCCCTTGGGTCGCAGGTCTACGAGCATCACGTGGCTCTCGGTGCGGCCTGAGACGATGCGCAGGCCGCGCTCGATCAGCGTTTCGGCCAGGACGCGTGCATTGGCCACCACCTGCTGCTGGTAGACCTTGAAGTCCGGCTGCAGCGCCTCCTGGAAAGCCACCGCCTTGCCGGCGATCACGTGCATGAGCGGCCCGCCCTGGATGCCAGGGAAGATGGCGCTGTTGATCTTCTTGGCGATGGCCTCGTCGTTCATCAGGATGATGCCGCCGCGCGGGCCGCGCAGGCTCTTGTGCGTGGTGGAGGTCACCACGTCCGCATGCGGCACGGGGTTGGGGTAGACGCCCGCGGCGATCAGCCCGGCGTAGTGCGCCATGTCCACCATGAAGATCGCGCCGATGGCCTTGGCCACGCGCGAGAAGCGCTCGAAGTCGATGCGCAGGCTGTACGCCGAGGCGCCAGCGATGATGAGCTTGGGGCGGTGCTCGTGCGCCAGGCGCTCCATGGCGTCGTAGTCGATGACCTCCTGGGCGTCCAGGCCGTAGCTCACCACCTTGAACCACTTGCCGCTCATGTTCAGCGGCATGCCGTGCGTGAGGTGGCCGCCTTCGGCCAGGCTCATGCCCATGATGGTGTCGCCCGGTTGCAGCAGGCCGAAGAACACACCCTGGTTGGCCTGCGAGCCGGAGTTGGGCTGGACGTTGGCGAAGTTCGCGCCGTAGAGTTTCTTCAGCCGGTCAATGGCGAGTTGCTCCACCACGTCCACGTGTTCGCAGCCGCCGTAGTAGCGCTTGCCGGGGTAGCCCTCGGCGTACTTGTTGGTGAGCTGGCTGCCCTGCGCCGCCATCACGGCCGGCGAGGTGTAGTTTTCCGAGGCGATGAGCTCGATGTGCGCTTCCTGGCGCGCGTTTTCGGCTTGGATCGTGGCCCAGATCTCGGGGTCGACGTGGGCGATGGTGTGCTGTTGGCGGCTGAACATGAGGGATGGCAGTCCTCTTCGGATGGAAGGGCCTTCGGGAGCCGGCGCGCCGTTTGTGGAAACTGTGGAAACGGCGTGCAACGGTCGAGGGCTGCCCAGGCGAACGGCGGACACCGAGCGAGTCACGACGCGCACCCTTTCGGTCTGCACTCCCTGGTGGTTCACCACCTCGACGGGCGCTGGGGAGCGGGGCTCCGCAGGCGCCGGCCTATCGCCAGTCGCGCAGGGTTTCAGTGTATCGGAGTGCCCTTGGACGCCTGGGCCAGGGTTTGGGGCTTGTCGGCCGGCGCTTGGTCTGGGCTCTTCTTTGCTTTTTGAGCGGCCTGCTGCAACTGGCTTTGCTGTCCCAGCACGCGCTGCGGATAGCCGGGCTGCTGCGACGTGCTGTTGGCGCCCACATAGGCCAGCAGGCCGCCCTCCACGCTGCCAGCCTCGGCGATGCTTTCCTTCAGCACCAGCGCGCCTACGCGCAGGTTGCTCACGGGGTCGAAGGCGGCCCGCAGTCCGCCCAGCGGTTCGAACTTCTCCAGGTGCGCATGCGCCACCACCTGCATCAGGCCTTTGGCGCCCGCGCTGCCCTGAGCAAAGGGATTGAAGGCTGACTCCACCGCAGCCACTGCCAGGATCAGCGTCGGCTCCAGGCCCGCTCGGGTGCCGATGGACCAGGCCTCCAGCACCAAGCGCGATACAGGCTCCAGGGCGATGCGGTAGCGTTTGGCGATCCACTCGGCCACGGCGGCCTGTTCCCCGGTCAACGAGGAGGGCTCCGTGGCCGTGGCACGGGTCAGGGCTTCCGGTGTCTCGCCGGGGGCCACCGCCAGGTGGGGCTCTGCACGCGCATCCTGCCGATCCTGCAGCCAGCCCAGGGTGTGGGCCTCGACCGTGGCGCGGAGCGTGGGCTGGCTCCATCCCAGGATCAGTGCGGCTGCGATGACCAGGCCCACCGCGGCCAGCGAGTGGTGGCTGACGGCCACCAGGGCGCGGGCCAGCAGCCGAGGCCCGGTCGCCTGCGGCAGCCGGGCTGCGGCAGCAGGTGGCTGGCGCATGTTTGTGGTGTCGGGCATGTTCATCCTTTCGTCACTGGGGCGAAGGGGGCACCTGCCTGGGCGCCTCCGGGGCGACAGTGATAATCGTTTGTCAGGCAGGCGCTGACCTTGAGATCAGCACGGGTCACTGTCTGTTGAGGTTTTCTGGCACCAACGTGACGTCGGGCAAATTCAGGGAAAACCCTCAATTCATGCAATCGCGGCGGATTCTAGGGAGGCCGGTATAACTGGTCAACGATAAGGAACGCTCAAATCAGATGGTTTCTTTATGAAGTACCGGGACTTGCGTGAGTTCATGGAGGGGCTTTCGGCCCTGGGAGAACTGCGGCGCGTACCGCAGCCCGTGTCGCCGAAGCTGGAGATGACGGCCATTGCCGACACCGTGCTGCGCGCTGGCGGCCCGGCACTCTTGTTTGAGAAGCCGCAAGGCTCGGCCATGCCCTGCCTGGCCAATCTGTTCGGCACCACGCGGCGAGTGGCGCTGGGCATGGGGGCCGAATCAGCGGCGGACCTGCGGGACGTGGGTCGCCTGCTGGCTGCCTTGAAGGAGCCCGAGCCCGTGCGCGGCCTGAAGGACGCCGGCAAGCTGCTGCACATGGCCAAGGCGGTGTGGGACATGAAGCCCAGCACCGTGCGCCGGCCGCCCTGCCAGGAGGTGGTGCTTGAAGGCGTCGACGTGGATCTGGCACGCCTGCCGGTGCAGACCTGCTGGCCGGGCGACGCCGGCCCGCTCATCACCTGGGGTCTGGTGGTCACACGCGGCCCGCAGGGCGTGGCGCAGCCGCGCCGGCGACAGAACCTGGGTATCTACCGTCAGCAAGTGATCGGGCGGCGCCAGATCATCATGCGCTGGCTGGCCCATCGGGGCGGCGCACTGGACTTCCGCGAGTTCGCGCTGGCCAATCCGGGCCGGCCCTTCCCAATAGCCGTGGCGCTGGGCGCGGACCCGGCCACCATCCTGGGGGCGGTGACCCCCGTGCCCGACACGCTGTCGGAGTACCAGTTTGCCGGCCTGCTGCGCGGCAGCCGCACGGAGGTGGCGGATACCGGTGTGGGCGAAGGCGAGTGGCGGCTGCAAGTGCCGGCCAGCGCCGAGATCGTGCTGGAAGGGCACATCCCCGTGGCGGCCCCGGGTTTTGTGGGCGAGAGCGAGGCCGGCGTGCGCCTGAAGGAGCAGGGCGGCTACCTTCACGCGCTGGAAGGCCCGTTTGGCGACCACACCGGCTATTACAACGAGCAGGACTGGTTTCCGGTGTTCCAGGTGGACCGCATCACCCAGCGGCGCGACCCCATCTACCACTCCACCTACACCGGCAAGCCGCCGGACGAACCCGCGGTGCTGGGCGAGGCGCTGAACGAGGTGTTCGTGCCCATCCTGCAGAAGCAGTTCACCGAGATCACAGACTTCTATCTGCCACCCGAGGGGTGCAGCTACCGCATGGCGGTGATCTCCATCCGCAAGGCCTACCCAGGCCACGCCAAGCGGGTGATGTTCGGGCTGTGGAGCTTTCTGCGCCAGTTCATGTACACCAAGTTCATCGTGGTGGTGGACGAGGACGTGAATGTGCGCGACTGGAAGGAAGTGGTCTGGGCCATCACCACGCGCATGGACCCGGTGCGCGACACCACGCTGGTGGATTCCACGCCCATCGACTACCTGGACTTCGCCTCGCCCGTCAGCGGCCTGGGCGGCAAGATGGGCCTGGACGCTACCAACAAGTGGCCGGGCGAGACCACCCGGGAGTGGGGCCGCACCATCCGCATGGATGCGGCCGTCGATCAGCGCGTGGCGCCGGTTCTGGCCGAGATCCTGGCTGGGCGCTGAGCCGCTGCCGCCGCAGCTCAGGGCGTCCGAAGCGCCTGGCGGACCAGTTCGGCGGCCTTCTCCGCGATCATGATGGTGGGCGCGTTGGTGTTCCCGCCCACGATCTGCGGCATCACCGAGGCGTCGACCACGCGCAGACCTTGCAGGCCGTGTACGCGCAGTTCGGCATCCACCACGCTGCGCCCCGCGGCCACCAGCGCCGCCGGCCCCATGCGGCAGGTGCCCACGGGGTGGTAGATGGTGTCGGCGTGCTGGCGCACGTAGGCCTCGATCTGGGCGTCGGTCTGCGCGGCGGCTGACGCGTCCACCTCGCGGCCCCCGTACTGCGCCAGCGCGGGCTGGGCGAGGATGTGGCGCATCAGCTTGAACCCGCGCACCAGCCGGGCCGTGTCGTCGGCGGCGCTGAGAAAGCCCGGGTCGATCAGCGGCGCGGCCAGGGGGTCGGGGCTGGCCAGCGCGAGGCGGCCGCGGCTCTTGGGGCGCAGCAGGCAGACGTGGCAGGAGTAGCCGTGGCCGAACACGGTCTTTCGACCATGGTCCACCAGCTTGCCGACCACGAAGTGCAGTTGCAGGTCGGGCAGGGGTTCCGCCGGCGTGCTGCGGATGAAAGCGCCGCCCTCCCCAAAGTTGGTGGTCAGCATGCCAGTGCGGTGCCGTCGCCACTCGAACACCCCGCGCAGCGCGCGCAGCGCACCGGCCAGGCTCAGGCCGAACAGGTCGTGATGGCCCGGCGCATTCACCACCTGCACCACGTCGATGTGGTCGTGCAGGTGTTGTCCCACACCCGGCAGATCGTGCAACACGGGGACACCCAGGGTCTGCAGGTGGGCGCCAGGCCCCACGCCCGAGAGCATCAGCAATTGCGGTGACTGCAAGGCCCCCGCGCTCAGGATGACCTCGCGCCGCGCCGTCAGGCTGCGCTCTGCGTTGCCCTGGCGCACATCCACGCCCACGGCGCGCCGGCCCTCGAAGCGCACACGCAGCACCTGGGCGCCGGTCAGCACCTGCAGGTTCGGCCGGGACAGATGCGGCGTGAGGTAGGCCTTGGCAGCGCTGAAGCGCTCGCCGTCGCGGTGCGTCACCTGGTAGGGCCCGAAGCCCTCCTGCTCGGCGCCGTTGAAGTCAGCGTTGCGCGGGTGGCCGGCTTGCACACCCGCTTCCACGAAAAGGTCGCGCCAGCGTCCCGGGCTGCGCAGGTCGGCCACGTTCAGCGGGCCGCCGGTGCCGTGTAAGGCGTCGGCGCCGCGCTCGTTGTGCTCGGCGCGCTTGAACCAGGGCAGCACCTCTTCGAACGACCAGCCCGGGTTGCCCTCTGCAGCCCAGGCGTCGTAGTCGGACCGGTGGCCGCGGGCGTAGATCATGGCGTTGACGGAGCTGGAGCCGCCCAGCACCTTGCCGCGGGGCTGGTAGCCGCGCCGGCCGTTCAGGCCTGGCTGCGGCACGGTCTCGAAGGCCCAGTTGGCGGCGCCGGTCTGGGCCAGCAGGGCCAGCCCGGCGGGGCAGTGGATCAGCACACTGCTGTCGGGTGGGCCGGCTTCGATGAGGCCCACACGCAGCGAGGGGTCCTCACTCAGGCGTCCCGCCAACACGCAGCCGGCCGAGCCGGCGCCCACGATCAGGATGTCGAACTCGGTGCTGCCCAAGCTTCCTCCCGCAAAGGAATGTCATGTGCCGACTGCAGAAGGAAGGCCCGCGCGATCAGTGCGTACGAGTGCCGCCTGACGGCGGGCTCGTGCGCCCAGGTGTTGACGACCAGGTGGTCCAGGTCCAGGCTGCGGGCCAGGGCCTGCATCTTCTCCCGGACGGTGGACGCCGAGCCCACCAGCGCCTTGCGCCGCATGGGCGCCACGATCACGGCCATCTCTTCTTCGCTGAAACCTTGCGCGGCCACGTCCTGGGGACGTTGCAGCGGACCGAGCAGCCCGCGCTGCCGGTTGACGCGCCAGCGCTCGCGGCTCAGGGCCTGGAACTCGGCTTCCTCGTCCGTGTCGGCCGCCAGGGCCCAGACGCAAATCGTCACCTCGGGCCGGGGGTGGCGCTCGCTGGGGCGGTAGAGGCGGCGGTACAGGTCCAGCGCCTGCTCCACGCCTTGACCGTCCATGAAGAAGTAGGCAAAGGCGTAGGGCAGGCCCAGGTGGGCGGCCAACTGGGCCCCGTAGTCGGAGCTGCCGAGGATCCACATTTCCGGGCGACGGTCCGCGCTTGCAGGCGGGAGGGGATCCGTGGGCACGGGCGGCAGCGGGTGCGCCACCACGCCCTGGTGGGGCCGTCCGGCCACCCAGGCCTGCAGGTCCAGCACCTGCTGCGGAAAGTCCTCGGCCATGCCCGACACGTGGGGGTTCAGTGCTTGGGCCGTGCGGCGGTCGCTGCCCGGGGCGCGGCCCAGGCCCAGGTCGATGCGTCCTGGCGCCAGCGCGTCCAGCACGCGGAAGGTCTCGGCCACCTTGAAGGCCGAGTAGTGCGGCAGCATCACCCCGGCGCTGCCGATGCGGATGCGCGTGGTGCGCGCCGCGATGGCGGCCATCAGCACTTCTGGTGCCGTGCCGACGATGGTCGGCATGCCGTGGTGCTCGCTCACCCAGAAGCGCTCGAAGCCCAGGGCCTCGCAGTGCTCGGCGAGTTCCAACGTGTCGCGCAGGGCGTGGTCTTCGCCGCGGCCGGCGCAGGCCACGGACTGGTCCAGGACGGAGAGTCGAAGCGGCAGGGCGCTCATGATCTCGCCAGTGCCCGCTCCTGCGGCAGCAACTCGATGGTCTGCCCGTGGGGCGTACGCTCGGCCGCGTCTTCCCAGGCGTGTTCCAGCGCGTGCAGCGTGGCGGCGCTGGCCAGTCCCTTGGCCTGCAGCAGTGTTTCCAGGGCGTCCAGCCAGTGGTGGTAGTAGGTGTCGCCCAGGTCCGGGTCGCCTGCAGCCTGGGCACGGGCGATGGCCTGGCTCAAGGCCATCGCCCATTCGCTCCAGGTGAACAGGCCGCGCTCGTGCAGCGCCAGCGTCATGGCAAAGGCCTGGGCCTGCCACGGGGCGCTGAAGACGGGCCTGGCGTCGTCTTGCGGCAGGCCAGGCAGGTCGCAGGCGGGGTGGGGGGTGGTCATGAAGGTCACGGCAGCGCCGGTGCCGCCGGCTCCAGGTAGCTTTCCCAGGCGTCCACGCTGACCCGCAACCCGGGCTCGGCCTCCGGACCCCACAGATCCTGGCCGTCGAAGGCCACGGTGTACAGCCACTGCGGTGCCTCGTCAAAGGCTTGGCCGGGCGCACTGGCGGCGTGGCGGTCGGCAAAGACGTGCGCCCCATGCGCCAGCACCACCGTGCCGACGTGGCCTCGCACGTAGCGGGGAAGCCGGGTGTGGCCGGCCGGATGGCGGTTCAGCGCCCTCACCCGGTCGCCTACGGCAAATCGCGCGGGCGAGGTGGCCGACCGCTCAGTGGGCGTGCCACGTGCCAGCGCGGCGTCCACGTTCTCGGGGCGCAACACGCGTGCGAGGGCTGCGGGCAGGCCCGGGGTGCGAAGTTGTCCCGCAGCCAGCTCCTCCTCGGTCACCAGGCCGCGCCGGGCCATCAGGCGCTCCAGCCCCAGGATCCAGATGCGGTAATAGGTGGAGCCCAGGTAGGTGGCCGGCGGCAGGCTTTCACGGGCCGAGCGGGACTGGTCGATGTTCCACTGGCCGGTGGCGCCCATGGCCAGGGTCAGACCCAGCGCGCGGCGCTCCCAGGGCGCATGGAACAGGGGTTCGTTTGCTTCCAACTGCACGGGCCCGAAGCCGTGCAGGCCGCCCATGTCGTGCACGCCGTTCATGGTTCGCGAGCCAGACCGGTGCCGATCATCGAGTCGCGTGTGACCAGTTCCGCCAGTTGCGCTTCGGTCCATCCGTCGGTGCCCGTCGGCCGCATGGGCACCACGAGGTAGCGCACCTCGGCGGTGGAGTCCCAGACGCGCACCCCGGTGCCCTCGGGCAGCGTGACGCCGAACTCGGCCAGCACCGCGCGCGGCTCGCGCACTGTCCTTGAGCGGTAGGGCGCGCTCTTGTACCAGGCCGGGGGCAGGCCCAGCACCGGCCAGGGATAGCAGGAACAGAGCGTGCAGACCACCATGTGGTGCTCGGCGGGCGTGTTGAACACCGCCACCATGTGCTCACCCTGGCGGCCCGTGAAGCCCATGGAACTGATGGCGGCGGTGGCGTCCTCGGCCAGCCAGCGGGCGAAGGCCGGGTCGCTCCAGGCCCGGGCCACCACCTGCGCGCCATTGCGCGGGCCCACCCGCTCCTCGTAGGTCTGGATGATGCGGTCGATGGCGGCCGTCTCGACGTAGCCCTTCTCGGTCAGCAAGGTCTCCAGGGCCCGCACGCGGATGTCCATCTCGTCGAGGTGGCTGTGCTCGTCGTGGGCAGACCCCTGAGCGTGGTGGTGGTGCTGCGTCATGGTGCTTGAGTTTAGGGGCGGCTCGGACCGCCGACACCCCTGGAGGACCGCGTGGACGACAGCATAATCCGCCGCCCTGGAGCGCCCTTTTGATCTTTCAAGCCTTCGAACGTCTGGTCGACCCTTACCCGGAGGCTGCCCCCGAGGCTCCGCCCAAGGGCCTGCTGCCTTTTCTGTGGGCCTGTTCCCGTGGCACTCGGGGCTACATCGCGGCGATGACGGCGTTCACGGCCGGGATCGGCGCCTTCGAGGCGCTGCTGTTCGCCTTCCTGGGGCGCATCGTCGACTGGCTGGCTGAGGTGTCACCGGAACGCTTCTGGGCCGAGGAGGGGGACACCCTGCTGTTGCTCGCCTTGGTACTGAGCACCAGCATCGCCCTGGCGGCGTTGCAGACCATGTTCAAGCACCAGACGCTGGCAGGCAACTTCCCGATGCGCCTGCGCTGGAACTTCCACCGCCTGATGCTGGGCCAGAGCATCGGCTTCTTCCAGGACGAGTTCGCCGGGCGCATCGCCACCAAGGTGATGCAGTCGGCGCTCGCCGTGCGCGAGGTCTGGATGATCGTGGCCGACATCCTGACCTACGTGCTCATCTACTTCGTGACGATGGCCGCGGTGCTCGGCAGCTTCGACCTGCGCACGCTCGGTCCCTTCTTGCTGTGGTTCCTCTTGTATCTGGGCGCGGTGCGCCTGTTCGTGCCGCGCCTGGCGCGCGTGGCCCAGGCCCAGGCCGATGCCCGTTCCTTGATGACCGGGCGCATCACCGACGCCTACACCAACATCGCCACCGTCAAGCTGTTCTCGCACTCGCAGCGCGAGGCTGGCTTTGCCCGCTCCGCGATGCAGGAGTTCATGACCGCCGTTCACGGCCAGATGCGGCTGGTGTCTGCCTTCGAGATCGTGAACCAGGTGCTGTCGGTGCTGCTGATCGGCAGCACGGTGGGCCTGACGCTGTGGCTGTGGTCGGTGGGTGATGTGGGCGTGGGTGCGGTGGCCGCTTCCACCGCGATGGCGCTGCGCCTGAACGGCATCTCGCACTGGGTGATGTGGGAGATGGCCAGTCTTTTCGAGCACGTGGGGACGGTGCAGGACGGCATCGCCACGCTCTCGCGGCCGCGCTCGGTGCTGGACCGCGCGGACGCCGCGCCACTGACGGTGCAGCGGGGCGAGGTGCGCTTCGAGCGGGTGGACTTCAGCTACGGAGGCGCGCGCAAGGTCATTGACGGGCTGGACCTGCACATCCGCCCGGGCGAGAAGATCGGCCTCGTGGGCCGTTCGGGCGCCGGCAAGAGCACGGTGGTGAACCTGCTGCTGCGCTTCTACGACGTGCAGGGCGGTCGCGTCCTCATCGATGGCCAGGACATCGCCGGCGTCAAGCAGGACTCCTTGCGCGCGCAGATCGGCATGGTGACGCAGGACACCTCGCTGCTGCACCGTTCCGTACGGGACAACATCGTCTACGGCCGGCCTGAGGCCACGGATGAGCAAATGCTGCGCGCGGCCGAGCGGGCCGAGGCCACCGACTTCATCCAGCACCTGGTCGACCCCAAGGGCCGTACCGGCTTCGACGCCCACGTGGGTGAGCGCGGCGTCAAGCTCTCGGGTGGGCAGCGCCAGCGCATCGCGATTGCCCGGGTGATGCTCAAGGACGCCCCCATCCTGCTGCTGGACGAGGCCACCAGCGCGCTGGACAGCGAGGTGGAACAGGCCATCCAGGCCAGCCTGTACCGGCTGATGGAAGGCAAGACGGTGGTGGCCATCGCCCACCGACTGTCCACCATCGCCGCGATGGACCGTCTGGTGGTGATGGACCAAGGCCGCATCGTCGAGCAGGGAACGCATGCCGACCTGTTGGCCCTGGGCGGCATCTACGCGCGGCTGTGGGCGCACCAGAGCGGGGGGTTTCTGGTGGACCCCGCCGAGGAATGAGCGCAGCGCCGACAATCGGCGGGTGTCGACCACCACTCTCACCCCGCCCGCGCCGCCCAAGGCTCTGACCGGCTACAAGCCATTCTGGGCCAAGCGCTTCGGCCCGGCCCCCTTCCTGCCCATGAGCCGCGCGGAGATGGAGCAGCTGGGTTGGGACAGTTGCGACGTCATCATCGTCACCGGTGACGCCTACGTGGACCACCCGAGCTTCGGCATGGCGGTGATCGGCCGCACGCTGGAGGCGCAGGGCTTCCGGGTGGGCATCATCGCCCAGCCCGACTGGCAAAGCGCCGAGCCCTTCAAGGCCTTGGGCAAGCCCAACCTGTTCTTCGGTGTCGCGGCCGGGAACATGGACTCGTTGATCAACCACTACACGGCCGATCGAAAGATCCGCAGCGATGACGCCTACACGCCGGGCGGCGTGGCCGGCAAGCGGCCCGACCGCGCGACGCTGGTCTACACCCAGCGCTGCCAGGAGGCCTTCAAGGACGTGCCTGTCATCATTGGCGGCATCGAGGCGAGCCTGCGCCGCATTGCGCATTACGACTACTGGCAGGACAAGGTGCGTCGCTCCGTGCTGGTGGACAGCAAGGCCGACTTGCTGCTGTACGGCAATGCCGAACGCGCCATCATCGAGATCGCCCACCGCCTGGCGCGGCGCGAGCCCATCGCCGCCATCACCGATGTGCGTGGCACGGCCTTCATCCGCCGCCGCGATGACCCCGCTGCCGGCGGTTGGATGGAAATCGATTCGACCGAAGTCGACCGTCCAGGGCGGATCGATGACCACATCAACCCCTACCTGATGACGGAGGACGCGGCTGCGTCGCAAGGCGAGACGTGTGCGCGTGAACAGCAGGGGGATCCAGCAGGCTCGACCCGAACGGAGGGCTCCGCACAAGCGCAGGGCACAGTGCCGCGGGAGGCGGTCGTCACCATGCCCGTGTCCCGCAAGAGCGGTCGCGTGATGATGCCGCCGCGCGACAAGACCGTGATCCGCTTGCCCGCGTACGAGCAGGTCAAGAGCGACCCCGTGCTCTACGCCCACGCCAACCGCGTGCTTCACCTGGAGACCAATCCCGGCAATGCGCGGGCCCTTGTCCAGCGCCACGGCCAAGGTGCGACGGCGCGCGACGTGTGGATCAACCCACCGCCTATCCCGCTGACCACCGCGGAGATGGACCACGTGTTCGACCTGCCCTACGCCCGCAGCCCGCACCCGGCATATGCGGACGACACAGGCGGCCACGACGGGCCGACCAAGATCCCGGCCTGGGAGATGATTCGCTTCAGCGTGAACATCATGCGCGGCTGTTTCGGCGGCTGCACCTTCTGCTCCATCACCGAGCATGAGGGGCGCATCATCCAGAGCCGCAGCGAGGACTCGATCATTCGCGAGATCGAGGACATCCGCGACAAGGTGGCCGGCTTCACGGGCGTGGTGAGCGACCTGGGCGGCCCCACCGCCAACATGTGGCGCATCGGCTGCAAGAGCCCGGAGATCGAGGCCGCCTGCCGCAAGCCCAGCTGCGTCTACCCCGGCATCTGCCCCAACCTCAACACCGACCACACGCCGCTGATCAAGCTGTACCGCCGCGCGCGGGCCTTGAAGGGCGTGAAGAAGATCCTCATCGGCTCGGGTCTGCGCTACGACCTGGCCGTGAAGTCACCCGAGTACGTGCAGGAACTCGTCACCCACCACGTGGGCGGGTATCTGAAGATCGCGCCGGAGCACACCGAGGGCGGGCCGCTGTCCAAGATGATGAAGCCGGGCATCGGCACCTACGACCGCTTCAAGCAGTTGTTCGAGAAGTTCTCGGCCGAGGCCGGCAAGAAGCAGTACCTGATCCCGTATTTCATCGCCGCGCACCCGGGCACCAGCGACGAGGACATGATGAACCTGGCGCTCTGGCTGAAGCGCCACGGCTTCAAGGCCGACCAGGTGCAGACTTTCTACCCCAGCCCCATGGCCACGGCCACGGCGATGTACCACTCGAATCTGAACCCGCTCAAGGGCATCACCCGTGATGCCGCGCGGGCGGAGAAAGTGGACATCGTCAGAGGCGAGAAGCGCCGCCGGCTGCACAAGGCCTTCCTGCGTTACCACGACCCGAACAACTGGCCGATGCTGCGCGAGGCGCTCAAGAGCATGGGCCGCGCCGACCTGATCGGCAACGGCAAGCACCAGTTGATCCCGACCTTCCAGCCCTCCACCGACGGCGCCTACGTCAGCGCCCGCAGGAAGAACTCCACGCCTGCGGGCGCCAAGGTCTCCACGGTGACCAAGGGCCGATTGCTGACGCAGCACACCGGCCTGCCGCCGCGGGAAACCGCGGCTGCTGCGACGGGTGTGAACGCCAAGTCCCCCATGCGCCCGGGCGGCAAGCCTTTGCGCAGAGGCCGCTGAGGCCAAGCCGCCTCTACAGCGCTTCCTCCAGCGCCGCCAGATCGGCCGCGGTGTTGTAGCCCTGCACCGACACCCGCACGAAGGTGCGTCCTGCGTGCTGGGTGACCGGCACTTCGATGCGGTGTTGCTCGAACAGGCGCGCTCTGAGGGCTTCCGCGTCCTGGTGGGGCACGGGCAGCGGCACCATCTGGCCGAAGTCCTCAGGGGAGCCGATCGCGGGCAGGTTGCAGCGCTCGGCGGTGCGCTGCATCAGGCCGATGGCCAGGTCATGGCAACGCTGGCGCACCTCGGGCCAGCCGTGGCGCTGCTGGAAGGCCAGGGCCGCAGGCACGGCCAGCCAGGCGGCGATGTCGCGGGTGCCCTGCCACTGCAGCCGACGCTCCAGCACGGTGCGGCCGGTGTAGGCGTCAAAGCCGGTGTGGCCCTGGGTGCCCGCCACGTAGCCCCAGCTGGTCACCGTGGCGTGCAAATTGTGGTGGTGCTCCTGGCGTGCGTGCAGGAAGGCGCTGCCCTTGGGAGCGCACAGCCACTTGTGGCAGTTGCCGGTGTAGAAGTCGGCGCCCAGCGCGTCGAGCTGCATCTCGATCTGGCCCGGCGCATGGGCGCCGTCGATCAAGGTCAGCACCCCCAGGGCGCGTGCGTGGGCGCACAACGCCGCCAGGGGGAAGATCAGCGCTGTGGTGGAGGTGATGTGGCTGGTGAAGATCAGCCGCGTGCGCCCTGTCACCTCGGCCAGCAGCCGCTGGGCGAACCGCGCGCTGTCCAGAGGCAGGGGAATTTCCACCTTCCGGTAGACCGCTCCGGCTTCTTCGCACACGCGCTGCCAGGTGGCATCGCAGGCGCCGTATTCGTGGTCGGTGGCCAGGATCTCGTCGCCCGGCCGCAGGTTCAGTGAGCGTGCCACCACGTTGACGCCGGTGGTCGCGTTCGGCACGAAGACGAGGTCCGCTGCCTGGGCCCCGAGATGGTGCGCCAGGGCCTGGCGTGCCTGGGCCAGCAGTTCACCCGAGCGCCGGCCGAGAAACTCCACCGGGTTGCGCTCCATCTCGCGCTGCCAATGCTGGAGGGCCTCGAACACTTCTCGTGGACAGGCGCCGAACGAGCCGTGATTCAGGAACACCACGTCGGGGTCCAGGAGAAAGTGCGCTTTCACAGGAGCCTCCGCGCGGTGGGTCATGCCCGGCATTCTGGAGGAGCCGGGCCTGGCGCGGCAATTGCTGGGACTGCGCTCCACGCCGTACGGCGTTCACGGCCGGGCCGGTACCATGGCACGTGACCCTTCACCCAAGACAGACTCCACACGGAAGAGCAGCAGCATGACCCCAGGCAAGGTCCTGGTCGCCCAGGGTGGCGGCCCGACGGCGGTGATCAACCAGTCCCTGGTCGGCGTGGTGCTGGAGGCGCGCCGGCAACTTGGCGTGGAACGGGTGTACGGCGCCCGACACGGGGTACGCGGCATCGTCAACGAGGACTTCTTCGATCTGACCCAGGAGACCAGCCACAACCTGGAGCTGGTGGCGGGCACCCCGGGCTCGGCCCTGGGCTCCACGCGTGACAAGCCGGACCTGAAGTACTGTCAGCAGATCTTCCAGGTGCTCAAGGCGCACGGCATCGGCCACTTCTTCTACATCGGTGGCAACGACTCGTCGGACACCGTGCGCATCGTCAGCGAAGAGGCGACGCGTGCCGGCTACCCGCTGCGCTGCATCCACATCCCCAAGACCATCGACAACGACCTGGTGGGCAACGATCACACGCCCGGCTTCCCTTCGGCGGCCCGCTTCGTGGCCCAGGCCTTTGCGGGCGCCAACTTGGACAACGCCGCGCTGCCGGGCGTGTACGTGGCCGTGGTCATGGGTCGGCATGCCGGGTTTCTGACCGCGGCCTCGGCGCTGGGTCGCAAGTACGACGATGACGGTCCGCACCTGATCTACCTGCCCGAGCGCGAGTTCTCGGTGGAGCGCTTCCTGGCCGACGTGAAGGCCACCTACGACCGGCTGGGGCGCTGCATCGTGGCGGTGTCCGAGGGCATCCACGATGCGTCGGGCCAGCCCATCGCTGCCCAACTGGCCAAGGACCTGGAGCGTGACGCCCACGGCAATGTGCAGCTCTCGGGCAGCGGTGCGTTGGCAGACCTGCTGTGCGACGAGATCAAGGCGCGGCTGGGCCTGAAGCGCGTGCGCGGCGACACCCTGGGCTACCTGCAGCGCAGCTTCCTGGGCTGCGTGAGTGACGTGGACCAGCGCGAGGCGCGCGAGGTGGGCGAGAAGGCGGTGCAGTACGGCTTCTGGAACGGCCGGGATGGCTCGGTGGCCATCCGCCGCACGGGCCACTACGCTGCGGACTACACGCTGCTGCCGCTGGCCGAGGTGGCCGGCCGCACCCGCACCATGGACGACGCCTTCATCGCGCCGTCGGGCACGGACGTGACCGAC
>JBILSM010000125.1:0-8551 GCA_044372085.1 Rubrivivax sp.
GGGGGGGGGGGGGGGGGGGGGCGCCCCCCCCCCCCCGCCCGCTTTTCATTCGAAACGGAGAACACACCAATGGCAGCAATCACTGCAAGCATGGTCGCGGAACTGCGCGCCAAGACCGACGCCCCGATGATGGAGTGCAAGAAGGCCTTGACCGAAGCAGATGGTGACATGGGGCGGGCCGAGGAAATCCTGCGCGTCAAGCTGGGCAACAAGGCCGGCAAAGCGGCATCGCGCATCACGGCCGAAGGCGTGGTGGCCGCATCGGTCCAGGGCAGCACGGGTGCTCTGATCGAGGTGAACTGCGAGACCGACTTCGTGTCCAAGAACGAGTCTTTCCTCGCTTTCGTGAAGAGTTGCGCCGATCTAGTGGCCGGCCACAACCCTGCCGACATCACTGCGTTGTCGGCGCTGCCCCTGTCTCAGGACGGGTTCGGGCCGACGGTGGAAGACGTCCGCAAGGGCCTGATAGGCAAGATCGGCGAGAACATGGCCGTCCGCCGTTTCCGCCGTTATGCCGGCGGTGGCCAGCTGGCCCATTACCTCCATGGCACGCGGATCGGCGTGATGGTGGAGTTTGAGGGCTCGGAAGTGGCGGCCAAGGATGTGGCCATGCACGTGGCCGCCATGAAGCCGGTGAGCCTGTCTTCAACTGAAGTGCCTGCTGATCTGGTGGAGCGTGAGCGCCGAGTGGCAGCGGAGAAGGCTGCCGAGTCCGGCAAGCCTGCCGATATCGTGGCGAAGATGGTCGAAGGTTCGGTCCAGAAGTTCCTCAAGGAGGTCTCGCTGTTCAATCAGACCTTCGTCAAGAACGACAAGCAGACGGTCGAGCAGATGCTCAAGTCCGCTTCCACCACGGTCAAGGGCTTCACCCTGTATGTGGTTGGTGAGGGCATTGAGAAGAAGGTGGATGACTTCGCCGCCGAGGTGGCCGCTCAAGTGGCGGCCGCCAAGGCCCAGTGAGGGCGAGGGCATGAGGCGGGCCGATAGCCCGCCTTACACTCCTCAAGATCAAGACATTTGAAAAGAGTCCAGCATGGCGAGGTACCGGCGCATCCTGCTGAAGTTGTCCGGTGAAGCGCTGATGGGCGACGATGCCTTCGGCATCAACCGAGCCACCATCGTGCGCATGGTCAGGGAGATCCAGGAGGTCACCCAACTGGGCTGTGAAGTCGCCGTTGTGATCGGCGGAGGCAACATTTTCCGAGGGGTCGCGGGAGGGGCGGTCGGTATGGATCGCGCCACGGCCGACTACATGGGCATGCTCGCCACGGTGATGAACTCCCTGGCATTGGCCGACACCATGCGTCAGGAGGGCATGACCGCGCGCGTCATGTCTGCCATCTCGATCGAGCAGGTGGTCGAGCCTTACGTCAGGCCCAAGGCCTTGCAATACCTGGAAGAGGGCAAGGTGGTCATCTTTGCCGCCGGTACGGGCAACCCGTTCTTCACCACCGACACGGCTGCGGCCCTCAGAGGCGCCGAGATCGGAGCCGAGATCGTGCTCAAGGCCACCAAGGTGGACGGCGTGTATTCGGCTGACCCGAAGAAGGATCACCTGGCCACGCGCTACAGCACGATTTCCTTCGACGAGGCGATATCTCGCAACCTCCAGGTCATGGATGCCACGGCCTTTGCCTTGTGCCGCGACCAGAACCTGCCGATCAAGGTGTTCTCGATCTTCAAGACCGGCGCCTTGAAGCGGGTGGTGCAGGGTGAGGACGAGGGAACGCTCGTACACGTGTGACAGGTGAATGCACATGACGATTGTCGACATCAAGAAGAATGCCGAGACCAAGATGGGAAAGTCCATCGAAGCACTCAAGGCTGAACTGCAGAAAATCCGCACGGGTCGTGCCCATCCTGGCATCCTCGACCAGGTCCATGTTGACTACTACGGTTCACCGGTGCCCATCAGCCAGGTGGCCAATGTCTCGTTGCTGGATGCTCGCACCATCAGCGTTCAGCCTTGGGAGAAGGGCATGGGGCCGAAGATCGAGAAGGCCATCCGTGAATCCGACCTGGGCCTGAACCCTTCTGCTCAGGGCGATCTGCTGCGCGTTCCGATGCCTGCGCTGACCGAGGAACGGCGCCGCGACCTCACCAAGGTGGTGCGCAGTGCCGGTGAAGACGCCAAAGTGGCCGTGCGCAACCTGCGCCGCGAGGCCAACGAGCAGCTCAAGCGACAACTGAAGGACAAGGCAGTTTCAGAAGATGATGAGCGTCGGGGTCAGGATGACGTGCAGCGCCTGACCGACCGCGTGGTCGCAGAGATTGACCGTCTGGTGCAGTCCAAGGAAGCCGAAGTGCTGGCTGTCTGAGAACCCGCAGACGGCTTGATTGATGGAGCGCGACCCCAGGATTCCCAGGCATGTGGCCGTCGTGATGGACGGCAATGGTCGTTGGGCGAAGAACCGGTACATGCCCAGGTTCTTCGGGCACAAGGCCGGGGTGGACACGCTGATCCGGGCCATTGATCTGTTTGCGGACAGGGGCGTCAAGTACCTGACTGTCTTTGCGTTCTCCTCCGAGAACTGGAAGCGACCGGCCGACGAGGTTTCCGGACTGTTCGGGCTGGTGTTGGTGGCGGCCTCCAAGTACCTGGAGTCCATGGTGTCCAAGGGGGTGCGCATCCGCGTCATCGGCAACCGGGAGGGGGTCTCGGAGCAGCTGCAGGACGCCTGGACGCGTGCGGAGCAGGCCACCGCGCACAACGATCGCATCACCGTGCTGGTCGCCTTCAACTTCGGCGGGCGCTGGGACGTCGTGCAGGCCTGCCGTCGAGCCCTGGCCTCCGGGACTGCCCCTGAGGACATCACGGAGGCATCGTTTGCAAACTTGCTCACCTTGAGCGAGGTTCCCGAACCGGATCTGTTCATCCGAACGGGTGGGGAGATGCGCCTGAGCAACTTCCTGTTGTGGCAGGCGGCCTACGCAGAGCTGTACTTCACCAACTGCCTTTGGCCTGACTTTGGCGCCCAGGAGATCGATCTCGCGCTGGCATCCTTTGCGGCTCGAGACCGGCGTTTTGGCGGCGCAGAGTCCTGGTCGCACGGGCCGGACGCCTCGGGCTGAACCGCATGTTGGGTCAGCGCATCGTCACCGCGGTCGTGCTGCTGGCCCTTCTGGTGCCCGCAATGCTGTCCACTGCAGAGTGGCCCTTCCTGGCATTGACGATGCTGCTGGTGGCGGCCGCTGGGTGGGAGTGGGCCCGCCTCAACGCGGCTGGCTCGGTCGCGGCGCTGGGTATCGGCGCCGGGCTGTTGGTGGCCTGCCTGTTGTCGGTCCCACTGGCACGTCAGGGCGTGGTGCCTGCTGGGCTTTGGGTGGGCGCGGCCGGCCTCTGGATCCTGGGCGGCGCGTGGGCGTTGCGCCATGGTGTGGAGGGCTGGCGCAGCACCTCCCGCTGGCTGACATGGCCGGTCGGCCTGCTGGCACTCTGGGTGGCCTGGTTGGCTCTGGCTTCGGCGCGTGCGCAGGGACTCGCGTTCCTGCTGTCCGTGTTGTGTCTGGTGTGGGTGGCAGACATTGCCGCGTACTTCGGGGGGCGCGCGTTCGGGCGGCGAAAGCTTGCGCCCTCCATCAGTCCTGGCAAGTCATGGGAAGGCGTTTGGTCGGGCGTGGCAGGTGTCCTGCTGCTTTCTTGGGGCTGGGCGGCGCTGGAAGGCCAAGGTGTGATGCGGTTCGGCGTCAGCGGTGATGTTTCCAGCAGCGTTGCCGGAGCCGCATCGGCTTGGGGCTCGAGTGTCTTCTCTCAGTTGTACGCCCGGTTCGGTCTTGCCTGGGGTGTTCTCCTCCTGATCTTGCTGGCTGGCATGAGCGTGGTCGGTGATTTGTTCGAGTCCCTTGTGAAGCGGGCAGCGGGCGAGAAGGACTCCAGCCGCCTGCTGCCAGGTCACGGGGGGGTGCTCGATCGCATCGACGCTTTGCTGCCCGTTTTTCCAATGGCCCTGGCCCTCACAAGCTCATGAGCAACACCGCATCGGGACGCCGCCAGCGTCTGGCCATTCTCGGATCCACGGGGTCTGTCGGGTCGAACACGCTTGACGTTGCGCAGCGTCACCCGGAGGCGATCGAGGTGGTCGGGCTTTCGGCCTTCAGGCGCATGGACGATCTCGCGGCGCAGTGCGAGCGTTTTGCTCCGCGCTGGGTCGTGGTGCCTGACGAGAACGCCGCCAAGTGCCTGCGTAGCCTGCTGTCCACGACCGCGCAGCGTGTGGAAATCCTCGTCGGCACAGACGGGCTGTGCGAGCTTGCGGCCCACCCGGAGGTGGACAGTGTCATGGCCTCGATCGTCGGTGCTGCCGGGCTTGCGCCTTGCATGGCGGCAGCGCGCGCCGGCAAGCGCCTCCTGCTCGCCAACAAGGAGGCGCTGGTGGTCGGTGGCGCCTTGTTCATCCAGGCGGTGAGGGAAGGTGGTGCCACGCTCCTGCCCATCGACAGCGAGCACTCCGCCATCTTCCAGTGCCTGCCTTTGGATCGCCAGGACTGGCCGGGGTTCATTGACCACATCGTGCTGACCGCCTCCGGCGGGCCGTTCAGGCAAGCTGACCCCGCTGGCTTCCATGCCATCACGCCGGCGCAGGCGGTGGCTCATCCGAACTGGGTCATGGGACGCAAGATCTCAGTGGACTCGGCCACCATGATGAACAAGGCGCTGGAGGTGATCGAGGCGCGATGGCTGTTCGACTTGCCTGCCCAAGACATCCGTGTCGTCATCCATCCCCAGAGCATCATCCACTCCATGGTGGTCTGCCGGGATGCGTCCGTTCTGGCCCAGATGGGAACGCCCGACATGCGGGTTCCCATCGCCTACGGCCTGTCTTTTCCCTCCCGCATCGCTTCCGGGGCTTCGCGACTGGACTTGTTGTCAATGTCGTCGCTTACCTTCGAGGCGCCAGACGATGCGAGGTTTCCCGGCCTGAAGCTGGCCTACGACGTGTTGGCCGGTCCCGAAGGCTCCAGCGTCGTGCTCAACGCGGCCAACGAGGTGGCGGTGCAGGCCTTCCTGGACGAGCGGGTGCGCTTTACCGACATCCATTGCATCAACCAGTCCACGCTCGAAGCCTTGTCCGGACGCTTCGAACGCCCCAGATCTCTGGAGGATCTGCTCGAGTTGGATGCGCGTGCCCGGTCGCATGCCACCACTGCTGCTGCAAAGGTCTTGGCGCCATGATCACGGCGCTTGCCTTCGTGCTCACCTTGGGCGTGCTTGTGGTGATCCACGAGTACGGTCACTACCGTGCAGCCCTGGCCTGCAACGTCAAGGTCCTGAGGTTTTCGGTGGGCTTTGGCCGCGTGTTGTGGAGTCGCCGCATGGGGGCTGACGGCACCGAGTTCGTCGTCTGCGCACTGCCCTTGGGTGGCTATGTGCGCATGCTGGACGAACGTGAAGGCCCCGTCGACTCAAGCCTGGCACACCGTGCCTTCAACCGCAAGCGCCTGTGGCAGCGGGCCTTCGTGGTGATCGCCGGACCTGCGGCGAACCTGTTGTTGGCGGTGCTGCTGTACAGCGGCGTCCAGTGGATGGGCGTGATGGAGCCCAGGGCCATCCTGAGCGCGCCACCAGCCTCCAGCGTCGCTGCCCGGGCGGGGCTGAAGTCTGGCGACTGGGTCAAGGCTTGGTCTGCTGACGGGATGAACTGGCAGGACATCCGCTCCATGGCGGACCTGCGTTGGCACGCCCTCCAGGCCCAGATGGTGCGGGAGCCTCTGTACCTCATGCTCTCGGACAGCCAGGGGCGTGGCAGTCGCAACGTGCGACTCGATTTCGGCGCTGTCAGTGCAGATCCGCAGTCATCCGATGCGCTGCGCAGCGTCGGCTTGGGAGTCCCGTGGTCACCTGCGTTGCTTGGCGACATCAAGGCGGGGGGGCCTGCGGATCAGGCCGGGCTGCGCAGAGGCGATACCGTCACGGCCGTTGACGGGGCGGCCATCCAGGATGCGCAGATGCTGCGTGAAGCCATTCAAGCACGCGCCGAGCAGCCCATGGCCTGGACGGTCGACCGCGCGGGCCAGACGATTCAGATCACGGTCCGACCGCGGGCCGACAGGTCGGGAACCGGCACGGTGGGGCGGATCGACGCCTTCGTCGGCCTTGCGCCCCAGAGCGTCCTGGTGTCTTCGGGCGCGCTGGAAGGACTGATGGAGGGCGCACGCAAGACCTGGGACGTCTCGGCGCTGACGGTTTCCATGATCGGGCGGATGATCGTTGGGGAAGCTTCCATCAAGAATCTCAGCGGGCCTCTGACGATTGCGGATTTTGCAGGCCAGTCTGCCCAGCGGGGCTGGACCAGTTACCTGGCATTCCTGGCGCTGGTGAGTGTCAGCCTGGGGATCTTGAACCTGCTGCCGCTGCCCATGCTCGATGGCGGACACCTGATGTATTATCTTTTCGAGGGGTTGACTGGTCGGCCGGTCCCCGACGCTTGGCTCGAGCGCTTGCAGCGTGGTGGTCTTGCGATACTGCTGGCTCTGATGTCCGTGGCACTCTTCAACGACGTCGCCCGACTTGTCGGTTTCCACTGAGCCTTACCTGATGCTTCTTCACAATATCTTGGTGCCTTGGCGTCCGAGCGCTGCGTTGGTGGCTGCAGCGGTCGCCAGCGCTTATCTGCCGGCGGCCGGTGCCGTCGAGCCCTTCAAGCTCAAGGACATCCGCATCCAGGGTTTGCAGCGAACAGACCCCGGTACGGTTTTCGCCGCGTTGCCATTTCGTATTGGCGACACCTACAACGATGACAAGGGTTCGGCAGCCTTGCGGGCGTTGTTCGCGACAGGCCTGTTCAAGGACGTCCGCATCGAGATTGAAGGTGATGTGGCCGTGGTGGTCATCGAAGAGCGCGCCATCATCGCTGCCGTGTCCTTCGTGGGACTGAAGGAGTTTGACAAGGACACCTTGACCAAGTCTCTCAAGGACGCCGGCATTGGTGAAGGTTTGCCCTTCGACCGCGCCGTGGTAGACCGGGCTGAACAGGAGATCAAGCGGCAATACCTGTCTCGCAGTCTCTACGGTGCCGAGGTTGTCACCACTGTCACGCCCTTGGAGCGCAACCGGGTGAATGTGACCTTCACGATGACCGAAGGAGATACGGCCAAGATCAAGGAGGTGCGGATCACCGGGGCATCGGCGTTTCCTGAATCCCAGCTGCTCTCTTTGCTGGACCTGACGCCAAGTGGCTGGATGACCTGGTACACGAAGTCCGACCGGTACTCAAGGTCCAAGTTGAATTCGGATCTCGAGACTTTGCGTGCCTACTACGTGAACCGAGGTTATCTCGAGTTTGCTATCGAATCCACCCAGGTCACCATTTCGCCGGACAAACAGGACATCTCGATCACCATTGCCCTCCGCGAGGGTCAGCCCTACGTCGTGACGGCAGTGAGGCTCGAGGGCCAGTTCTTCGGCAAGGAAGACGAGTTTCGGTCATTGGTGCGCATACGCCCGGGGCAGTCCTACCGGGGTGAGGATGTTGTCAACACGACGCGTGCTTTCTCAGACTTGTTCGGCCGCCTCGGTTACGCTTTTGCTCGCGTGGAGGCTCGCCCAGAGATCGACCGTGCCACCGGTCAGGTCTCGGTAGTGCTGGTTGCCGACCCCCAGCGGCGCATCTATGTCCGCCGTATCGATGTGGCGGGCAACACCCGTACGCGCGACGAAGTCATTCGACGGGAGTTCCGTCAGTTGGAATCCTCTTGGTACGACGGGCAGAAGATCAAGCTCTCGCGAGACCGGGTGGACCGCCTCGGCTACTTCAAGGAAGTCAACGTTGAGACCAACGAGGTGACGGGCAGTCCCGATCAGGCAGACTTGCTGGTCACTGTCGAGGAGCGCCCTACGGGTAACCTGATGGTGGGAGCGGGCTACTCAAGTGCGGAGAAGTTGACCCTGTCCGGTTCCATCAAACAGGACAACGTGTTTGGCTCAGGGCATTACCTGGCGTTTGAGTTGAACACGAGCGACTCGAATCGAAGTCTGGTGTTCAGCACGGTGGATCCGTACTTCACGATAGACGGTATCTCACGAGGGTTTGATCTGTACCACCGGACCAGTCGGCCTCTGAACAGTCTGGACAGCCAGTACCAATTGGCGACCTCTGGAACAGCGTTGAGGTTTGGCGTACCGTTCACGGAGTTCGATACGGTGTTCTTGGGTCTGGGCGTTGAGCGCACGTCGATCAAGGACACTCCCTCGTTGCCGAGCAGTTATGTCCAGTACAGGAAAGACTTTGGCGCCGTCAGCTATGCGATGCCTTTGACCCTTGGTTGGCAGCGTGACCAGCGCGACAGTGTGTTGACACCTTCGGCAGGTCGTTACCAGCGTGTCAATCTGGAGTGGGGAATCGGAGGTGATGTTCGTTACCTGCGATCGAATTATCAGTACCAGGAGTACTGGGCATTGCCCGCAAGGCTGACGCTTGGATTGAACGCTGAACTGGGCTTGGGACAAGGTTTGGGAGGCAGGCCTTTTC
Organism: Rubrivivax sp.; assembly: GCA_044372085.1. Classification (GTDB taxonomy): domain Bacteria; phylum Pseudomonadota; class Gammaproteobacteria; order Burkholderiales; family Burkholderiaceae_C; genus Rubrivivax. The sequence continues at coordinate 8,469 of JBILSM010000125.1, forward strand.
CCGTGTTCAAGAACTTCTACGGCGGCGGGCTTGGGTCCGTACGCGGTTTCGAGCAGGGCTCACTTGGAGTTGTGGATGCGAAG
>JBILSM010000088.1:0-11930 GCA_044372085.1 Rubrivivax sp.
GCTTACCTTGGGGGCACCAAGCGCTTGAACGTCAACAGTGAACTCTACTTCCCAGTGCCTGGCATGGGCAACGACAAGTCTTTGCGCGTCTTTGCTTTCGCAGATCTGGGCAATGTGTGGGGAGAGAGTGAGAGTGTTGACTTCTCGAGTCTGCGATCGTCAACGGGCCTGGGCCTGAGCTGGATCTCACCCATAGGTCCGCTGAAGCTGAGTTGGGGGGTTCCAATCAAGTCGATCGCGAAGGATAGAATTCAGAAGTTTCAATTTCAGATCGGGACCGGTTTCTGATGTCAACCATTGGCAAGATCGTGGGCATGGCCTTCTGGGCCCTTGCGTTGGCGGTCACACCCGCGATGGCGCAGGAACTCAAGCTCGGCTACGTGAACAGCGAGCGGGTATTGCGTGACTCGGCGCCGGCCAAGGCGGCGCAGGCGAAGCTGGAGGCTGAATTCGGACGGCGTGAACGTGAGCTGAACGACATCCGCAACCGGCTGAAGGCTGCCGCGGACAAGTTCGAGAAGGACGCACCGACGCTCCCGGAGTCTGAGAAATCACGGCGTCAGCGCGAACTGGTGGATCAGGAGCGTGATCTGCAGCGCAAGCAGCGCGAGTTCCAGGAAGACCTGAATCAACGCAAGAACGAGGAACTGGCCGCGGTGGTCGAGCGTGCCAACCGGGTGATCCGTCAGATTTTTGAGACGGAGAAGTACGACGCCATCCTGCAGGAGGTGGTCTTCGCGGGGCCGCGTGTCGACATCACTGACAAGGTGATCCGCGCCCTGAATGCACCGGCCAAGTGAAGGTCAGGTCTACGTGCCGAAGGTTCGGGTTTCGAACCTGAGCGCGCTGCTCGGCGGGGAGGTGATCGGTGCTTCCGACTTGATCGTCGAGCGCATCGGGTCCCTCCAGAGTGCTGACGACACCACGGTGTCTTTTCTCTCCAATCCCCGTTACGCGACGCAGCTGGAGTCCACACGCGCAGGATGCGTGATTGTCAGCCCGGGGTTTCGATCCAAGGTGACACACCTGCCCAGCGCGATCGTCTGTGCCGACCCTTATCTGGCGTACGCCCGACTGACTCAGTGGTGGGCACGCGAACACGCACCCGTCAAGGCAGCATCCGGGCAGCACCCGTCGGCGGTGGTGGATGGGTCCGCCCAGGTGCATCCGACGGCCCGGGTGGACGCGTTGGCTGTGATCGGGCCTGGTGCCCGGGTGGGTGCTGGTGCATGGGTGGGGGCCCACGCCGTGATGGAGGATCAGGCGGTGCTGGGTGCCCACAGCCGTCTGGGGCCGCGCGTCGTTCTGGGCCGGGGTTGCGCCGTGGGTGAGCGATGCATCCTGCACGCCGGGGTCGTGATCGGTGCCGATGGATTCGGTTTCGCGGCCCATGAGGGCCGATGGGAGAAGATCGAGCAGTTGGGCGCCGTGCGTATTGGCGATGACGTGGAGATTGGCGCGAACACCTGCGTGGACCGCGGTGCCCTGGAAGACACCGTGATCGAGCAAGGCGTCAAGCTGGACAATCTCATCCAGATCGGCCACAACGTCCGCATTGGCGCTCACACGGCCATGGCGGGCTGTGTAGGCGTGGCGGGCAGTGCCCGCATCGGGGCGCATTGCACCGTGGGTGGGGGGGCCATCATCCTGGGTCACCTGGAAGTGGCGGACCATGTGCATGTGTCGGCCGCCACCGTGGTCACCCGGTCCATCGTCAAGCCGGGGCAGTACAGCGGTGTGTACCCCTTCGAGGAGAATGCTTCCTGGGAAAGAAATGCGGCCACGCTGCGTCAGTTGCATGGGTTGCGAGATCGCCTGCGGGCGCTGGAGAAGGCGAGAACATGAGGATGGACATCCACGGCGTGCTGAAGAAGCTGCCACACCGCTATCCGATCCTGCTGGTGGATCGGGTGCTGGAAATCGAGAGTGGCGTCCGCATCAAGGCGATCAAGAACGTCTCCATCAACGAGCCCTACTTTCTGGGTCATTTTCCGCAACGGCCGGTCATGCCGGGGGTCCTGATGCTGGAGGCCCTGGCGCAGGCTGCAGCCTTGCTTTCCTTCGAGTCCGCAGGCAAAGACGCGGACGAGAATTCCGTCTACTACTTCGCTGGCATTGATGGTGCACGTTTCAAGCGTCCGGTCGAACCCGGGGACCAACTCCTGCTCGAGGTGACATTGATCCGGGCCAAGTCGGGCATCTTCAAGTTTGCCGCGCGCGCAAGCGTGGACGGTGAACTTGCCGTGGAAGCCGAACTCATGTGCACCATGCGCCGGGTCGGCTGAAGGCCGGGTCAGGCATGACACGGATACACCCGACAGCCCTTGTTGATGCGCGGGCCGAGCTCGATGTGTCGGTCGAAGTCGGGCCCTATGCGCTGATTGGTCCTGGCGTGACGATTGGTGAAGGGACGCACATCGGTGGGCACTGTGTCATCGAAGGCCCTACGGTCATCGGGCGCGACAACCGCATCCACGCCCATTCCGTGCTGGGCGGTGCACCGCAGGACATGAAGTACCGCGGTGAACCGACGGCAATGCACATTGGCGACCGCAACACCATCCGGGAGTTCTGCACCTTCAATCGCGGTACGGTGCAGGACGCCGGGGTGACGCGGCTCGGGCACGACAACTGGGTCATGGCCTATGTGCACCTCGCGCATGACGTTCAGGTGGGCTCGCACACCATCCTGGCCAACAACGCCACCCTGGCCGGGCATGTTCACGTGGGCGACTGGGTCATCGTTGGCGGATTGACAGGGATCCACCAGTTCTGCCACGTGGGCGCCCACGCGATGACCGGATTCCAGAGCCACGTCTCGCAGGACGTCCCGCCGTTCATGATGGTCTCCGGCAACCCGCTGGCGGTGCACGGCTTCAATGTCGAGGGCCTTCGGCGCCGCGGCTTTTCGCGCGAGCGCATTTCCCTGGTCAAGCAGGTCCACCGCTTGTTGTACCGTGACGGACTGACCCTCGAGCAGGCTCGGTCGCGCATCGAATCTTTGGCCGAAGAGCACGCGGCTGACGCGCTGGCGCTGGCCGATCTGCGGCTGATGCTGGACTTTCTGTCGGCGTCGACGCGCGGCATTGCTCGCTGAGGACGCCACAGCGGGTTCTCGCCTGGCTTGGGTTCGCGCAAGGCATCAGGTTCAAGTCCCCCTCGAATGCACGTTGTGGCAGCACCCATGAGTCTGGCGATGGTGGCCGGCGAGGCTTCCGGCGACCTGCTGGGCTCCCTACTGCTCAAGGCCATGCAACAACGGTGGCCTGACGTGCAGGCGGCCGGTATCGGCGGCCCACGCCTGACAAGCGCAGGGTTCCAGGCCTGGTGGCCCAGTGATCGCCTGGCCGTTCGAGGCTACGTGGAAGTCCTGCGGCACTACCGCGGCATCTCGCGCATACGTGAGGCGCTGGCGGAACGTCTTCTGGCACAGCCCCCCCGGGCCTTCATCGGCATCGATGCACCAGACTTCAACCTGGGTCTGGAGGAGCGCCTCAAGCAGCGGGGTATTCCCAGCATCCAGTTCGTCTGTCCTTCCATCTGGGCCTGGCGTGGCGGCAGGGCCAAACGCATCGCGCGCAGCGTCGATCATGTGCTGTGCCTGTTCCCTTTCGAGCCGGAACTGCTTCAGGCACACGGGGTGCCCGCCACTTACGTGGGTCATCCGCTGGCCGACGTCATCCCCTTGATGCCCGACCGACCCGCGGCCCGAAGGACGCTCGGATTGCCTGCCGAGGCCACGGTAGTGGCCTTGTTGCCGGGCAGCCGGCGCTCCGAGATCCAGTACATCGCGCCGGCATTGCTTCGAGCAGCATGCCTCTTGCAGCGCTCCATCTCCGGTGTCCGATTCGTGTTGCCCGTGGCGCCGGGACTTGACAGTGTTGTGCGTCCCTTGGTGTCAGCGCATGGTCCGCAAGATCTGCAGTTGCTGCCTGGGCAGTCCCATGAGGCGCTGGCCGCCTGCGATTTGACCTTGATCGCCAGCGGCACCGCCACGCTGGAAGCGGCCCTGTTCAAGCGGCCCATGGTGATTGCCTATCGAATGCACCCGTTGAGTTGGCAGTTGATGAAGCGCATGGCCTACCAGCCGTGGGTAGGCCTGCCGAACATCCTGTGCCGCGACTTCGTGGTGCCTGAACTCATCCAGGAGGATTGCACGCCCGAGCGACTGGCCCAGGAAGCCCTGCGCTGGCTGGACCAGGCCGAGCGGCGTGATCAGGTGCAGGCGCGCTTCCTGCAGATGCACCAGGAACTGCGTTGCGACACCGCCACGCGTGCTACCGATGCCATCGCGCAAGTCATCAAAGCCTGAGCAGTTGGCGCTGGCCTGGGACGTGGGGGGCCTCGTCGCTGGGGTCGATGAGGCAGGCCGCGGGCCCTTGGCTGGGCCGGTGGCGGTTGCCGCTGTCATCCTTGATGACACGCGACCGCTTGCCGGCCTGACGGATTCCAAGGTGCTGAGCGAGCGTGCAAGGCAACGACTGCATGACGACATCTGTGCCCATGCCTTGTGCGTCGAGGTGGCCTGGGCTTCGCCACAAGAGATCGATGAACTGAACATCCTGCAAGCTACGTTGCGGGCCATGAGCCAGGCGGTGCAGAACCTGCGGCTCACGCCGACGAGCGTGCTGGTGGATGGCAACCGCCTGCCGAAGCTGTCGGTTCCCGCCCAGGCCATCGTCAAGGGCGACCTGCTGGTGCCGGTCATCTCGGCGGCCTCCATCGTCGCGAAGGTCCGGCGCGATGCCTGGTGCCTGGAAGCTCACCAGCAGTACCCGCAATATGGCTTTGCGGTGCACAAGGGCTACCCGACGAAGGCCCATCTGGAGGCCTTGCGGCGCCATGGGCCCAGCCCGGTGCACCGACGCAGTTTCGCGCCCGTGCGCGAATGGATGGGGTCGGCATGAGGCCGCAGGAACGTCCGGCCATCACCTCACGCGACAACCCGTTGCTGCGACGCCTGCGCCATCTCCTTTCAAACCCGACGGGGTACCGCAGGGAAGGTGAGATCTGCATCGAGGGCGAGCACCTGTGCTCGGCCTACCTGGCCCGCGGCCATCGGCCGGGCCTGGCGCTGTTTTCTGAGTCGGCCTGGCAACGGCTGTCAATGCGCGAACTGGCCGTTGGTGCAGGCGAGGTGCAGTGGGTGGCTGACCGCCTGTTGGCCCAGATCAGCACCTTGCCATCACCCGCCGGCGTGGTCTTCGTGGCAGCGGTGCCGGCTGATGCCACGCCCGACTTCCGAGCCTCGGCCGTGCTGCTGGACCGTGTTCAAGACCCCGGGAACGTGGGCAGCATCCTGCGTACCGCCAGCGCAATGGGTGTTCGGCAGGTGTGGGCCACACCAGGGACCGCGGCATTGTGGTCGCCCAAGGTCCTGCGTGCCGGCATGGGGGCGCACTTCGGCCTGAACCTGTACGAGGGGTTGGACGTGCAGGCCCTGACGGAAGGGCTTCGGAGCGCAGATGAACACAGCTGCGTACCCGCAGCGCCGGGGACGTCAGGTTCGTCACAGGCCGGAGGTGAGCGGGCCCCTTGGGTCGCCACCAGTTCGCACGCCGGTGCCCTGCTGGGGCAGGTGGAACTGCCGGCCCCCTGTGTCTGGGTTCTGGGTCATGAAGGGCAGGGGGTGGCCCCGGCATTGCTGCAGCGCTGCCAGCTGACAGTGCGCATACCCCAGCCCGGCGGCGAAGAGTCGCTCAACGTCGCGGCGGCTGCAGCGATCTGCCTGTACGAGTCCGCGCGGCAACGCCGCAGTTGAGGTGTGAGCGGTTCAGGAGGCCAAAGATTCAAACCGCGTTTCGCTCGACGACTCAGTAGATCAACCTGTCGGGTCGGATGTCCCGCAGGATGGTGGTGGCGATCTCCTCGATGGACTTGTGCGTGGATGACAGCCACGCGATGCCTTCACGCCGCATCATGGCTTCTGCCGCACGCACTTCCTGCCGACAGTTGCTGAGGGACGCGTAGGCGCTGCCTGGTCGGCGTTCATGGCGTACTTGGGCCAATCGGTCGGGGTCGATCGTGAGCCCGAAGCACTTGGCACGGTAAGGCAGTACCGGTACGGGCAAGCGCCCACGGTCGAAGTCCTCCGGGATCAAGGGATAGTTGGCGGCCTTGATGCCGTGCTGCATGGCCAGGTAAAGGCTGGTGGGCGTCTTGCCGCAGCGGCTCACGCCTACCAGGATGACGTCGGCCTCGGCGAGGTTGCGGGCCGACTGTCCGTCATCGTGCGCCAGCGAGAAATTGATGGCCTCGATACGGTTGTTGTACTCCTGGCTCTTGGCGGCGTCCGAGAACCGTCCTACCCGATGGTTGCTCTTGACCCCGAACTCCTCCTCCAGGGGTTCGACGAAGGTCCTGAACATGTCCAGCACCAGGCCCTTGGAGTCTGGGCGGGCGATCACCTCGCGAACCTCATCGTTCACCAGGGTGATGAAGACGATGGGCCTCTTGCCCTCACGCTCGGCGGTTTCTTCGATCTCGCTCTGGACGTCCCGGGCCTTGTCGACGCTGTCAATGAAGGGCCGCCTCACATGCCGGGGTGTGGCGGGAAACTGCGCCAGGATGGAGTTGCCGAAGGTCTCGGCCGTGATGCCCGTGCCGTCGGAGACAAAGAAGACGGTGCGTGTGGGCATGGCTCAATCCTGACAGTCGGCAAAGTCCGGAATCATAGGCATTACTCCCTACAATCAATGCAGGATTCGCGCCCTCTCGCACATCTCCATGCTCGCCGGCCGCCGCCCACAACAACAGCCAGAACGCTGGCGGCCCGTCTTGATGCCGCGCGCGAAAGCCCCCGATTCTTGTCATCACGGAGCTTTCCCATGTCACTCGCGAATCTGGCGACCGCCCTGGTCGTGCCGTTTGAACATCTGAGGATGACCGACGTCGAGTCGGTCGGCGGCAAGAACGCCTCCCTCGGTGAAATGATCAGCCAGTTGGCGGCCTCGGGCGTGCGTGTGCCCGGCGGCTTTGCTACCACAGCGTTGGGCTTCAGGCGCTTCCTGCAGGAAAGCGGCCTGTCGGACCGCATCTCGAAGCGACTGGCCGAACTCGACACCGAAGACGTGCGCGCCCTGGCGCAGGCCGGCGAGGAGATCCGCGGGTGGGTCAGTGCAGCGCCCTTTCCGGCCGACCTGGAGGCTGCCATCCGCGCGGAGTTCGCGCGACTGGATGCCGACGGCTCGGGCAGCTTCGCGGTGCGGTCCTCCGCCACTGCTGAAGACCTGCCGGACGCCTCCTTTGCCGGACAGCAGGAGACCTTCCTGAACGTGGTGGGCATTGACGACGTGCTGCATCGCATGAAGGAGGTGTTTGCCTCGCTCTACAACGACCGTGCCATCAGCTACCGCGTCCACAAGGGCTTTGCACATGACGGCGTCGCCTTGTCCGCCGGGGTGCAGCGCATGGTGCGCTCGGATCTTGGCTCGGCCGGCGTGATGTTCACCATCGACACCGAAAGCGGCTTCGAAGACGTGGTGTTCATCACGTCCAGCTACGGCCTGGGCGAGACGGTGGTGCAGGGGGCCGTCAATCCTGACGAGTTCTACGTCCACAAGCCCGCCCTGCGCAACGGCAAGTACCCCATCATCCGTCGGGTACTGGGCTCCAAGCTGGTGCGCATGGAGTTCGTGGATGCGGCCGAGCGCGTGCCCGGCGGCCGTCTGGTCAAGACGGTGGACACCACAACCGAATGGCGCAACCGGTACTCGTTGACAGATGACGACATCATCGAGCTTGCGCGCTATGCGCTGATCATCGAGAAGCACTACGGCCGCCCCATGGACATCGAGTGGGGCAAGGACGGCGTGGACGGCAAGCTCTACATCCTGCAGGCGCGGCCTGAGACGGTGAAGAGCCAGTCTGCGGGGCAGGTGGAGCACCGCTACAGCCTCAAGGGCACGGGCACCATCCTGGCCGAAGGCCGGGCCATCGGCCAGAAGATCGGCACCGGGCCGGTGCGGATTGTTCAGTCCATTGCCGAAATGGATCGGGTCCAGCCAGGTGACGTGCTCGTCACCGACATGACGGACCCGAACTGGGAGCCTGTGATGAAGCGGGCGAGCGCCATCGTCACCAACCGTGGCGGGCGCACCTGCCACGCGGCCATCATCGCGCGCGAGTTGGGCATTCCCGCGGTGGTGGGCTGCGGCGATGCCACCGAGAAGGTGCAGGAGGGTGCGCTGGTCACGGTGGCGTGCTCCGAAGGCGACACCGGCTACGTCTTTGACGGACTGCTCGAAACCGAGGTACGCGAGGTGCGTCGGGGCGACATGCCTTACTGCCCCATCAAGATCATGATGAATGTGGGCAACCCCCAGCTCGCGTTCGACTTCGCGCAGATGCCCAACTCTGGTGTGGGGCTGGCACGGCTGGAATTCATCATCAACAACAACATCGGGGTGCACCCGAAGGCCATCCTCGACTATCCGAACATCGACGCCGACCTGAAGAAGGCCGTGGAGAGCGTGGCCCGCGGCCATGCCAGCCCGCGTGCTTTCTACGTCGACAAGCTGGCCGAAGGCATCGCCACCATCGCCGCGGCCTTCTGGCCCAAGAGCGTCATCGTTCGCCTGTCGGACTTCAAGAGCAACGAGTACCGCAAGCTCATCGGCGGCACGCGCTACGAGCCCGATGAAGAGAACCCGATGCTGGGCTTCCGCGGCGCCAGCCGCTACATCAGCGGCGACTTCAGCGACGCCTTCGCGATGGAGTGCGAGGCGCTCAAGCGCGTGCGCACCGACATGGGCCTGAGCAACGTCGAGATCATGGTGCCCTTCGTGCGTACCGTGAAGCAGGCCGCCACCGTCAAGCAGATGCTGGCCGAACGCGGCCTGCAGCGTGCGGCCGATGGCGGCAAGGACGGGCTGCGGCTGATCATGATGTGCGAGGTGCCCAGCAACGCCATCCTGGCCGAACAGTTCCTCGAGCACTTCGACGGCATGAGCATCGGCAGCAACGACCTCACGCAGCTCACGCTGGGCCTCGACCGTGACAGCGGCATCGAGCAGCTCGCTGGCGATTTCGACGAACGCGATCCGGCCGTCAAGGCCATGATCTCGCGCGCCATCGCGGCCTGCCGCGCCACCGGCAAGTACGTGGGCATCTGCGGCCAGGGGCCCAGTGACCACCCCGACTTTGCCGACTGGCTGGCGCAGGAAGGCATCGTCTCGATCTCGCTGAACCCCGACACGGTGGTCGACACCTGGCAGCGTCTGGCCAAGGCCTGAACCCCGGGGTTCTGCCGGCCCTGCGAGGCCTGAACCCTGCGCCAGAATCGGCGCATGAAAGAGCGGGCGCGGTATGTCTTCTGGCAGCAAGTCCGGCGCTGGACGCTGGGCCTGCTGGCCGTCTGGCTGGTGGTCAACCTGGGCGTGCCCTGGTTCGCGCGTGAGCTCGACCGCTACAGCATCCTGGGCTTTCCGCTGGGCTACTGGCTGGCCGGGCAGGGCGCGCTCTTCGTCTACCTGGCACTCATCGCCGTGTACGTGGCGGTGATGGACAGGCTGGAGGCCGCGCTGCTGCGCACCACCGCAGACGCGCCGCCCACCGCGCCCGGAGCACCGGATGGCCGCTGAGCGCGCAGGCCCCAGCGGGGCCGGCACGCGCAACTTCTCGCGCGTGCTGGCCGGGCGCTATGCGCTCTTCCTGCTGTGTTTCGGCCTGATGATCGCCGCCATGGCGCTGGCCGAACGCGCCGGCGTGCCACGTTCGTGGATCGGCGTCACCTTCCTGGTCTTGACGGTGGCGGTGTACGCGGGCATCGGCTTCATCTGCCGCACCTCCAACGAGGCAGAGTACTTCGTGGCCGGGCGCCGCGTGCCGGCGTTCTACAACGGCCTGGCCACCGCGGCCGACTGGATGTCGGCAGCGTCTTTCCTCGGCACGGCCGGCGTGCTCTACCTGCAAGGGCAGGCGGGGCTGGCCTACATCCTGGGTTGGACAGGCGGCTACGTGTTGCTGGCGCTGCTGCTGGCCCCCTACCTGCGCCGCCTCGGCCAGTACACGGTGCCCGACTTCATGGCCTCGCGCTACGGCGGCAGCCTGCCGCGGCTGATCGGCGCGGCGGCCACCGTGGCGGTGTCCTTCGTGTACCTGGTGGTGCAGATCTACGGCGTGGGCCTGATCACCTCGCACCTCACGGGTTTCGGTTTCGAGCTCGGCATCTTCGTGGGCTTGGGCGGCGTGCTGGTGTGCAGCTTTCTCGGGGGCATGCGCGCCGTCACCTGGACGCAGGTGGCGCAGTACCTCGTGCTCATCGTGGCCTACCTGGTGCCGTTGCTCTGGCTGTCGGTCAAGCAGACGGGCAGCGTGATGCCGGTGGTGGCCTACAGCCAGCAACTGCAGCAGGTGACGGCCCGCGAGCGTGAGCTCACGGCCGACGCGGCCGAGCAGGACGTCATCCGGCTCCTGCGCCAGCGCGCCGCCGAGGCCGAGCTCAAGCTGCGCGATGTGCGCACGGCGATGGCGCGCGACGAAGCCGCCCTGCAGGCACAGGTGGCGGCCCTGCGCGCGGAGAACGCGCCGCTGGTGCGCATCCAGCGCGCCGAACGCGAGCTGGCGCAACGCCCGCGCACCGAAGGCCAGGCGAGGGCGCTGTACCAGCGCGAGCGGGATGCCGCGCTGGCTGGCGCCCGCCCGCTGGGCGGCATGCCGCCGCAGACGCTGGCCTTCGCCGGGGGCGATCCCGAAGGCGATGCCGAGGCCCGCGCGCGCCACGACAGCGCACGCATCAACTTCATCGCGTTGATGCTCTGCCTGATGATGGGCACGGCCGCGCTGCCGCATGTGCTGACGCGCTTCTACACAACGCCTTCGGCCTCGCAGGCGCGGCGGTCGGTGGGGTGGACGCTGCTCTTCATCGTGATGCTCTACATCGCCGCGCCGATGCTGGCGGTGCTGGTGAAGTTCGAAGTGCTGCACCACGTGGTGGGCCTGCCCATCGACGACCTGCCGCAGTGGGTGCAGCGCTGGTCCCGCATGGACCCGGGGCTGGTCTCTGTGCGCGACATCAACGGCGACGGCCTGCTGCAACTGGGCGAACTTCGCCTGGCCGGCGACATCATCGTTCTGGCAGCGCCCGAGATCGGCGGGCTGCCTTACTGGGTGACCTGCCTGGTGGCCGCCGGTGGGCTGGCCGCGGCGCTGTCCACAGCCGACGGGCTGCTGCTGACGATCGCCAACGCGCTGTCGCACGACGTCTGGTTCCGCAGCGTCAACCCGCGCGCCACCGCCGCGGTGCGGGTGGTCGTCTCCAAGGTGCTGGTGATGGTGGTCGCTTTCCTGGCCGCGCTGATCGCGGCGCTGAAGATCACCGACATCCTGCAGTTTGTCTCGCTCGCTTTTTCGCTGGCGGCCTCGGCCTTCTTTCCGGCGCTGGTGCTGGGCATCTTCTGGCGCCGCGCCAACCACGCGGGCGTGGTGGCCGGCATGCTCACGGGCCTGGGCGTAACGGCCTGGTACATCGTGACCAACCTGCCGCTGCTGCGCCGCGCGTTCGGCGTGACGCGGCCACTGGCCGAATGCAGCTGGTTCGGCGTGGAGCCCATCGCTGCGGGCGTGTTCGGCGTGCCGGCAGGCCTGCTGGTGATGGCGCTGGTGAGCCGCTTCACCAAACCGCCAGGGCCTGCGCAGGTGGCGGTCATCGAGCGCATGCGCTTCCCGGCCCCCGGGGAGCGTTGAACCCAGTGCTATACTGTTGGGCTTTCCTTGCTGCACCCGTCATGTTGACGCATCGGGGCAGCTTCCACCCCCAGCGGCCCTGGCACCCCTGCCAGCCGCCGGAATCCACAAGGAGTGTTCATGCGTCACTATGAGATCGTTCTGCTGATCCACCCGGATCAAAGCGAACAGGTTCCGGCCATGCTGGAACGCTACAAGAACCTGGTCACCACCAGCGGCGGCAAGGTCCACCGCGTGGAAGACTG
>JBILSM010000051.1:0-20440 GCA_044372085.1 Rubrivivax sp.
GGACCTGACAAGTTGATAAATATTGTTTTTATGCCGGTACTCTCGAGAATTGATAGCAAAGCATCTGCATTATCAATATTGATGGGGCCATCATATACAACAGAGTCATTTGCAATTCTTACAACGGATTTTGGTGTTGAACATCCGTACACAAATATGTATACAGCAAGAAAAACTGCAATGATTACAAAAAGATACATATTTCTCCAGGCGGGGTATGTTTTTATTTTCATTAATTTCATGCAATCCAATATTTTATTAAATCGACTTTGAAAAGCTCAATATCGGCTCAATGACCCACTCATGGATACGCCGTTGCTCCAGAAACATATCTGCATCAACCTTCATACCGCTTTGAATGTTGATTTTTTCTCCATAGGCTTGCGCGTAAGGTTTATCGAGCAATACCCAAACTCAGTAATAATCTTCCGTGCCTGTAAGAGCCATCGGTGTTTCTTGGCGCAACAACGCTGAGGTGCTGACTTTGGTTACCTTGCCCATATATTGACAAAACTTTTGATAGGGGAACTTGATTAGAAACGTGCTTCAGCATGCCCACCTCTGATCACTCTTTTCGCTGTCGGCTTGGTCCGCGCCACGTCAACGATGAGGTTGGCGATCAGGTCGCGCAGGTCGAATCGGTGGTTGAACCGGTAAGCGAATGCGCCAAGGTAGGTCTGGGCGTACTTGCGGTACTTCAGCGCCTTGAAGGCGCCCGACATCATGGTCTTGAGGTTGCCCAGCACGGTGTTGATCCACTTGAACTCGGGCAGGTCCCGGGGCTTGAGTGCCCCCACCACCCTGGGCATGTGGATGCACCCGGCTTCGGTGACTGCAGCGAAGCACCCCAGGCCGTCGCTGGTGACGATGGTCTTGGGCAGCAAGCTGGCCTTGGCCCACTTGGCAATGGCATCAGACGTGAAGCCGCTGACCATGTCGAGCTTGAGCCGGATGGGCTGTCCGACGTCGTTCATCGAGACGGCCGCCACGAAGGGGACCTTGTTTTCCGAACCTCTCCCGGGCTTGCCCCCAGAGCGTTCCCCACCGAGGTAGGCGTCATCGAGTTGCACCGCACCGCTGAGCAGGCGAGCAGCTTCTTGGCGCGACATGGCGCCGTTGATCTTGTGGTGCAGCAACCAGGCAGTGGGGTAGCTCACGCCCAGGTCTCGCTTGAGAGCCAGGGCCGAGATGCCGGTCTTGGCCTGACTGATGAGGTGGATGGCCAGAAACCAGGTCGTCAACGGCAGCTTGGTGTGCTCCATCAAGGTGCCAGCGGTCAGCGAGGTCTGAAGGCGGCAGCCGCCGCACTGGTAGAGCTTGCGGGCGCCCTGCGTCACAAGATAGTGCTGCGTGCTGGAGCACTGCGGGCAGCGAAACCCCTGCGGCCAACGCGAGCGCTTGAGCGCCTCGGCGCATTGCGCTTCGGTGCCGAAATGGCTCAGAAACTCAGGGATCGACATGCCGTACTGGAACTGGATCTGGTGGCTGGACATCAGGACTCTCCTTCGTCAGGAGAGCTCAGGTTACGGTCTCAGTGGCTCACTGGACGAGCCTGCTGAAGCAGGTTTCTAATCAAGTAGGGGAAAGCATCAAAACGCAGTGCAATAGACGTTCCCACTTTCACAAAGCCCACGGCACGGATGGGTATCGGGTCCAGGATGATTGACGACCTTCTTCTTGAACAGGTGCCGATGTGATTCTTGCCGTTGTTTCAAGGCGATCAGGGATGTCTCGTGGTTGAGCGCCTCCTGCGGCATGCACTGGTTGTGCTGCCACATGCAGCGGTGTGGAACCGACGGAGATCATGACCTGCACCGCGCCCGCGCCTGTCTGCTGCAACCCGAGCCGAAGACGATTTGAGTCGCTTCGGGCGGCGTCCCGGTGACAGATCACTGTCTTCAATCAGCACTCAAAGCCGCGCCGCCAACCTCGTGCCCTGATCGATCGCGCGTTTGGCGTCGAGTTCGGCGGCTTCGTGGGCGCCGCCGATCAGGTGGACGCTGAGGCCTGCGGCCTGCAAGGGGGTGTGCAGGTCGCGCAGCGGTTCCTGGCCGGCGCACAGCACCACGGTGTCGCATTCGATCAGGCGCGGTGCGGCACGATCTTCGCGCCGCTTGTCCCCAAACGACACCAGCAGCCCCTGTGGCGTGATGCGCTCGTAGTGCACGCCGCCCATCATCTGCACCTGCTTCATCTGCAGCGCGGCGCGGTGGATCCAGCCCGTGGTCTTGCCCAGGCCGCGGCCGGGCTTGCCGCTCTTGCGCTGCAGCAGCGTCACCTGCCGCGCCGGCGGTGCCGGCTGGGGCGGCACCACGCCGCCGCGCACCTGTGCGGGGTCGGCCACGCCCCACTCGGCCAGCCACTGCCGCAGGTTCAAGGTGGTGGAGTGGCCCGGTGGCGTGACCAGGAACTCCGCCACATCGAAGCCGATGCCCCCCGCTCCCACGATGGCCACGCGCGGGCCCACCGCGGCGCCCTGCAGCACCTGCACGTAGTTCAGCACGTTCGGGCCATCCTGCCCGGGGATGCCCGGGCTGCGCGGGGTGACGCCGGTAGCCAGCACCACCTCGTCAAAGCCCTGCGCCACCAGCGCCTGCGCGTCGGCGCGCTGGCCCAGGTGCAGGTGAACGCCGGTGGCCTGCAGCCGCTGCGTGAAGTAGCGCAGCGTCTCGCTGAACTCCTCCTTGCCGGGGATGCGCCGGGCCAGGTTGAACTGCCCGCCGATCTGCGCCGCCGCCTCGAACAGGTGCACCTCGTGGCCGCGCTCGGCCAGCGTGGTGGCGGCGGCCAGCCCGGCCGGGCCGGCGCCCACCACGGCGCAGCGCTTGCGCCGCTGGGCCGGCGTGATGAGCAGCGTGGTCTCGTGGCCGGCGCGCGGGTTGACCAGGCAGCTCGCCAGCTTGTTCTCGAAGGCATGGTCCAGACAGGCCTGGTTGCAGGCGATGCAGGTGTTGATGTCCTGCGGCCGGCCGGCGCGCGCCTTGGCCACGAAGAAGGGGTCGGCCAGCAGCGGGCGCGCCAGGCTCACGAGGTCTGCGCTGCCCTGCGCCAGCAGGCCCTCGGCCACCTCGGGCGTGTTGATGCGGTTGCTGGTCACCAGCGGGATCTGCAGCCCCTGGGCCCGCAGCGTGTCGCGCATCTTCTGCGTCACCCAGGCGAAGGCGCCGCGCGGAACGCTGGTGGCAATCGTCGGCACGCGGGCCTCATGCCAGCCGATGCCGGTGTTGAGGATGGTGGCGCCTGCGTGCGTGATGGCCTGGGCCAGCGTCACGGCTTCGTCCCAGGTGCCGCCGTCGGGCACCAGGTCCAGCATGGACAGGCGGTAGATGATGATGAAGTCCGGCCCCACGGCTTCGCGCATGCGCGAGACGATCTCCACCGGAAAGCTCATGCGTTGTTCGTACGGCCCGCCCCAGTCGTCGGTGCGGCGGTTGGTGCGTGCGGCGAGAAACTGGTTGATCAGGTAGCCCTCGCTGCCCATGACCTCCACGCCGTCGTAGCCGGCCTCGCGCGCCAGCCTGGCGCAGCGCACGAAAGCGCGGATCTGGCGCTCGACGCCGGCGGCCGACAACTCCCGCGGGGTGAACATGCCGATGGGGCTCTTGATGCGCGAGGGCGCCACGCAGAAGGGGTGGTAGGCGTTGCGCCCGGTGTGCAGGATCTGCAGGGCGATCTTGCCGCCTTCGGCATGCACCGCGCGGGTGATGGCCTGGTGGCGCCGCGCCGCACCTGAGGTGGCCAGCGTGCCGGCCAGGGGCTTGGCCCAACCTTCGATGTTCGGGGCGAAGCCGCCCGTGACGATCAGCCCCACGCCGCCGCGCGCGCGCTCAGCGAAGTAGGCCGCCAGAGCCGGCAGGTGCTGGCGCCCATCCTCCAGCCCGGTGTGCATGCTGCCCATGATCACGCGGTTGGCCAGCGTGGTGAAGCCCAGGTCCAGCGGGGCCAGCAGGTGGGGGTAGTGCGTGCTCATGCGTCGATGGTACGGCGGTGATGGAGCGCCAGCCGGTGGCCGGGCGCTGAGCGGCGATATATCATTCTGAATACAACGCTTCGGCAGGTGCCTGCCCTTCGACCGAAGCTTGCGCAGCAAGGTGCTCATAGGTCAGATTTCTTCGATCAGCCGGTTCGACATGTCAGCTCAGATATCACGGGAGTGTTGCCGCCCTTCAGCCGGCTCTTCAGACTGCCCATCAGCCCATCCTCCAGCCGGCCCGTTCTGGGGTGCGCGCCGGCGGCTGGCCGGTGGCGGGGTCAAGGCAGCGGCCGTGGCTGTCGGCCTGTGCCTGCTGCATCTGGGCGTGCAGGCTGCCGACATCACCGTGTCGGCCGCGGCCAGCCTGAGCAACGCACTTCGGGACCTGGCCCCGCGGTTCGAGGCGGCCCACCCCGCCACCAGGCTGCGCTTGAATTTCGGCGCCTCCGGTGCGTTGCTGGCCCAGATGGCCCGGGGCGCGCCCGTGGATGTGTTCATCAGTGCCGACCAGGAGACCATGGACCGTGCGCAGGCACAGGGCCTGGTCCGGGCGGCGCAGCGCCGCAACGTGGCCTCCAACACCCTGGTGGTGGTGGTGCCGGCGGTCGCCGGCCCGTCGTCGAATCCGCTTCGGCCGGCGTCCCTGCCGAAGACGCTGGACGATCTGGCCCGGCCTGGCTTCGCCCGCATTGCCGTGGGGCTGCCGGCCAGCGTGCCCGCGGGCCGCTATGCCCAGGGTGTGCTGGAGGCTGCGGGCCTTTGGGCCGCCATCTCGCCCAAGGTGATCGGCGCTCACAGCGTGCGCCAGGCCCTGGACTACGTGGCCCGCGCCGAGGTCGATGCCGGCTTCGTCTACGCCACCGATGCGGCGCTGATGCCCGACAAGGTGCAGGTCGCCTTCACCGTGCCCACGGCCCAGCCCATCCTGTACCCGGCTGCCCCCCTGGCTGCGGCTGCCCAGGCGGCGCAGGGCACGAAGTTTGTCGATTTCCTGCTGACGCCGGGCGCGCAGGCCGTGCTGGCGAAGCACGGCTTCGGCAGGCCCTGATGAAACCCTGAACCGGCGGCCGACTGAACATGGGTGAAGCCTGGACGGCACTGGCCTTGACGCTGAAGGTGGCGGGGTGGGCCACGGCGATCAATCTCGTGCTGGGGGTGGGCGTGGGCTATGCGCTGTCGCGCTGGCGCTTCCCGGGGCGCGATGTCCTGGATGCCCTGTTGACGCTTCCCATGGTGATGCCACCCACGGTGCTGGGCTACTACCTGCTGGTGGTGATCGGCAGCCAGGGCGTGGTGGGGGCCTGGCTGCTGCAGAACTTGGGCATCCGCCTCATCTTCACGTGGCAGGCCGCCGTGATCGCCGCCACGATCGTGGCCTTCCCGCTGGTGTTCAAGGCGGCGCGCGCTGCGTTCGAGAACGTCGATCCTCAATGGGAAGATGCTGCCCGCACCCTGGGGCTGAGCGAGTGGAGCATCTTCCTGCGGGTGTCACTGCCGCTGGCCTGGCGGGGCATCCTGGCGGGGCTTCTCCTGGCCTTCGCACGGGCGCTGGGCGAGTTCGGCGCCACGCTGATGGTGGCGGGCAGCATGGTCGGCCAGACGCAGACCTTGTCCATCGCCGTGTACGAGGCCGTGCAGGCCGGGCAGGACGACACCGCGAACTTCCTGGTGATGGTGACCTCGCTGGTGTGCATGGCCATCCTGCTGAGCGCGGGCCGCCTGGTGCCAGGCCGCGTCGCCGCGCGAGTCTGAGAGTTCCGACGCAGCGCATCCATGGCGACCTGGGACCTGAGCCTGAAGAAGCAGTTGCGCACGGGCGTGGGGCCGTTCACGCTGGAGGTGGGCTTTCGCAGCGCGGCCCAGCGGCTGGTGCTGTACGGGCCCTCGGGGGCCGGCAAGACACAGACGCTGCGCATGATCGCCGGCATCACGCCGCCTGACAGCGGCTGGGTGCGCGTGGCGGGACGCACGCTCTTCGACGCTGCGGCGGGCCTGAACCTCTCGCCCCAGCAGCGTCAGGTTGGCTATGTGTTCCAGGACTATGCGCTCTTCCCGCACCTGACCGTGCGGCAGAACATCGCCTTCGCCCTGCGGCGGGGCTGGCGCAACCCGCTGCGCCGCGAACCGCTGCCCGAGGCCGACCGGTGGATCGAGCAGTTCGGCCTGCAGGAGGTGGCCGAGCAGCTTCCGCATCAGATTTCGGGCGGGCAGCGCCAGCGCACGGCGCTGGCACGGGCGCTGGTGACGCGGCCCACCGCGCTGCTGCTGGACGAGCCCTTTGCGGCGCTGGACAAGGCGCTGCGCCACCGCCTGCGTGAGGAACTGCTGGAACTGCAGACCTCGCTGCAACTGCCGCTGCTGCTGATCACCCACGACGAGGACGACGTGGACCGTCTGGCGCAGGAAGTGGTGCAGTTGGACGCCGGGCGCGTGCGTGGCAGCTTCACGGCGCCCAGCCCTTGGCCCCAGGAGCCTTGACATGCCCGCCCGCCCGCAGGCCGCCGCCCGGCCCTCCCCGCCTGACCGACGGACTTCCCGACAGCCGCGAAGCCCGGCCCTGCAGGTGCAGGGCTCGCTGTGGATCGAGGCCGGCGGCCGGTCGCTGGGGGGACACGGCCGCATGGCGCTGCTGGAGGCCGTGGCCGAGCGTGGCTCCATCACCCACGCGGCGCGCGCCTTCGGCATGAGCTACAAGGCGGCTTGGGACGCCATCGACCTGATGAACACCCTGTCGGGCACACCGCTGGTGGAACGGGTCACGGGCGGCAAGGGCGGCGGTGGCACCCGGCTGACGGCGCACGGGCACCGCCTGATCGAACGCTACCGGCAGCTTGACGAGGTGCACCAGCGCTTTGTTCGCCTGCTGACCGAGCAGAGCATGGACCTGAGCCAGGACTTTTCCTTGTTGAAGGTGCTGAACGTGAAGACCAGCGCGCGCAATCAGTGGGTGGGGGTGGTCAGCGCCATCCGGGCCGGGGCCGTGAACGACGAGGTGGAGGTGATGCTGCCCGGCAGCGTGCCGCTGGTGGCCACCATCACGCGCGAGAGCACCGACCACCTGCAACTGCGCCTGCAGCAGACGGTGATCGCCATGGTGAAGGCGCCGGCCGTGCTGCTGGCCACCGGCCTGGACGGCGCCCGCGTCTCCGCGCGCAACCGGCTGGACGGCCACGTGCAGGCGGTGCAACCCGGGGCGGTGAACGCCGAAGTGACCGTGGGCACGCCCACCGGGCTGCAGGTGGTGGCGGTGGTGACACAAGGCTCGGTGCAGGCGCTGCAACTCGCCCCGGGACAGCCCGTCACGGCGCTGGTCAAGGCTTCCGACGTGATCCTGGCGACGGTGAGCTGAGCGGCCGCCGCCCCGGTGGGGTGGCCCCCTCGTGGTTCGGGCAGACTCTCGCCTTCCGGGGACTGCGCAAGGCACCGTACACGATGAAGACCACTGACCCGCGCGCGCTGCTGCGCGCCATGTTCGACGCGGCCATTGCCCGCGCACAGCCCGCCCTGTGCATTCCCCCGCACCTGCCCGCGCCGGGCTCGCTGAAGGGGCGGCTGGTGGTCATCGGCGCCGGCAAGGCCTCGGCCGCCATGGCGCAGGCGGTGGAGCAGGCCTGGAGTGGCCCGCCTGAAGCGTTGTCGGGCTTCGTGGTCACCCGCTATGGCTACGCCGTGCCCTGCCAGCGCATCGAGATTGCCGAAGCCGCCCACCCGGTGCCGGACGAGGCCGGCCTGCGCGCGGCGCAGCGCATGCTGCAGGTGGTGCAGGGGCTGACCCAGGACGATCTGGTGCTGTGCCTGATTTCCGGTGGCGGCTCGGCCCTGCTGCCCCTGCCCGCGCCGGGCTTGACCCTGCAGGACAAGCAGGACGTGAACCGCGCCCTGCTGGCCAGCGGTGCCACGATTTCCGAGATGAACTGCGTGCGCCGGCACCTCTCGGCCATCAAGGGCGGCCGCCTGGCCGCGGCGTGCCACCCGGCGCGCGTGCTCACGCTGCTGATCTCCGACGTGCCGGGCGACCGGCCCATCGACATCGCCTCCGGCCCCACCGTGGGTGACCCCACCACCTGTGCCGACGCCCTGGCCATCGTGCGCCGCTACGGCATTGCCCTGGCGCCTGCCGTGCGCGAGGTGCTGGAAAGCGGCCGGGGTGAATCCGTCAAGCCGGGGGATGAGCGCCTGGCGCGCTGCGAGACGCGCATCATTGCCGCGCCGCAGGCCTCGCTGGAAGCCGCGGCGGCCGTGGCGCGCGAGGCCGGCTATGCGGCCCACATCCTGGGTGACGCCCTGGAAGGCGAGGCGCGAGATGTGGGCAAGGTGCTGGGCGGCATCGCGCTGCAGGTGGCGCAGCGTGGCCAGCCCTTTGCAGCCCCTTGCGTGCTGCTGTCGGGCGGCGAGACCACGGTGACGGTGCGCGGCAGCGGGCGTGGCGGGCGCAACGTGGAGTGCCTGCTGTCCCAGGCCTTGACGCTGCGCGGCCACCCGCAGGTGCACGCGCTGGCCGGCGACACCGACGGCGTGGACGGCCAGGAAGAGACGGCCGGCGCCCTGCTGGCCCCCGACACCCTGGAGCGCGCCTTCGCCGCCGGCCTGCGCCCGGCCGACCGCCTGGCCGACAACGACGGCCACGGATTCTTCGAGGCCCTGGGCGACAGTGTCGTCACCGGGCCGACGCTGACCAACGTCAACGACTTCCGGGCCCTGCTGATCGACGCGGCGCCTTGAGCTTGACGATGAGCCTCACGACGAGCCTCACGACGCTGCCACCCCATTCTTCCCGCCACCCCAAGGAACCCCCACCATGCCCACCATCCGCGTCGAACTCTTCGAAGGCCGCACGGTCGAACAAAAGCGCGCCCTGGCCCAGGCCCTGACCGAGGCCACCGTGCGCACGCTGGGCGGCTCGGCCGATGGTGTGGACGTGGTGTTCTTCGACATCGCCCGACACGACTGGTCCACGGGCGGCGTGCTGTGGAGCGACAAGGGCGCGAAGCCCGCGCCCCAGCCCCCTGCCGGTTCGGCCTGAGCCTGCTTCAGGCTGGCGCCGACGGGCTTGCGCCGGCAGCGTCCTTGACCACCTTGCCGTCCTGCACGATCAGGTGCAGGCGTTCGCCCTGGCCCAGCAGCGCGGAAATGTCCTGCAGCGGGTTGCCTTCCACCAGCAGCAGGTCGGCCGTGGCCCCGGGGGCGATGACGCCCAGCAGCCCGTCCTGCTGCAGCACGTGTGCGGCGTGGACGGTGGCGGCGCGCAAGGCCTCGGCGTTGCCGAGCACGCCCGCGCGCAGGCGGAACTCGTCGCTCTGGAAGCGATGTGATGCGCCCAGCAGGTCGGTGCCCAGGGCCATGCGCACGCCTGCGGCGGCGTAGGTCTCCAGCGAGCGCAGGCCGGCGGTGCGCACGGTCTCGATCTTGGCCACCGACTCCGCCGGCAGTCCCAGCGCCGCGCCCTCGCTGGCCAGGGCCTCGTAGGTCACCAGCGTGGGCACGGCGATGGCGCCCAGGTCGGCCATCACGCGCGCGGCCTCGGCGTCCACCAGGTTGCCGTGCTCGATGGTGCGCACGCCGCACTGCACGGCGCGGCTGATGGCCCGCGGGGTGTAGGCGTGGGCCAGCACGTAGGTGCCGGCATTGGAGGCCTCTTCCACCGCGGCGCGGATCTCGGCTTCGCTGTAGCCCAGGGCGTGGATGGGGTCGGTGGGCGAGGCCACGCCGCCCGAGGCCATGATCTTGATCTGCGTGGCGCCTTTTTGCAGTTCCTCACGCACGGCCAGGCGCAGGGCGTCCACACCGTCCACCACCCGGGCGATGGCGCCCACCCTGAAGGTGCAGGCGCAGGGCTCGAGGACGTCGCTGCGCGGGCGCAGGTCACCGTGGCCGCCGGTCTGCGACAGCGCGCGGCCGGAAGGAAAGATGCGCGGACCCTCGATCACGCCCGTGCGCACGGCTTCCGCCAGCGACCAGTCGGCCCCGCCGGCATCCCGCACGGTGGTGAAGCCGCGGTCGAGCATGCCCTTGAGGATGGGCACGGCGCGCAGCACCGCAAACACGTTGGGCACATGGGCCAGCGCACCGATGTTGAGCTGCGAGGCCAGCACGTGCACGTGGCAGTCGATCAGGCCTGGCATCAGGACCTTGCCTCGCGCGTCGATGACGCGGGCACCCGTGGTGTCGACGGGGCGGTCCGAGACGGCGGTGATCTTCGAGCCTTCGATGCGGACGAAACGGTCCCGGAGCAAGGCGCCGGCGGCGGCGTCCAGCACGTCGGCGTGTTCGAAAACGATCATGGTCAGGGTCTCCGGGCGGTCAGGCTTCGGGCTTGGGAACGGGGCGTGGCTTGCCGTCCTTGTCGATGGCCACGTAGGTGATGCGCGCCTCGGTCACCTTCACCACCTGCGGGTTCACGGGGTTGCGCTCAGCGAACACCTCGACATGCACGGTGATGGAGGTATTGCCCACGCGCTCCACCCGGGCGTAGAAGCTCAGCAGGTCGCCGATGGACACCGGCTGCTTGAACAGGAACTCGTTGACCGCTACGGTGGCGATGCGGCCCCGCGCGATGCGGTAGGGCAGCACGGCGCCGGCCATGTCCACCTGCGCCATGAGCCAGCCGCCGAAGATGTCGCCATTGGCGTTGACGTCAGAAGGCAAGGGCATCACGCGCAGCACCAGCTCACGCTGGTCGCTCAGGGTCTCGGGCGACAGCAGACGGCCGGCGGCCGCGGGAAGCGTCATGGGGGTGCTCATGCCGGCGATGATAGGCGCGAGCCACAACAATTGCGTAGCGAACGTCAGAGTTGCTGCGACTCGCCCGGCGCCGCGCCAAAGTTGTTGCTTCGCCCCTTTAGGCACTGCGTGATGCCCACATCCACCTCGGTCTGGAGCCTGCTTCCGACGACCTGTTCAGGCCGTTCGGGCACAACAGGGGCACTTCATCCTTGCCTCGATCGCTGGCGTTGCTTTACATGCCCCAGCGAAGTGCAGCCGTGTGCACAGGCGTATCCCACAGCTCCAGCATCGCCGGGTCTGCCGCACAGACAGTGATCGAGCACCCCGCCATTTCCAGCGACGTGACGTAAGACCCCGTCAGGTAGCGCACGGCCTTCACGCCTGCGCCGGCCAGCACCTGGTTCGCCGCATTCACCATCACGTACAACTCCATCAGCGGAGTTCCACCGAAGCCATTGACCAGCAGAAATACTTCTTGCCCGCGCTTCAGCGACAGGTCCTTCAGCACCGCGCCAGAGAGTTCGGCGGCAATCTCTTCTGCGCTGGTCAACTTCACCCGGCGCCGCCCGGGTTCGCCGTGGATGCCGACGCCCATCTCCATTTCATCGGCGCCGATCTGGAACGTGGGCGAACCCGCAGCCGGTACGGTGCACGACGTCAACGCCACGCCCATGCTGGCGGTGCTCTTGTTCACCGCGTCGCCAAGCGCCTTCAGGCCCGCCAGGCCCTTGCCGCGCTCGGCTGCCGCGCCGACGAGGCGCTCGACCAGCACCGTCCCCGCTACGCCGCGGCGCCCGGTGGTGTGGGTGGAGTTCTCCACCGCCACGTCGTCGTTGATGATGACGCTGGCGTTGTCGCGATCCAGCATCTCAGCGGCCATCTGGAAGTTCATCATGTCGCCGGAATAGTTTTTGACGATGAACAGCACCCCGGCGCCCGTGTCCACCTCTTGCGCTGCGGCCAGCATCTGGTCGGGCGTGGGCGACGTGAACACCTGCCCCGGGCAGACCGCGTCGAGCATGCCATGGCCGATGAAGCCTGTGTGCAGCGGCTCGTGGCCAGACCCCCCCCCTGAGATGAGCGCGACCTTGCCGGACTTGAGCGCGCGTCGGCGAACGAACTGCAGACTCGGGTCCAGGGTCACGATGTCGGCGTGGGCGGCTGCAAAGCCTTGCAGCGACTCAGCCAGGACGGTGTCGACGTGGTTGATGAGTTTCTTCATTTCTAGATCTCGGTGGGTGGACGTTTCGGGGCGGATCGGGTGCGTTTCAGAGCCCGTCGCAGATGCTTCCGATGATCAGGGCCAACGAACGCGAACCAGGGTCCACATGACCCAGAGCCCGTTCCCCCAGAAAGGATGATCGGCCACGACTGGCTTCCATCTGTGCGGTGGCCTGTACGCTGTCGTCGGCACACTTCCGAACGCGGGCCAGCAGTTCAGGACCCTTCTGGTCACCGGCGTCAGCCAGTACCTGGCGCACTGGGTCCAGCACATCGAGCAGCGTCTTCTGGCCCACTTCGGCCTTGCCCAGACGGGTCAAGGCCTTGATGCTGGCATCCAATGCCTGGGCGACGTTGGCAGCGTTCGGTTGTGCCGGCAATTCCTTGCCCAGCGTCACCAGCAGCGTGCCAAACACGGGGCCCGACGAGCCGCCGACGGTGGACATGCAGGTCAGGCCCATGGTTCTCAGCGCTTCGTTGAGCGTTTGGGTGCTCAACGCTTCCATCTTGGCTTGGATGGCCTGGGCGCCGCGGCGCATGTTCAGGCCGTGATCGCCGTCGCCGATGGCTTGGTCGAGCGCGGTCAGCTCTTCTACGTGGTCGATCAAGGTTTGTGTGGCCGCTTGAATGAGTGCGATGTGGTTCATGGGGGCTCTCGAAACTGTGGATGAATGCTCAAGCAGAAAGACGCTGCCCGCTGGCGTCGAACCACAGCGCACGCCGCACTTGCAGGTTCACCGCCTCGCCGGTTTCCAGGCCGGTGCCGGCGGGCGTGGCCGCCACCAGCTCCTGGTCGGTTCCGTTGACCTGCACGTGTACCAGATGCTGGTCGCTCAGGCGCTCGACACGCACCACGCGCGCCAGGGGCTCGGCAGCATCGGAATTGCTGCGGCTGAGGACAAGGTGCTCGCTGCGGATGCCGATGGTGGCTGCGTGGTCAGGCGCGGCCAAGGTGGCCAAGGCCGCCAACGCGGCGCGCGGCACCAGGTTGATGCGCGGCGTCCCCAGGCGCGAAGCCACGTAGCTGCTGACCGGGTTTTCGTAGATTTCGCGCGGCGTGCCCAACTGCACCAGCCTACCCTGCTCCAGCACGCCTACCCGCGTGGCCATGGTCAGCGCTTCGGTTTGGTCGTGGGTGACGTAGAGCATGGTGGCACCCATGTCCTGCTGGATGCGCTTGAGTTCCAGGCGCAAGTCGTTGCGCAGCTTGGCGTCCAGCGACGACAGCGGCTCGTCCATCAATGTCACCGCCGGATTGCGCACCAATGCGCGGCCAATCGCCACCCGTTGCATCTGCCCGCCCGACAAACGCGTGGCCGGGTTCTGAAGCTTGTCTTCGATACGCAGCATGCGGGCGACTTCGTTCACCTTGTGATCGATGTCGGCTTGGCTCGTCGGTCGCATCGGCGAGCGCAGCGGAAACGCCAGGTTCTCGAACACGGTGAGGTGCGGGTACAGGGAATACTGCTGGAACACGAAGGTCACGTCGCGCAGCGCAGGCGCCAGCGCGGTGACGTCGCGTCCGCCGATCGACACACGGCCCGCGTCTGGGGTTTCCAGGCCGGCCACCAGGCGCAGCGTGGTGGTCTTGCCAGCCCCGCTGGGCCCCAGCAGCACGATGAATTCGCCGCTGCGAATGTCCAGGTTCAGGCCGCTCACTGCCTGAACCTCGCCAAAGCGCTTGCCCACCCCTTCCAGCCGAAGATCAGCCATGACGGGCTCCTGCATGCGTGCGACTGACGCGTGCGTGTGCGGCCAGGGGATGGTCATCGCGCGCTGTCTGCAGCACGCGACCGCTGGCCTGGTCGAACAAGGACACCGCAGACGCATCGAAACGCAACCCGACACGGTCGCCGCGCACCACCGGCAAATCCCCACCCACCTTGGCGCGCAGGGTGGTGCCCGATGCCGTGGCGACGGTGACGATCTGGCTCATGCCCAGGTATTCGGTACCCAGCACCTCGGCGCGCAGCGCAGAGTCGTCGGCAAAGTGCACATGCTCGGGCCGCACGCCGCACAACAAGGCGCTTTGTGGCACGTCCTGCCGCAGGGCGGGCACGGCCACGCGGGCCGGCCCGATCTGCACTGTCTCGGAACCCTTGTTCAAGGCCGCCTCGAAGGGCAGGAAGTTCATGGCCGGCGAGCCAATGAAGTCGGCCACGAAGACGCTGGCCGGCCGTTCGTAGACTTCCATCGGCGCGCCCAGTTGTTCGATCACACCGCGGTTCATGATCGCGATGGTGTCGGCCATGGACATCGCTTCGGTCTGGTCGTGTGTAACAACCACTGTGGTGGCTTGCAGCCGGTCATGCAGCGCACGCAGTTCGTTGCACATCACTTCGCGGAACTCGGCGTCCAGCGCTCCCAGCGGCTCGTCCATCAAGAACGCCATGGGCTGGCGCACGATGGCCCGGCCCAACGCGACACGCTGGCGGTCGCCACTGGACAGGCCTGACACCGAGGAACCCAGCAGATCGGTGATACGCAGCGTGGTCGCTGCCTCGTTGACGCGGCGGCTGATCTCTGCCTTGGGCAGGCCTTGCGACAGCAGCGGAAAGGCGATGTTCTGGCGCACATTCATGTGGGGGTAGAGCGCGAACATCTGAAAGCAGAAGGCGATGTCGCGTGCAGAGGCGCGCTTGAAGCTGACGTCCTCATCACCCAGAAAGACCTGCCCAGAGGTGGGCAACTCTAGCCCCGCAATCATGCGCAGCGTGGTGGTCTTGCCGCAGCCCGAAGGACCCAGTAGGCAGAAGAACTCGCCGTCACTCACGGTGAAGGTCGAGTCCTGCACGGCCGTGAACCCCGCAAAGGCCTTGTGCAGGTGTTGAACGCGAATCTGGGCCATCGCTTTGCTTCAGTCAGGGAACTTCGAGACCACCATGAACATCACGGTGCCAAGAAGCGTGGTCACGAAGGACCAGGTGTAGAGGACCAAGGCCAGCGGCTGCAGCATCATGAAGATGCCCAAGGCGATGACGATGCAGGCGATCAGTTCCATGGGGCCGCGCCGCAGCGCCTTGGGCCAGGAGGAAGACTTCATTTGCGCACCGCCCCGAAGGTGATGCCACGCAGCAGGTGTTTGCGCAGCAGGATGGTGAAGACGAGGATGGGCACCAGGAACAGCGTGGTGCCTGCAGCCACCGCAGGCCAGTCCTGCCCGCCCTCGCCGATGATGATGGGGATGAAGGGCGGTGCGGTCTGCGCCGTGCCCGAGGTCAGGAGTACGGCAAATGCGTACTCGTTCCACGAGAAGATGAGGCAGAAGATGGCAGTGGCCACGATGCCCGTGGTGGCCTGCGGAAGCACCACCTTGCGAAAGGCCTGCAGTCGGGTGTAGCCGTCGACCATGGCGGCTTCTTCGTACTCACGCGGTATCTCGTCAATGAAGCCCTTGAGCAGCCACACCGCCAGCGATACGTTGACTGCGCTATAGAGCAAGATCATGCCCAACCGAGTGTCGGACAGGCCGAGTTCGCGGTACATCAGATAGATCGGGATGGCCACAGCGATGGGCGGCATCATGCGCGTGGACAGGATGAAGAAAAGCAGGTCGTCCTTCAAGGGGACCTTGAAGCGCGAGAAGGCATACGCCGCCATGACGCCCAGCCCCACCGACAGCACCGTGGAGCCCACGGCGATGACGAGCGAATTGATGAAGCGCGGAATGTAGTTGGACGGGCCCGCCACTACCATGTTGATGTCGCGCGCCTTTTGTTCGCACGCGCTGCTGGCCGGCGGCAGGGCGGCGATGTACTCCGGTGTCTGACGAGAGCGCGTGGTGAACAGGTTGCAGTAGCCGTCGATGCCGGGCGTGAAGATCACCTTGGGTGGGTAGCTGATGGCGTCCGACTGCGTCTTGAAGCCGGTCATGAAGATCCATGCCAGCGGCACGATGGTGATGAACGCGTAGAGTGCGACCAACACGCCAGCCACCACCCGTGTGCGGGCGGTGGGTTCGACGACGGAGTGCGCGGTACTGATGCCTGAATTCATGATTTGGGCTCTGGACAGATCAGCGGCTCTTCACGGCGTTGAGCGCCTTGACGTAGATGTTGGCCAGGCCAAACACCGCGACAAACAGCGTGACGGCGAAGGCCGACGCATAGCCCGTGCGCCATTTCTCGAAGGCTTCGCGCTTGAGCGTGATAGAGGCCAGTTCGGTGGCCGAGCCCGGCCCACCCGAGGTGAGCAGGTTGACCATGTCGAACATCTTGAAGTTTTCGATGCCGCGGAACAGCACCGCCAGCATCACGAAGGGCAGCACCATCGGTAGCGTGATGGACCAGAACTGTCGCCATGACGAGGCGCGATCCACTTCGGCGGCCTCGTAGATGTAGTCGGGAATGGAGCGCAGCCCGGCCAGGCAAATCAGCATGACGTAGGGTGTCCACATCCAGGTGTCCACGATGACGATGGCCCAGCGGGCGAGCTTGACCTCGCCGAGCATCGAAAACGACGATGGCGAAACACCCCCCAAGAAGCCGGCCACGTAGTTGAACAGCCCCATTTGCGGCTGGTACAGGAAGGCCCAGAAATTGCCCACCACGGCGGGCGACAACATCATCGGGATGAGGATTAGGGTGGTCCAGAAGCCATGGCCGCGGAACTTGCGGTCGATCAGCCAAGCCAGCGTGAAGCCGATCACCACCTGCAGCAGGATGGTCCAGAACAGAAAGTGTGCCGTTGTCTGCAGCGCCACCCAGATGTCGGGGTCGGTGAGCACGGAGATGTAGTTGTCCAAGCCGACGCCCAGCACCTCGGCATTGGGCCGATTGGCACGGAAGTTCGTGAACGACAGCCTGACCGTCCAGATCAGCGGAAAGATGTTGATCGCCAGCAGCAACGCCATCGTCGGGCCGATGAACAGCCAAGCCACAGTCCGGTCGGACAAGCCGCGCATGCGCGCGGCCAAGGGCGCGGGTGTGGCTCGGGCCGCGTTCCTGACCAAGGGCGTGTTGCTGAGGCTCATGAGGTCGGACTTGGAAGGATGATTGAAAGGTTTGCCCCGGGCCGATGTGGCCCAGGGCAACCGCAGCCCCTTACTTCAGCTTGCCGTCTTCCTTGAAGACTTTCGTCCAGTCAGCCACCAACCCATCGAGCGCTTCCTTGGCGGTGCCTTTGTCAGCCACCACGAAGTCGTGCATGCGCCTTTGCATTGCCAGCATCAACTGCGCGTACGAAGGCTCGGCCCAGAAGTCCACCACCATGCCCATCGAATCCAGGAACGCCTGGGCGAAGGGCGAGCTCTTGGCGTAGCCCGGGTCGTTGAGCACGGCCTTGGCGGCCGACGAGCCACCGATGGCCTGCCACTTCTTCTGCACTGCCGGGTCGGCGAACCACTTGATGTACTGCAGTGCTTCGTTCTTGCTGTTTGAGTAGGACACCACCGAGATGCCCTGGCCGCCAAGTTGCACGCCCTTGCCCTTGTCAGCGGGGTTGGCGAAGAAGCCGATTTTGTTGCCGCCCACGTTCGGGTCCTTGTTCAGGCCCGGGAAGAAGGCAAACCAGTTCATCATCATCGCAACCTGGCCCGACTTGAAAGCGTCCAGCCCTTCACCCATGTAGGCGTTGGTCAACCCCGGCGGCGTGCTGCCCTTGTGGATGGACTTGTAGAACTCCAGGGCCTTCACGGCATCGGGCGAGTTGACGAAGCCATTCATCGCATACGGCTTCTTCGGGTCCTGGTACTTGAAGCCCATGGGCACCAGCACGTTGGTTACGCCCATGGTGATGCCTTCGCTGCCCCGCTCGGTGAAGATGTAGGCGCCGTAGACCTTCTTGCCATCGACCATGCGGCCTTGGAAGAATTCGGACACCTGCTTGAACTCGGTCCAGGTCTTTGGCGGCGCCAAGTCGCGGTTGTGCTTCTTCTTGAACTCGGCTTGCAGTTCGGGCTTGGAGAACCAGTCCTTGCGGTAGGTCCAGCCCACCGAGTCGGCCATCGCAGGCAGCGCCCAGTAGTTTGGCGTGCCCTTGGGCCATTCCGCATAGCCGGTCACTGTGGCAGGCGCGAAGTCAGACATCTTGATGC
This sequence comes from Rubrivivax sp., assembly GCA_044372085.1. Lineage (GTDB taxonomy): Bacteria > Pseudomonadota > Gammaproteobacteria > Burkholderiales > Burkholderiaceae_C > Rubrivivax. Next base: position 17,952 of record JBILSM010000051.1, read on the forward strand.
CTTCTTTCGCGAAGAATTCGTTGAGCTTGACGTAGTGCCCGCTCTCGGCGGCGCCGCCGATCCATTGACTGTCGCCGATCATCAAGTCGCACAGCTTGCCCTTGGAGTTGAGCTCGTTGAGCATGCGGTCGGCAAAGTTGGGCCAGGGCACGAACTCGAACTTCATCTTCACGCCACTCTTGGCCGTGAAGTCCTTGGACAGCTCGACCAGCGCGTTGGCAGGGTCCCAGGCGGCCCAGCACAGCGTAATGGTCTTGTCTTGTGCGTGAGCGGCAGTGCTGCCCAACGACAAGACGGCGGCAGCGGCCAGGGCCTGCAGTCCCGACAGCGATTTGAGTTTCAGGTTCATGGGGTCTCCGTTGCGGTGGTTGGACTCTTGGTTACACACCCGACATCCGCTCAGTCCAGGTTTTCGGCGGTCAGGATCTCTATGCGTGGTTGCGCGACGTTGAGTGCGCCGCGGACGTTCTCGCACTGGGCGCGCAGCACGCGCGCGGCTGCCAGTACGCAGTAGTGAATGTCTTGATGCAGCAGGTAGGACAGCGCGCCCGAGGTCAGCAGCGTGCGGTGCTCGTCGGTGAGGTCGTGGGCGACTGCGCCGACCTCGGGCGGCATGTCAACCTGTGCCAAAGCCTTCGCGACGCCGGCGCCGCCTGAACCCACGTTGTAGATACCTGCCACGCGCGAGGGGTCGATGCCGCCCGAGAGGAACTCGCCAAGGGCCTTCTCAGCCCCATCCGAATCTGCTGGCAAGTCGGGCACGCGCACCATGCGCAAGTCCGGGAAGCGCTCTTCCAAAACCTGGGCGAAGCCCACCCGGCGTTCGATCTCGGCCGACCAGCGGGTGGCCTGTGAAGCCAAAAGCAGCGTGTCGCGTGCGCCCGGCCGCGCCATGCGCGCCAGCAGCAGCGCTGCGGTGCGGCCTGCGGCCCGGTTGTCGGCGCCGATGTAGGTTTCGCGCATCGAGCCCGCCACATCGGAGAACAGCGTCACCACGTGCACGCCGGCGCGGACCAGTTCATTGATCGCCAGCTTGATGGGCGGAAGGTCGGGAGCCAGTACGGCAATGCCATGACAGTTACCTAGCGCCGCCAATTCGCCAGCAAATCGCACCGGGTTCCGCGCGTCCAGCCGGTGGGTGACCTCAGTGATGTGCTGGTGACGGAAGTCACCAGCCGACTGGGCGATCTGCCTGTCGATCAAGCCGAAGAAGGGCGATGCTTCATCTGGCAGCACGTAGGCGAAGCGGAAGTTTTCGCCGCGGCGCGGGCGTCCGGGCTGTGGTGTCGCGCCAAGTGTGGCAACGACCTGCAACACCCGGTCGACGGTTTCGGCATTGACGCCCGGGCGCCGATTGAGCACGCGGTCAACGGTGGCGGTGCCCACGCCCGCCAAGCGGGCGATCTCGGCGATGGTGGGTGAGGTAGCCATGTTTGGAGGTTATTTGATGTTTGTACTTTATAAACATCAAAAAATAAATCAATCATGGTTAACGCGTACCGCCGTAGCGCTGTTCATCAAGTGGCGGGTGGCGCGCAGCCTGATGCCACCACATCGCGGAGCCGCATTGCGGGACGGTCGGGATAGGCCTTGCGCTGTACGGGTGCTGCTCGACGCCCAAAGCGTTCTGGGCATAGGCATCGCGCGGGGCGACCGCTATGGGAAGCGATCGAGGGCTGCCTTGGGTTGTCGCCCGCGCATCCGCGACACTGGACCCATGCGACCCTCCGGCCCTTCCCTCTCCGCCACGGCGCCGTCTGCCCAGCCTGCCGCCGCCCGTTCCGACTGGGCCACGCTCAGCCGTCTGTTCCCCTACCTCTGGCGCTACCGCTGGCGCGTGGGCATCGCGCTGACCTTCCTGATTTCGGCCAAGATGGCTAACGTCGGCGTGCCGCTGCTGCTGAAGGAACTGGTCGACAACCTGGCCCCCGCGCCGGGCTCGGCCGCGGCCCTGCTGGTGGTGCCGGTGGGCCTGCTGCTGGCCTACGGCGCGCTGAGGCTGTCCACCTCGCTGTTCACCGAGCTGCGCGAGCTGGTCTTCGCCAAAGCCACGGAGGGCACCACGCGCAGCATCGCGCTGGAGGTGTTCGGCCATCTGCACGCCTTGAGCCTGCGCTTCCACCTGGAGCGTCAGACAGGCGGCATGACGCGCGATATCGAGCGGGGCACGCGAGCGGTGCAGTCGCTGATTTCCTACTCGCTCTACAGCATCTTCCCCACGCTCGTGGAGGTGCTGATGGTGCTGGTGCTGCTGGGCTGGAAGTTCGATGCCGGCTTTGCGTTCATCACCCTGGCGGCGCTGGTGGTCTACATCGCTTTCACCGTGACGGTGACCGAGTGGCGCACGAAGTTCCGCCGGCGCATGAACGAGATGGACTCCACGGCGCACACCAAGGCCATCGATTCGCTGCTGAACTACGAGACGGTGAAGTACTTCGGCAACGAGGCTTTCGAGGCCAAACGCTATGACGAGAGCCTGGAGCAGTTGC
>JBILSM010000052.1:0-20346 GCA_044372085.1 Rubrivivax sp.
AGTAGCCGTCCGCGGGGCGGCCTGCACTCAGGCGGCGTGGCGGCCGAGCTCGATCTTGGCGATGGCGTTGCGGTGCACCTCGTCCGGGCCATCGGCAAAGCGCAGCGTGCGCGCCTGGGCGAAGAAATAGGCCAGCGGGAAGTCCTGGCACATGCCGGCTCCGCCGTGCACCTGCATGGCCCAGTCGATGACCTTGAGCGCCATGTTGGGGGCCACGACCTTGATCATGGCGATCTCCGCCTTGGCAGCCTTGTTGCCGGCCACGTCCATCATCCAGGCCGCCTTGAGCGTGAGCAGGCGCGCCTGCTCGATCATGCAGCGGGCCTCGGCAATGCGCTCCTGGGTGACGGTCTGCTGCGCCACGGTCTTGCCGAAGGCCACGCGGGCGGTGGCCCGCTTGCACATCAGGGCGAGGGACCGCTCGGCGAGCCCGATCAGGCGCATGCAATGGTGGATACGGCCCGGGCCGAGGCGGCCCTGCGCGATCTCGAAGCCGCGCCCTTCGCCCAACAGCATGTGGGACGCTGGCACGCGCACTTCCTGGAAGTCGATCTCCATGTGTCCGTGCGGTGCATCGTCATACCCCATGACCTGCAAGGGCCGAAGCACCTTGACGCCCGGGGTGTCCATCGGCACCAGGATCATGGACTGCTGGGAGTGGCGGGGCGCTTCAGGATCGGTCTTGCCCATGAAGATCATAATCTTGCAGCGTGGATCGCCAGCACCGCTGGTCCACCACTTGCGGCCGTTGATCACGTACTCGTTGCCATCGCGCCGGATGCTGGCTTCGATGTTGGTGGCATCAGACGAGGCCACGGCCGGCTCCGTCATCGCGAAGGCGCTGCGGATCTCGCCCTGGAGCAAGGGTTCCAGCCAGGCCTTCTGGTGCTCGGGCGTGCCGTAGCGCACCAGCACTTCCATGTTGCCGGTGTCAGGCGCGGAACAGTTGAAGACCTCGCTGGCCCAGGGCACGGCGCCCATGACTTCTGCCAGGGGCGCGTATTCCTGGTTGCTGAGGCCAGCACCGCGCTCGCTCTCGGGCAGGAACAGGTTCCACAAGCCTTCGGCACGCGCCACAGGCTTCAGATCCTCGATCACTTGAAGGGGCGACCAGCGTTTGCCCACGCGGGTGTTCTCCTCCAACTCCGCCCACCAGCGCGCCTCTGCCGGGTAGATGTGGCGGTCCATGAAGCCCTTCACGCGGGCTTGCAGATCCTTGGTCTTGGGGGAGTAGTCAAAGTCCATCGGTCACCTTTCTCTTTTCGGATTCTCTTCAGTGAAATCAGGTTCGCGCAGCGAACGACCAGCCCAGTGCTGCCAGCGGCCTGGCGGACGCGCCAGCCTCGCGCGCCTGTGCGCTGGCGGCCGTGCCATCCACCACGCGCTTGGCGATGCCCTGCAGGATGGCCGCGATGCGAAACAGGTTGTAGGCCATGTAGAAGCTCCAGTCCTGAGTGAGCGCAGCGGTGTCCGCACGGCCGGTGCGCTCGCAGTAACGCTGCAGGTAGGCGGACTCCGTGGGGATGCCCAAGGCCATGAGGTCCAGACCACCTATGCCCCGGCTCATGGCATGCGGTATGTGCCAGGCCATGCAGTGGTAGCTGAAGTCCGCCAGCGGGTGTCCGAGCGTCGAGAGTTCCCAGTCCAGCACGGCCAGGACGCGCGGCTCGGTCGGGTGGAAGATCATGTTGTCCAGACGGAAGTCTCCGTGGACGATGGACACTTCCTGCTCGTCCCGTGCGCTGTCGGGCATGTGGGCGGGCAGCCACTCGATCAACCGATCCATCTCGGGAATGGGCTCGGTGACGGAAGCCGCGTACTGGCGCGACCAGCGGGCGATCTGTCGCTCGAAATAGTTGCCCGGCTTGCCGAAATCTCCCAGGCCCAGGGCCTGGGGCCGCAGCCGGTGCAGGTTGGAGATGACCCGGTTCATCTCGTCGTACACGGCGCTGCGCCCTGCAGGATCCATGCCCGGCAAGGCCTGGTCCCAGAGGACGCGACCCTGCACATACTCCATGAGGTAGAACGCCCGTCCGATCACGGATTCGTCATCGCACAGCAGCAACATCTTGGCCACGGGCACTTCCGTGTCGTACAGGGCCTGCATGACTCGAAACTCACGTTCAATGGCGTGGGCAGAAGGCAGCAGCCTGGCCACGGGGCCGGGCTTGGTACGCATCACGTAGGACGCACCAGGCGTCGTCAGAAGGTAGGTCGGGTTGGATTGACCCCCCTTGAACTGCAACACCTGAAGCGGACCTTCGTAGCCTGGTAGCTGTTCTTGCAGCCACCGGTCCAGTGCCTCAGTTGCAAAAGCGTGGCTGGCCGTTGGGATGCGCGTGCCGGTGAAGTGATCCATCTTGCGTTCTGAGTCTGAGCGGCGCCGCCGCCCCGTGGCTGGCCACTGGAAAGGGAACATTGTGGGGGCATCCTGCACGCACCACCATGCTAGAGTTCCCGAGGTTTTCCAACATCCGAAATGCCAAGTTCCCGGGTACTCCCATTCTTGAAGCTGTACCCGCTGTTCAGCCTGTCGGCGGCAGCCCTGATGATGGAGTTGGGCGAGGCGAAGGCCTGGGGTTTCGGCAGGGCGCAGTCCACTGCCGTGCTAGGCATGCCGCTGGACTTCAGCGTGCCCTTGCGGCTGGAGGCGTCGGAATCTCCTCCGGAATGCCTCGCTGCCGACGTGTCAACCGGTGACACGCCGTTTCCCCGCTCGGCCGTGTTCGTATCGCTGGAAAGCGGTTCTGGTGGCCCGGCGGTCAGGGTAAGAACCACCGCGGCCATTGACGAGCCTTTGGTCACGATCAGGCTCAGCGCAGGATGTGGCGGCTCCAGCACCGCTCGCAGGTTTACCCTGTTCGCCGATCCACCAGGACACTTGGCTGCGCCTGTATTGGCGCAAGCAGATGCCTTGCAAGTCACTGCGCCTGCAGCTGCACCAGCGGCCTTGAACTCGCCTGCCTCACCGGCAACTCCTGGGCAGCCTGATCAGGTTCGTACGCCTGGAGCCGCGCCAGCTGGGATTCCCCTCGGTGTTGCCGTGGCGGCTGCAGCCGCAACATCGCTTGGTCGAGGCGGCACCGATACGCGCGGCCGGTTGCCGGATGGTGCAACCCCGCTGGCTGATGCCTCGACACAGACGGCACAGCGCGGCGCGGTCCGCGCCTCCCGTTCCAAGCTGCAGTTGGATGCGCCTACCTTGACGACGTCGGCCTCAGGCGTCGCAAAGGATGGTGCGGTTTCCACGGCATTGCAGTCCGCGCAGGCCGCCGCGAGTGCGGCCCGAGCCGCCGCATCGGCGGCGCAGGCCCGCGCCGCTGAGATGGAGAAGAGCATCGAAGCTTTGCATCAGGAGGCCCGAGCCAACCGTGAGGCCGTTGCACGCCTCACTCTTGCATTGGAGAAAGCACAAGGGGTCAGCACTGGCGGGTTCTGGGCGGCCCTGGCGGCGTTGGGAGCGCTGATCGCCTTGCTGCTGGTGCGCGTGCGGCGCCTGCAGGCGGGTGTTTCAGCAAGGCCGTGGTGGTCGGCAAGTACCGCGGCACCAGAGTCGACGGTACAGCCAGCAGAGAAGACGACCACCGCCAACGTGAACGGCATATTGGCATCGTCGGGTTCGGGGGCGTCCCTTGAGACAGCTACCCTACCAACCCCCCAGGTCCCGCCGGCTTTGCCCCCTGATGCGACGCTGGAAGCTCAAGTTTCAAATCCGGTGCAGGACTTCTTTTCGTTGTCCGAACTTGCAGCACAGCCTGACCCGGACAGTTTGCCCGGCGTGTCGATTGACGAACTGCTAGACCTGCAGCAACAGGTGGAATTCTTCTCCGTCCTCGGACAGGAGGATGCTGCAAGGAAGCTGCTGGCAGACCATCTCCGACAGACCCGTGGTGACTACCTGCTGCCCTACTTGCAGTTGAGGGACGTATGCCGTCGACACTCCGATGAGGCTGGCTTCGGGCAGGTCAGATCGCGCTTCCAGCAGCGCTTCGGCACCTCCTTGCCACACTGGCAGGACCAAGCTGAGGAGGCACGCCACCTGGAGGACCGCCAAGACCTGATGCTGGACATCGAGAGGGTGTGGGGCGATCCAAAACAAGCCATGGAGACCCTCGATAGCTTGCTTCGCGCTGGCGACCGTAGGGACAGTTTGGATTCGACGGTCCAGTCTGAACTGTTGTTCCTCTTCACGCTGGCACGTGAACTTCGGGATCACCCAGTTCCCGCCTCATTGCCGGAACCGAAGGCCTCGGCAGCCGTTCCGATGTCGGGCGGCTTGGATATCGACCTTGATCTGGGCATCGGTCACCGGCCTTTATCGTCGGCGGGCCCGGACCTGTCGCTAGAGTTCGAGTTTCCCGCCGCTGTAACGCCCGCCGAACCGGCTGAGTTGCCCCCAAGCCTTGCCGATGCGGAGGAGGCCGTACAGCCGTTTGGCGTGTCCGAGTTTTCCGTGAGAGCCTCGCGCGCTGAACAGTCGCAGTCCTTGCCCTTGATTGATTTTCCTTTTTCCGGTGGCGACGAGGAAGGCCTCGCCCCGGCTACCTTTGTCGCCGGCGGTGCCCCAAAGAAGGTTGCCACTGACCAGAAGCTTGGCCAGGCATGGAGTCCGAGCACGGCAGCACCGACACCGGACCCGAAGCCCGGATCGCAAGTCCTTTCGCTGGAGTTCCCCGATCTTGACTTGCCCGGCGTCGAAGAAGTTGCCATGGCTCAGACCGCGGCAGTGGACCTGGAGCTGAGCTTTGACACCGCTGACCTCTCAACACTGCCCCCTCCACTGAGCGTGGAAGAGCAGCGGGCTGCCAGCAGGTTCAGCCTGTTCAGCGAAGAGTTTGACCAGGTGAAGCGGCGCTGAGCGGCCCTGGCAACCTGTCGTTCGGCGGTCTGCCTTAACGCTGAACGCACCCGCCACCGCCTCAAAGTGACTGCAGTTGCTTCAACGCGAGCTGCAGCGTCTCGTCCTTCTTGGCGAAGCACAGTCGTGCGATGCCCTGTTCGAAGCCCCCCTCGTAGAAGGCGGACAGCGGAATGGCCGCGACGCCCACCTCCTTGGTGAGCCACTGGCAGAAGTCGGCCTCGGGCAGATCACTCACCGCGCTGTAGTCCACGCACTGAAAGTACGTGCCGGCCGTGTGCAGCGGCCGCAGGCGCGTCTGACGCAAGCCCTCGAGGAACAGGTCGCGCTTGCGCTGGTAGAAAGCGGGCAGGCCGAGATAGGGCGCGGGGTCCTGCATGTAAGTGGCCAGGGCGTGCTGCACAGGCGTGTTGACCGTGAACACATTGAACTGATGCACCTTGCGGAACTCGGCGGTCAGCGCCCGTGGTGCGGCCACGTAGCCCACCTTCCAGCCTGTCACGTGATACGTCTTGCCGAAACTGGACACCACGAAGGCGCGCTCTGCCAGACCGGGAATGGCGGCGGCGCTGACGTGCGCCTGACCGTCGAACACCATGTGCTCGTAGACCTCATCAGCGATCAGCAGGATGTTGGTAGGAGCCAGCAAGGCCTCCAGTTGCAGCATTTCTTCGCGCGTCCAGACCGTGGCACTGGGGTTGTGCGGCGAGTTGACGATGATCGCCCGCGTGCGAGGGGAGATCGCTGCCGAGATGAGCCCGAAATCCGGCCTGAAGGTGCGCGGTGTCAAGGGCACGCGCACCACCTTGCCGCCTGCCAGCTCGATGTTGGGGATGTAGCTGTCGTAGCAGGGTTCGAGGACGATGACCTCGTCGCCAGGGTGGACGCAGCACAGCACTGCCGTGAGGATGGCCTGGGTGGCGCCAGCGGTGATGGTGATCTCGGTTCCCGGGTCGTAGCGGCGACCGTAGAGCGCCTCGATCTTGCCTGCCACGGCCTCTCGCAAGGGCAGGGCGCCAGGCATGGGCGGGTATTGGTTGAGACCACCCCGCATGGCGCGGGCCACGTCTTCCACCAGGGCAGGGTCGCAGTCGAAGTCCGGGAATCCCTGCCCCAGGTTGACCGCCTGGTGTTCGGTGGCCAGGGCCGACATGACGGTGAAGATGGTGGTGCCTACTTTGGGAAGGCGGGTCTGGAGAGCGGATTCGGAAAGGGTGATGGTCATGTTCTCAGAGGTCTGAAGCGGGTACGCCACCAGACGTCAGACGCCTGAGCAATTCAGGCGACAGACGGTCTGACAGCAGCGAAGCAAAAGTCAGGACGAAGTGGCGCAGATAGACGCCTTTGCGGAACGCGATTCTCGACACATTGGTGCCGAACAGGTGGCCGGCCGGCAACGCGACAAGGCCGCTGTCGGGCGGGTCCTCGTGCACCGCCATCTCGGCCACGATGCCCACGCCCAGGCCCACGCGGGTGTAGGTCTTGATGACATCGGAGTCCAGCGCCTCCAGCGCCAGCGTAGGCCGAAGCCCAGCGCGCGCGAAGGCGGCATCGATGCGACTGCGCCCCGCGACCGAAGGGTGGTAGGACACAAGGGGGTGGCAGGCCAGCAGCTCCAGCGTCAGGCGCTCGCTGTCGGCCAAGGGATGGCCGGCCGGCACCACCACCACGTGCTCCCATTCGTAGCAGGGCAGGGTGAGGAGCTCATCGTGCTGGTCCAGCGCCTCGGTGGCAAGGCCGATGACGGCCGTCTCATCGATCAGCATGCGGGCTACCTGGTCGGGCGTGCCCTGGTGCAGTTCCACCTGCACCTTCGGGTGGCGCTGGCGCAACTGCGCCACCGGCAGCGGCAGCACGTAGCGCGCCTGGGTGTGGGTGGTGGCGATGGACAAGGTGCCCGCATCCTGGGCACTGAATTCGCTGCCGATGCGTTTGAGGTTGTGCACCTCGCGCATGATGATCTCCACCGACTTCAGCACCTGTTCGCCAGGCTCGGTGATACGGCGCAGCCGCTTGCCGTGGCGGGCGAAGATGTCCACGCCCAGTTCCTCTTCCAGTTCCAGGATGGCCTTGCTGATGCCCGGCTGGGAGGTGTGCAGGGCCTTGGCGGTCTCGGTGAGGTTCAGATTACGCCGCACCGCCTCCTGGATGAAACGAAACTGGTGCAGGTTCATGGTGTTCGCCCCTTGCCTGCAGCTTCCCGCGCCAGAGCTTCAATGACGCCCTGCGCTTCGCCGATGGTCCCCTGCAGGTTCCAGGTCACTTGCGGGTGCTGCTGCTGCAGGGCCGCAAGCAGCCTTGGAAGATCCTTGCGCACGTGGCCACCGGCGCCGAGGAACATGGGCACGATGCGTATCTCGGCTGCCCCGCTCTGAGCGAGTTCATGCCCGGCTTCAACAAGCGAGGGGCTCATGAATTCCAGGTAGGCCAAGCGGACTTCGGCGCCAGGCTGCAAGGCGCGCAGGCGTTCGGCCACCGCCTCAAACGGGCGGCTCCACGCGGGATCTCGGGCGCCGTGGGCGAAAAGGATGATGGCGCGGGTCATGAGGGCACTTGTTCAGCTTGAAGCGGCACGCATCTGCAGAAGGACCACCGTTCGATCAACGGTGCTTGACCAGCCACTGGAAGGCCACGAGGGACAGCGCCATGTAAAACAGGCTGGGACTGGCCGCCGCCCACCACGGGCTCCAGTCCCGCAGCATGCCAATGTGGCCCGAGAGGCTGTTCAGCAAAAGGAAGCTGATCCCCAGCATGATGCCGCCAAACACTTTCAGGCTGACGCCGCCGGCGCGCGCGCGCAGATAGGCGAAAGGCAGCGCCAGCGCCGTCATGACGATGCAGGCCAACGGGTACAAGGCGCGCTTCCAGAACTGGATTTCGTAGCGCTGCGCTGCCTGCTCCTGTTTGGACAGGTGCTGGCTGTAGCGCCAGAGCTCCAAGGTGGACATGGTCTGCAAGGGCATGACCGCGGCGGCCACCACGTCTGGGGTGAGGGTGCTGCGCCAGGAAAAACTGCCGAGTTGCTGGGTCACCACTGCAAGCCCAGGCGGTTGACCGGGTGATGCTTGCGGCCCTACAGGCGCGGAAGGCCTGTCCCGGTGGGCATCAGCCGGCCAGTCGGCCATCCGCACCTGGGTCAAGACCCACAGACCGGAAGGATCCACTTGGGCCTGGCCGGCTTCGATGCGGCGCAAGAGTCGGTTGTCCCGGTCGAACTCGAAGATCCGCACCCGCATCAGCCGCCCGCCCACTTCTGCAGCCCCCACGTTGATCGCGGCATGGTGGGCGGCTGGGACCGAACCCACCTCATCCTTGAGCCAAGCGCCTGCCCGACCCAGCGGCAGACCGGCACCATCCCGGCGAGTTTCCAGCGCCACCACCTGACGCTCGGCCCAGGGCACCAGCCACTCGCCAGTGGCAAAGGCGCCAGCACCGAACAGTGCGCCTGGCAGCAGCAACATGGCCAGCGCGCGCCCGGGACCCAGCCCGGCCGTGCGCAGGATCGTGAACTCTGAAGCCTGCGCCATCCGCGACAGGGCGTAGATGGTTCCGATCAGCACGGCAATGGCCGAGAGTTCATACAGGCGCCCCGGCATCTGCAGAGCCGCCAACAACAAGGAAAAGCCCAACGCCCCATCAAACCTGGCGTTGGCCGACAGTTCATCCACGAAGTCAATGAAAAAGAAGAGAGACAGGAAAGCCAGTGCCACGAAGAACACCGACCCCGCAATGTCACGGTAGAGCAGTCGCCTGACCGTTCTCATGCGCCACCCCGGATGGTGGCTGCGGCAGGCTTGGATCCATGGCGCCGCCAGGACCACGAGGTGGCGTGATCTCGCCACCAGATCAAGGCCAGTGCGCACAGGAACGCCAGGCCGTGCAGTCCGAACAGCGCCACCTCCGCTGACAGGCGGCGCCCTGCCACCCATGATTGCGTGAGGTTGATGAGGTTGAAGTACACGACAAAACTCAGCAGGGCCAGGACCAGATTCCAGTTGCCACCCCGACGGGGATTCACAGCAGACAGGCCAATGCCTACAAGTGTGAGATTGCAGGCGCCCAGCAACAGACCCAGGCGCCAGCAAAGCTCACCATCATTCAAGGCGCTTCGCTTGTCCAGTAACTCCAGAGTGGACAAGGCCTTCGGGGGCAGGGAGGGGGATGTGACGGTCTGGGCTTGGTCAATCAGCACTTGGTAGGACTCGAACCTCGCCAACGCACGTTCACCCGTTGCTGCGTTGAACTCGTTGCGTTGCCCTCGGTCAAGAACTGCGAAACGGTCGAGTCCCTGGGTAAGCACGGTGCCCGACAGCGCCGTCGTGACGCTCTCCTTGTCATGGTCCTGAGCCAAGATGAACACGTTGCGAGCCTGACGCGACTCGGCACTGTCGCGATCAATGAAGAACACCCGCTGTCCATCAGAGGACATCTGGAACAGTCCGGGCGCCACTCGCGCCACGTCAGAACGTTGGTTGTAGCGCTCTCGCACCTCCAGCGTCTGCTGGTTTACCCAAGGCCAGGCCAGCGTGATCATCACCGCCACCAGCACCAGCCCAGGCGCAGCCGTCAACAACACTGGCCTGACGGTGCTGGCCAGCGACAAGCCGCTGGTGAACCAGACCGCCATCTCGCTGTCGCGGTACATGCGGCCCAGCGTCAGCACGACTGCGACGAACAGGGACAAGGTGATCATCGTCGGCAGATGCGCCATGGTCGCGAAGCCCAGCAGCAGCACCACGTCCTGCGGTGAGGCCGCACCTCGCGCCGCCTGCCCGAGCGTGCGTATGAGCATCATCGTGAGCACGATCGTCAGCACCACCACCAAGGTGGCGGCGAAACTGCGGCCGAGCTCCTTCCTTAGCGCACCTTGAAATAACATTGCCAAACTTTCATCGCCCAAGTGATTATGGACTTCCACACCCTGAGCCTTCCCCCTTCGTCCTGGTCGAGGACCGATGCCGACGCCTTGCTCGTCGTGCTGACTCCCGATGCCGACCCGGGGTTGCTCGACAAGCCTCTGGCCGGCTTGTGGCGAGACCTCTGTGCCACTGGCGAGGTGGAACTCAAGGGCGGCAAATCGGTGCTGGTGCACCTGCCCGCCAAGGTCTTGGCACTGCGGGTGGCCTTCTGCGTGGCCTCCAACGCCTCGGCCAAGGCCATGGCCAAGGCCTTCGCTGCGGGGCTGGGCCTGCTCAAGGCCGGAGGCAGCAAGACCTTGAACGTCGGCGTGCTGGCCAAGGACGGGCCCACGGCAGCCCAAGCCGAAGCCCTGGCAGTGACGACCCTTGACGCGGTCTACCTGTACCGACATACCAAGCCCAGCGCCCCTGCGGCCCCTGCGCTCGGCACAGTGCGCTTGTTGTGCAACGCTGACGATCAGGAGGCGCTGCAGTCAGCGCTGACGCGCGGGGCGGCCATCGGCCAGGGTGTGACCCTTGCGCGTGAGTGCGCCAACCGCCCAGGCAACCACTGCACCCCGACTTTTTTGGCCGAAGAGGCCCGCCGCCTGGGCAAGAGCCATGGCTTGAAGGTGCAGGTGCTGGAGCGCAAGGAGATCGAGAAGCTGGGCATGGGCTCCTTCCTGGCCGTCGCCAGGGGCTCCGCCGAACCGCCCAAGTTCATCGTGGCGCAGTGGCAAGGGGCCCCGAAGAAGCTGCCCCCCATCGTCCTGGTGGGCAAGGGAATCACGTTTGACACCGGTGGCATCTCGCTGAAACCTGCCGCGGAGATGGACGAGATGAAGTTCGACATGGGCGGTGCGGCCAGCGTGCTGGGCACCCTCAAGGCCTTGGCGCAATTGAAAGCAAAGGTCAACGTCGTCGGACTGATCGCCGCCACCGAGAACATGCCGGGCGGGAGGGCGGTGAAGCCGGGAGATGTGGTCACCAGCCTGTCGAGGCAGACCATCGAGATCCTCAACACGGACGCTGAGGGCCGGCTGATTCTTTGCGATGCCCTGACCTACGCCGAGCGTTTCAAACCCGCCGCGGTGATTGATATTGCGACCCTGACCGGCGCCTGCGTCATCGCCCTGGGGCACCAGCGCAGCGGGCTGTTCAGTCCCGACGACGCTTTGGCCGAGGAATTGCAGCGGGCTGGCGATACCGCCCTCGATCCCTGCTGGCGCATGCCGGTGGACGAGGAATACGACGAGGCGCTGAAGAGCTCCTTCGCGGACATGGCCAACGTGGGCCCGCGTGCGGGGGGCGCCATCACCGCGGCCATGTTCCTCAAACGCTTCGCTGGCAAGTTCCCCTGGGCGCACCTGGACATCGCCGGCACAGCCTGGAAGTCTGGTTCGGCCAAGGGCGGAACGGGGCGGCCCGTTCCGCTGCTCACCCATTTCATCCTGGGTCGGGTCGTGTGAGCCATGGGCTGGCGCTTGGATTGCCATCGTTGCCATCACCTCGTGTCCTCATGAGCTCAAGCCCAGGCGAGAGGGTCGTCACCGACATCCGCTTCCATTTCGGCGTGGAAGACCGCACACCGTACGTCTGCCGCTTGCTGCGCAAGGCGGTGCGCCAGGGGTCCAGGGTGCTCGTGCGCGGCGATGGCGACGAAATGGACCTGCTGGACAAGGCGTTATGGACCTTCGAGCCACAGGAATTTCTTCCGCACCAGCGCTTGAGAGCCGGTCATCCGTTGCCTGCACGACTGCATCGCACCTCGGTCTGGCTCATGGAGGAGGGCGACAGTTGGCCGCGTGAACTGCAGCGTGCGCGAGTGTTGGTGCATCTGGGCCGGGAGCCAGCTGATGACGCAGACACGTGGGACCGGATGATCGAGCTGGTCACCATGGAGTCTGAAGACAGGCTGCAAGCTCGCCAGCGCTGGCGGGCGTACGAAGCACGCGGCTGGGCGCCGCAGGGGCTCAATGTCGGGAGGGCGTCATGACCCGGCCGCGCCAGGACTTTCTGGCCAGGGTGCCGACCCTGACCGAGGTGGCCGACGTCGCACCGGCCCCGGCCGCTTTGCGCAGCCCGGCGTTGGATGAACGCACAGCGCAGTGGGCTGATGAGGTGATGGACCGCATGGCGCCTCAGGTCGACGCCTTGCTGAGCAGCCGGTTGCGCGACGTTCTGGCGCCGGCGGTTCAAGACGCTGTACAAGATGCGGTGGAGCGATGCCGCGGCCCTTTGATCGCAGCCGTGGCAGACAGGCTGCGGGAGGTTCTCGAGCAGGAACTGGCTCGCAAACCCGCTGAGACGCATGAAGCCTCGGTGAAGGGGCATCGGCACACGAGATCGGCGACTTCCTCGAAGGATGTGTGACAATCTTCGCGCGTTTGTCGCGACCGCTGAGCAACGTCTCTCAGTCGTCCAACCTCATCAGGAGTATCTTCATGCAGATCAAGTACACCCTTCTCGGCGGAGCCGTGGCCATGCTGGTGGCCGGTTCCGCACTCGCGCAGGATCTCGTTGTCAAGATTGGCCATGTGGCCCCCACCAGCGGCGGCATCGCACACCTGGGCAAAGACAACGAGATGGGCGCTCGCATGGCCATCGACGAACTCAACGCCAAGGGCGTGACCATTGGCGGCAAGAAGGCCAAGTTCGAACTTCTGGCAGAGGACGATGCAGCCGATCCGAAGCAGGGCACTGCGGCAGCGCAGAAGCTCGTCGATGCCAAGGTCAACGGCGTGATCGGCCACTTGAATTCGGGAACCTCTATCCCCGCCTCCAAGATCTACAGTGACGCAGGCATTCCGCAGATTTCGCCCTCCGCCACCAACCCCAAGTTCACGCGCAACGGCTACAAGACCACTTTCCGTGTGGTGGCAGACGATGTGCATCTGGGCGGCACGCTTGGCAAGTACGCCATGCAGCAGCTGAAGGGCAAGAGCATTGCCGTCATCGATGACCGTACCGCTTACGGTCAGGGCGTGGCAGACGAGTTCGAGAAGGGCGTGAAGGCGGCCGGCGGCAAGATCATCGGACGCGAGTTCACCAACGACAAGGCCACCGACTTCACCGCCATCTTGACCAGCCTGAAGGGCAAGAAGCCCGACGTGGTCTTCTTCGGTGGCATGGACGCTGTGGCTGGCCCCATGTTGCGGCAGATGAAGCAACTGGGTATTGATGCCAAGTTCGTTGGCGGTGACGGCATCTGCTCGGGTGAACTGCCCAAGTTGGCCGCGGGCACCATGGCTGATGGCCAGGTGGTCTGCGCCGAGGCCGGCGGCGTCGAAGGCGCGGCCAAGAAGTCCATGGATGACTTCTACGCCGCCTTCAAGAAGAAGTACAACACCGATGTGCAGGTGTATGCCCCTTACGTTTACGACGCTGTGAACGTGATGGTGGCAGCCATGGTGAAGGCAGGCTCTGCAGAGCCCGCCAAGTACCTGCCCGTGCTCGCCAAGACCGACGGCTACAAAGGTGTGACCGGTACCATCGGCTTCGACAGCAAGGGCGACATCAAGAACGGCGCCCTGACGCTGTACACCTACAAGGGCGGCAAGCGCGATCAGATCGCTGTGGTTCGCTGATCTGCTAGTTTCAGTCAGCCACCAGAAAGGGCGCCGGAAGGCGCCCTTTTTTTCGTTAGGGGCGCAACCGGCAGGCCGTCAACCGGATTTCCACAGCCTTGTGCACAGGGCGATCTTCACTGCGCTCTTATCATCGGTTGATGTCTTCCGTCTTCGAATCAAGGCCTCTGGCCAGCGGTGGGGCCCGGGACGAGGAAGTTGCCCGCCTGCGCGTGCCCCCTCACTCCACCGAGGCCGAGCAGAGCGTGCTGGGCGGCTTGTTGCTGGAGAACCTGGCCTGGGACAAGTGCTCGGACCTGGTGACCGACAGCGACTTCTACCGCCACGAGCACCGACACATCTACGGGGCCATCGGCAGCTTGATCGCATCGAGCAAGCCGGCCGATGTCATCACCGTTTTCGAGTCGCTTCAAAGCTTGGGCAAGGCCGAAGACTGTGGGGGACTTGCTTACCTGAATGCATTGGCGCAGAGCGTTCCCAGCGCTTCGAACGTCCGCCGGTACGCCGAGATCGTGCGTGAGCGTTCGGTCTTGCGAAAGCTGATTTCCGCCAGTGACGAGATCGCCACCACGGCGTTCAATCCGCAGGGTCAGCCCGTATCCCAGATCCTGGACGAAGCGGAATCGCGCATCTTCCGTATTGGTGAGGAGGGCTCACGCGGCAGCGCAGGCTTCCAGCCCATGGACAAGCTGGTGCAAGCGCTGATCGACCGGGTGCAGGAGCTTGAAGCCAACGGCAGCGAAGATGTCACGGGCATCCGCACCGGCTTCTACGACCTCGACCGCATGACAGCGGGCCTGCAAAAAGGCGATCTGATCGTCCTTGCTGCGCGCCCGTCCATGGGCAAGACAGCCTTTGCGCTGAACATCGCCGAGCATGTGGCCGTGCAGGAGGGGCTGCCGGTGGCTGTGTTCTCCATGGAAATGGGCGCGTCGCAACTGGCGCTGCGGGTGGTGGGCTCACTGGGCCGCATTGACCAGCAGCACCTGCGCACGGGCCGCTTGCGTGACGACGAGTGGGAGCGCCTGCCCGAGGCTGCCAGCAAGCTCAGCGAAGCGCCGATGTTCATCGACGAGTCGCCTGGCCTGAACCCTGCGGAGTTGCGCGCACGTGCGCGTCGCTTGGCTCGTCAGTACGGCGGCACGCTGGGATTGATCGTGATCGACTACCTGCAGCTGATGAGCGGCAGCAGCAACAGCAGCGAAGAGAACCGCGCCACGGTGCTGGGCGAAATCTCACGGGGTATGAAAGGTTTGGCCAAGGAACTGCAGTGCCCTGTGATTGCCTTGTCCCAGCTCAACCGAAGCGTGGAAACCCGGCCGGACAAACGGCCCATGATGAGCGATCTGCGGGAATCCGGCGCCATTGAACAGGATGCCGACGTCATCATGTTCATCTACAGGGACGACTACTACAACAAGGATTCAAAAGAACCTGGAGTGGCCGAGATCGTCCTGGCCAAGCAGCGCAACGGCCCCGTCGGGACCGTCAAACTCACGTTCCTGAAGCCCTTGACCCGGTTTGACAATCTGGCCCTGGACGCTGTTTGACTTTACGGACCCTCTTCCAAAGGGCGAACACGCGGGCGAGGATTGTGTCCTCAGGACTTAATCACCATACCACCTGAAGCGCGCCCGCTGCGCCTGATGCCGGCGATGTGCGTGGAAGGTACGCAATAGCGGCGAGCCAGCACTCCCTGCGTGTCGATCATCGCCTTGACTCCCTCAATCTTGTCCCTGTGTCTCTTTAGCAGGCTTCCTGCGAGGTCGATGACACGGGCATTGCACGTCTGTTTGCCGTACTTCAATAGTGCGTCCACCGCACCGTTGAAGTCTTCCTTGAGCGACAGGTCCACAGCGTTCTCTGCCGCGCGTGTCGTGTCGTTGAGCGCCTCATTCAGCCATTGCTCGACATCTGACCGATACATGGCTGCGGTGAGCATCACTTGATTGGATGCGCGAGACACAGCAAAGCGTCGAGCAATCTTGCGGCCGATGGCTTCGAACTCGTCCTGAGGAAAGCCCACCTGAAGCACGCGCGTCAGCAGAGACAGGACATTCATGGCGGCCTCCAGATCGAAGGCCGGTCTCAAGACATCTGCATACACCTCACGGACCATCCTGAAACCCTGCTTGGTGCGGCCCTGGGCAATCTCCACCAGCACCTCTGCAATGCTCTTGAAGCGCCGCAGGCGGTGGGATTGAGGATGCATCTCTGCAAACCGACTGATGTTCTCCAGAGCAATCTGCAAGCCGCTTGTCTGCTTCTTTTCGTAACGGACGAAGGCGATCAGCAACATTGACAGCACGTCGAACAGCCGCGAACGTTTGCCAATGTTCCAAGCCTGCTGCAGCAGTTCAGCCGCCTTGTCGTACTCTTGGCTGTAGAAACTCAGTGTGCCCGTATGCTGGAGGCGCAGTATGCATTCAGGGGTCAGATTCATGGCTGTCTCGTAGGACTTGCGTGCCTCATCCACCTGACCCATCTCCATCTTCACGCGGCCCATGACGTCGTGGGCGTCCGCGTTCAGCGGGTCCTCGTCCAGGAGATCTTCCACAGCACGGCGCGCCTTGGCAATCTCGCCGTCAGCGAAATGAGCTCGCGCTATTCCAAGTCGAGCCCAGGGTACGGTCTTCGCCTCCACCACAGCCTTGAACAGCGAAGCGGCATCGTCGTTGCGTTTCTGTCGTAGTAGCAGTTCGGCCCCGATACGAGCGGCGTACAGCCAGTACATACCCCGCGATTCGAAGCGTTCTACGCATAGCTGCGCGGCGGTGTCGTACTCCCGCTGCTCCAGAGCCTCGAAGATGAGACTCAAGACGCGCTTGCGCTGCCGCGCTTCTTTTATCCGCTCACCGAGCGAATTTGCCGAGAAAGGTTTGATCAGGTAGCCGTCCAGTGCGGATTCCGCGGCCTCCGCGACCTGAGCGTAGGTGGCCTCGCTGGCGATCATCACGAACACGGTGGAGTAGGGCAGCATGTTCTCGCGGCGCAATTCCTCCAGCAGTTGCAGCCCCGACGCCGCCTCCGCATCGAAGTTGTAATCGCACACGACCAGATTGAATCGCTGGCTCTCCAGCATGTTGCGGCCGTCGATCAAGCGCGAGACCTGACGCACCGTACCGAATCCAAAGGTGCGAAGGTTCTGAGTCGTGATGCTTCGCGAAGCCGAGTTACTGTCGATGACGAGCGCACTGTCGGTCTCGACCTCATCGTCCAGCTTCAGATTGCCTTCAAAGCCGTCAAACATGTGGTTCAGTGGGACTTTCCGCGATCACGTGCATTCAAGATGCAAAGCACAAATCACGGAGGGTTGGAAACGGCAGATAAATCCGAGGCATAGGACGCAAGGATAACGCTTGACCGATATCGTCGGTCTCCAATTCAGCACCTGCTCAAACAGATTATCCGGGCCGAGCCCCATATGCTCAGTACCTCCAAGAAAAAGTGCGCCGTCACCCGCTGGCCGCTCCTAGACATCTTCGCAAAAGAGAAAACGCATCAGACTTTCAACACTGGTGCGCCAGGCGAGCGGTTGGCCCGTTGAAGGCCGGCGATATGAGCCTCACCCGATCCAAACCGACGCAGCAGTTCAGTGGCTTGCTGCGAGAGAGCACCTGAGGTGTTAGGTCCCAGTTCAGGCGTATAGCGTTTGATTAGCATTGAGGCGACCTCACCGAGACGGCTGTTGCGATGCCGTTCCGATTGCGCCAGCAGGTCCACTATGGCGTTTGCGGGCGAACCTCGCGAAGCGGCCTGCACTGCCTTTTCCACGGTGTCATTAATCGCAGCCAAACCCTGCCGGAAAGCTTCGTTGAAAGGGGGATGGTTGAGGCTGGCGATGACAAAGAAGTCGGTGATCGTGCGCGAGCTGCAGAATCGCGAGGCGACGGTCTGTGCAAAGCTCGATGCCGCCTCGGCATCAGCGCTCTCAGGCGAGACTCTCACCCACAGGGACACTACCACCTGGGCAGCCTCCAGGTCGAAACCGTCCTTATCAGCCGCCTGGGCAAATTGTTGGACCGCAGAGACGGCCTCGGCGGTCTTGTTGGTGCGCGAAAGCCACAGGGCGCGTGCCGCGCCCGCGATGCGGGCCAACCTGGGAGACTGGGGAAAGCGGCCTGCAAAAGACGCTAACTCTTTGACGCAATCGTCGAGGGAGCCCAGATCCCCTGAGTCGTGGTGAACCAGGGCGAGAAGAAATAGACTCAAGGCGTCGAACAGCCGGGTGCCCGCACCCATGCTCCGGGCTCGTTCCAGGAACTGGCCGGCCTCTTCGCGCTCGCCCAGATAGAAAGCCAGGGCGCCCGCGTGCTGGGCCCGCAGCAGACAACCTGGAGTGGCTAACGAGGCTGCTCGGTACGATCGAAGAGCCCCCTCGAAGTCCGATCGGTCCAGCCTCATACGCCCCTGGAGGTCCAGTGCATCGGCGCATTGCGGCTCGTCCAGCAGCAACGCATCAATCACCTTCTGCGCCTTGCCAAGTCGTCCTGCTTCCCATTCGCAGCGGGCCATGCCCACTCTCGCCCAGGCAGAAAGCTTGGCCTGGTTCAGCCGCTCGAACATGACCAGGGCATCTTGTGGCCTTTGCAACCGCAGCAGCACTTCAGCCGCGACGCGGCCGCAATAGAGCCAAAAGGGTTGTCGATCCTGAAACCGCTCGAGGGCCCGCTGGACGGCTACCTCCAGCTTGCCCGACTCCAGGGCTGTCATGACGCCCGAGAGTTCGCGCTTTCGGCGCCGTGCCTCCAGCACCCTTTCGATCAGAACCGCGCCCGTAAACGGTCGCACCAGGAAGCCGTCCAGGGCCGTCTCCGCAGCTTCCAGTGCCTGCGCATAGGTGATTTGTGCCGTTACCATGAGAAACACCGTGCCGAAAGGCAGCAGTTGTTCGCGACGCAGTTCGGTCAATAGATCATGCGCCGACAAGTCACCGGGTGCACCAGGCTCCAGATTGCAGATCACGATGTCGAAGGTGTCGCGCTCTAGCAGCTCGCGTGCTTGTTGCATTCTCCCGCACGTGACCACCTCGCCCACACCACCAGACCGCAACTGACCAGCGGTCACGCCGCGAAGCATCGTGTTGGGTTCTATCACCAGAGTCCTGGCGAGATGCAGATCGGGGTCGATCATGGATGGGAGACCTTACTTGAAAAGGTCCTTCACCCGGTCCGTCCAGCTCTTGGCGTTGGGGGAGTGCCGGTCACCGGCCCCCTTGAAAGACTCCTCAAGTTCCCGCATGAGCTTGCGCTGGTGCTCGGTCATCTTGACCGGGGTCTCTACGTTGATGTGACAGTAGAGATCCCCCGGGTATGTGGAGCGGATGCCCTTGATGCCCTTGCCGCGCAGGCGGAAGGTCTTGCCATGCTGGGTGCCCTCGGGCAACTCGATCTCGGCCTTGCTGCCCAGGGTGGGCACTTCGATGGCGCCGCCCAGCGCCGCGGTGGTCATGCTGACCGGCACCGTGCAGTGCAGGTCGTCACCGTCGCGTTCGAAGATGTCGTGCTGCTTGATGCGGATCTCGATATAGAGGTCGCCCGCCGGGCCGCCGTTGGTGCCAGGCTCGCCGTTGCCGGCGGACCGAATGCGCATGCCCTCGTTGATGCCGGCCGGAATCTTCACTTCCAGCGTCTTCTGCCGCTTGATCTTGCCCGCTCCGTTGCAGGCGGTGCACGGCTCCGGAATGATCTTGCCGCTGCCCTTGCAGTGCGGGCAGGTCTGCTGGATGCTGAAGAAGCCCTGGCGCATGTGCACCGTGCCGCTGCCGCTGCAGGTGCTGCAGGTCTTGGGGCTGGTGCCCGGCTTGGCGCCGCTGCCTTTGCAGGTGTCGCAGGTGTCCCAGGTGGGGATGCGGATCTGGGTTTCCTTGCCGTGCGCGGCCTCTTCCAGCGAGATCTCCATGGCGTAGCTCAGATCGTTGCCACGGTAGACCTGCTGGCCCCCGCCGCCCCTGCGCCCGCCGGCGCCGCCAAAGATGTCTCCGAAGATGTCGCCAAACGCCTCGGCAAAGCCGCCAAAGCCTTCCGGTCCCGCGCCGCCGCGCCCGCCGCCCATGCTGGGGTCCACGCCGGCATGACCGTACTGGTCGTAGGCGGCGCGCTTCGGAGCGTCAGAGAGCATCTCGTAGGCTTCCTTGACCTCCTTGAAACTTTCCTCGGCCTTCTTGGCGCCGTCACCCTGGTTGCGGTCAGGGTGGTACTTCATGGCCAGCTTGCGGTAGGCCTTCTTGATGTCCTCGTCGGACGCGTTCTTGGCGACGCCCAGGACTTCGTAGTAATCGCGCTTGGCCATCGGTGAATCTCAGCCTCTTGAAAAACACTCGCCGCGTCGAGCGGCAGATCGGGTCTGCCCCTGCGGCGCGGCGCCTTGGACCGGCAGCCCGAGCGGGCCGCCGTCAGATCACTTCTTGACTTCCTTGAACTCGGCGTCGACCACGTTGTCGTCGGCCGGCTTGGAAGATGCACCCGCCTGGGGCTGCGCGGTAGCATCGGCTCCGGACGCGGCGCCCGCCGCCGCAGCGGCTGCCGCCTGATCGGCATACATCTTCTCACCCAGCTTCTGGCTGGCGCTCATCAGCGCCTCGGTCTTGGCGTCGATCACGGCCTTGTCGTCGCTCTTGAGCGCCTCTTCGGCCTCCTTGATCGCGGCCTCGATCTTCTCTTTTTCGCCTGCATCGAGCTTGTCACCATGCTCGGCCAGGCTCTTCTTCACGGAGTGGATCATGCCATCGGCCTGGTTGCGGGCCTGCACAAGTTCCAGCTTCTTCTGGTCCTCCGCGGCATTGAGTTCCGCGTCCTTGACCATCTTCTGGATCTCGGCCTCGCTCAGGCCGGAATTGGCCTTGATGGTGATCTTGTTCTCCTTGCCCGTGCCCTTGTCCTTGGCGCTGACGTGCAAGATGCCGTTGGCGTCGATGTCGAAGGTGACCTCGATCTGCGGCAGGCCGCGCGGCGCCGGCGGGATGCCCTCAAGGTTGAACTCGCCGAGAGACTTGTTGCCCACG
>JBILSM010000146.1:0-6660 GCA_044372085.1 Rubrivivax sp.
GGCCGACCATGGCTACCAGGGACTGCGGATTGGCCAGGGCCAGCGCCCGGCCGCGCAACTGCCGGGGCGAGTCGTCGGGGTTGTCGGCACGGGCCACGGCGACGGCAGGAATGCGCGGCTCGTAGATGGCCAGAGGCTCCCACTTCGCGTCCAGCTGCATCACCCGCCCGAGGTTCGGTGCGGTGACCACGATGTCGTACTCGCCCTTGAGCGAGTTGGCCGCGAAAGCCCGGAAATCGGGGGCGGTGACGATCGTGACCGGCTGCCGCAGCGCACGCTCGAAGTACTCACGCATGGGCTGGTAGCTGGCCAACAAGACGCGCGCGCTGACGTTGGGCAGAACGCCGATGGACAGCGCTGCGGATGCCGGCTGAGCCCAGGTCGGCCCGGTCAGGCTCCAGCCCACCACAACCAACGCACCGGCACCCAGCCAGCTGCGGCGCGTGCCCGGAAGGGGCTCGGGGTTGGCAAACCGTGCAGGACAGGAAAGGGGGGGCATGCGCAACTCCGGGGGTTCCTTGCCATGCTACTTCACCGCCGTCGCGACGGGAACCGTCCTGCCATCTCCGCGACGTCTTGCGCCGAGGCGGGCGGCGCGGCGGCGGACCCGAAGCCGCTATGCTGGGTACCTCACCACAAGCAGGCTGATCAGGAGACATTCATGGACCTGGACCCCAAGGGACTTGCCACCCGCCGCGCCGTGCTCGGCGATGCGTATGTCGATGGCGCACTCGCCAAGGCCACGCCCTTCACCGCGCCTTTGCAGGAACTGGTCACGTGCCATGCCTGGGGCAACACCTGGCAGCGCCAGAACATCGACCTGCGCACGCGCAGCATCGTCACCGTGTCGATGCTGGTGGCGCTGGGGCGCATGCACGAGTTGAAGATCCACGTGCGCGGCGCCCTGAACAACGGCGTGACCCAGGAAGAACTGCAGGAGATCTTCCTGCACGCCAGCGTGTACTGCGGCTTTCCGGCAGCGGTGGACGCCTTCCGCACCGCGGCCGAGGTGATCGATGCCGCAT
Source organism: Rubrivivax sp. (assembly GCA_044372085.1). Taxonomy (GTDB): domain Bacteria; phylum Pseudomonadota; class Gammaproteobacteria; order Burkholderiales; family Burkholderiaceae_C; genus Rubrivivax. The sequence goes on from JBILSM010000146.1 coordinate 1,026, forward strand.
GAAAAAGCACGCCTGACCGGCCACGCCGCAGCACGCCGGCCACTGGGCCCTCTTCCCAGGGTGACGCCATGAGCGAACACGGTCAGCGACTGTTCATCGCCCGCGCGACGCTGGGCCAGGCCCACCTGGGCCCGGACCCCGACGCGCCTGCGCAGCGCCGCCTGGCGCCTGGCCAGGCGCGGCTGGTGGTGGAAAGCTTTGCGCTCACCGCCAACAACATCACCTACGCCGCCTTTGGTGAGGCGATGAAGTATTGGCAGTTCTTTCCTACGGGCTCCGCCGCAAGCGATGCCGCGCTGGGCTGCCTGCCGGTATGGGGCTTTGCGAACGTCACCGAGTCGCTGACCGAGGGCGTGGCGGTGGGCCGCCGGGTGTGGGGCTACTACCCCGCGGGCACGCATCTGGTGGTCGAGCCTGCCAGGGTCTCTGCCACCAGCTTCGTGGACGGGTCGGCGCATCGCCAGGAACTCGCCGGCGTCTACAACCAGTACGTCTTCTGCGATGCCGACCCCGGCTGGCGCTCCGAACTCGAAGGGCTGCAGGCGGTGTTGCGGCCGCTGTTCCTCACGGCCTTCCTTCTGGATGATTTCTTGGCCGAGCAGGGCTTCTTCGGCGCCCGGCAGCTGCTGCTGTCCAGCGCCTCGAGCAAGACGGCGCTGGCGACAGCGCACTGTCTGGCCCAGCGGCGCGGCTCGCCGCAGGCACCGCGCATCGTGGGCCTGACCTCGGCGGCGAACGCCGACTTCGTGCACTCGCTGGGTTGCTATGACACCGTGCTCACCTACGAGCAATGGCCGGCAGCGCTGACGCCAGCCGCCACGGCGTATGTCGACTTCGCGGGCAACGCCGCCCTGCGCCACCGCATCCACACCCACTTCGCCGACACGCTGACGTTCAGCAGTTCCATCGGAGGTACCCACTGGGAGGCTCTGGGCTCTGCGCGCGATCTGCCCGGTCCGCGCCCCACGCTGTTCTTCGCGCCGGCGCAGGCAAAGGCACGCAGTGCGCCGCCGCCCGAAGGCTGGGGAAATGCTGAACTCCAGCGGCGCATGGGCCAGGCCTGGGCACAGTTCATCGACCAGGTGCAAACTGGCCAATGGGTGCGCATCGTGCAGCGGCGCGGCGCGCAGGCCGCGCTGCAGGCCTACGGTGAGATGCTCGCCGGGCGCGCGGATGCGGGCGAAGGCCTGATCCTGGACATGCGCGGCTGAGCGCGCCTCGGCCCGGGCCAGGCATCAGATCGTGCGTAATGAGCCCGTGACTGATTGTCCCGTGGCTGGCGTAGGGTTTAAGGGGTCTGTACGCTGCGGCTTCGCGCAACATTGCCCGCTCGCACACGTTCCATGAACCCTCTCCACCTCCGCCTGAACTGGACCTGGGCCGCCTGGGCTGCGTTGGCCATGTCGGCCCTGCTTTGTGCACCGGTCCGGGCGGCGGCCGTCGTCGGCCAGCCGGCCCCAGCCTTCCGGGCCCCAGACCTGACGGGCAAGCCGGTGAGCCTGGCCGACTTCAAGGGCAAGACGGTCGTGCTGGAGTGGCACAACTTCGGCTGCCCCTTCGTGCAGAAGCACTACCGCAGCGGCAACATGCAGGCGTTGCAGAAGAAGTACGGGGCCGAGGTGGTGTGGCTCAGCATCAACTCCACTCACTCCGGACACCCCGACTACCAGACGCCCGAGGCGCTGGCAAAGGAGCTGGCCCGCTTCGGCGCCACCCCCACACGCTTCCTGATGGACGAGTCGGGTACCGTGGGTCTGGCCTACGGTGCAAAGGTCACGCCGCACATGTACGTGATCGACCCTGCCGGCAAGCTGGTCTACAACGGCGCCATCGATGACAAGCGCTCGGCCAACCCCGAGGATGTCAAGACATCGCGCAACCTGCTGGCTGCCGCACTGGATGAACTGCGCGCTGGCAAGCCGGTTAGCAACGCGGTGAATGTGCCCTACGGCTGCACCATCAAGTACAAGTGAACGGCGAACACTGCCCCGCACTGGGGCGGCATGCCGCAACCGGAGCTTCCCTTGCTGAATGACGACGAGATCCGCCACCATCTGGCTGCGGCTGCCGATGTGGCGCGGCGTGCCGCGGCGGCCGGTCATCACCCCTTCGGCGCTTTGCTGGTGGCGCCCGACGGGAAGACGGTGCTGCTGGAGCAGGGCAATGTGGACACGGTCAACCATGCCGAGGCGGTGCTGGCACGTGACGCCGCCGCCCGTTACAGGCCCGAGTACCTGTGGGGCTGCACCCTGGTGACCACCGTGGAGCCTTGCGCGATGTGCGCGGCCACGCAGTACTGGGCCCACATCGGTGGCCTGGTGTACGGCATGTCGGAGTCCCGCCTGCTGGAGATCACCGGCAACCACGGCGAGAACCCCACGCTGGACCTGCCCTGCCGCGAGGTCTTCTCGCGCGGACAGAAGGCGGTGGAGGTGGTGGGTCCCGTACTTGCGGCAGAGCCGGCCATCGCCGAGGTTCACCAGTCCTTCTGGAAGAGCCGCTGAACCAGCCTCTGAGAGGCCCGTTCCGTCCGGGTCATTTGGCACGAAGCCAAGGATTGGGACCGTGCCGTCGTAAACTTGAGGGTTCTGTCTGTGTGTTCCGCCAGACGACGACCATGATTCATTGAAGGGTGCCGAACGTGTTCATTTCCCAAGCCTTCGCCCAATCCGCCCCGGCCGCTGCTGGCGGTGGGGCCGAGTCCACCTTGCTCAGCCTGCTGCCGCTGGTGCTGATGTTCGTGGTGCTGTACTTCATCATGATCCGGCCGCAGATGAAGCGACAGAAGGAGCACAAGGCCATGCTCGATGCCCTGGCCAAGGGCGACGAGGTGGTGGTGGGCGGCGGTGTCGTCGGTCGAATCTCCAAGCTGGGCGACAGCCTCGTGCACGTGGAAGTAGCCGAAGGTGTGGAGATCCAGGTGCAGCGCCCCTCGATCGTGCAGGTGCTGCCCAAGGGCACGTTCAAGTAAGCAAGGGCCCTGGCCGGGCCTGCGCTGCGCAGCCCGGACCCGCAGGGCAGGCGGCCGACAGGCCTCGGAGAGTTCATGAACCGCTACCCCTGGTGGAAATACGCGATCCTCGCGGTGACCTTGCTTCTGGGCTTTCTGTATGCAGTGCCCAACTTCTTCGGCGAGGCGCCCGCGGTACAGGTGTCCAGCGGCAAGGCGACGCTGAAGATCGATGCGACGCTGCAGTCCAGGGTGGACGAAGTGCTGCAGAAAGCCGGCGTCAAGCCGCAGTCCCTGCAATTTGACGGACAGTCGATCAAGGTGCGACTGCAGAGCACCGACCAGCAGAAACTGGCCAAGGACGCGCTGTCGGCCGCCCTGAACCCGGACCCGGCGAACCCGTCGTACATCGTGGCGCTGAACCTGCTGGCCAACACGCCGCAATGGATGTCCAGCCTGCGTGCCCTGCCCATGTACCTGGGCCTGGACCTGCGCGGCGGCGTGCACTTCCTGATGCAGGTGGACATGAAGGCCGCCCTCACCAAGAAGGGTGACTCCATCGCCAGCGACGTGCGGACCATGCTGCGGGACAAGGGCATCCGCCACGCCGGCATCACACGCGATGGCGTGGCCGTGGAGATCCGCTTCCGCGAAGCGCCGATGGCTACCAAGGCACGCAGCCTGCTGGGCGAACAGTTGCCCGACCTGGTCTGGACGGAAGCGGCCGATGGCGGCGATGCCCTGTTGCGCGGGGTGCTGAAGCCCGAGGCTGCCCGGGCCGTGCAGGATCAGGCGCTGAAGCAGAACATCACCACGCTGCACAACCGGGTGAACGAACTGGGCGTGGCCGAGCCGGTGATCCAGCAACAGGGCGCCGACCGCGTGGTCGTGCAACTGCCGGGCGTGCAGGACACGGCCAAGGCCAAGGACATCATTGGGCGCACCGCCACGCTGGAAGTGCGCATGGTCAACGACAGCGCCGAGGCCCAGCAGGCCCTGTCGGGGGGCGCCGTGCCCTTCGGCAGCGAGCGCTACCTGGAGCGCAACGGCGCACCCATCATCGTGTTCCGCCAGGTGGTGCTGACGGGCGAGAACCTGAACGATGCGCAGGCCGGCTTCGACAACCAGACGCAGGAGCCCGCCGTTCACCTGACGCTGGACGCCAAGGGTGCGCGCATCTTCAAGGATGTCACGCGGGAGAGCGTGGGCAAGCGCATGGCCATCCTGCTGTTCGAGAAGGGCAAGGGTGAGGTGGTGACCGCACCGGTCATCCGCAGCGAGATCGGGGGAGGCCGGGTGCAGATCTCCGGGCGCATGACCACGCAAGAGGCCAACGACACGGCGCTGTTGTTGCGGGCGGGTTCGCTGGCCGCGCCCATGGAGATCATCGAGGAACGCACCATCGGCCCCAGCCTGGGCGCGGAGAACATCACCAAGGGCTTCGACAGCGTGGCCTACGGGTTCATCGCGATCGTGGTCTTCATGTGCGCCTACTACCTGCTGTTCGGCCTGTTCTCCTCCATCGCGCTGGGCTTCAACCTGCTGCTGCTGGTGGCGGTGCTGTCCATGCTGCAAGCCACGCTGACCTTGCCCGGCATGGCGGCCATTGCGCTCACGCTGGGCATGGCCATCGACGCCAACGTGCTGATCAACGAACGGGTGCGGGAGGAACTTCGCATGGGCGTGCCACCGCAGGCGGCGATTCACGCCGGCTACGAGCGCGCGTTTGCCACCATCCTGGACTCCAACATCACCACGCTGATTGCCGGCGTGGCCCTGCTGGCTTTCGGCTCCGGCCCGGTGCGCGGCTTCGCGGTGGTGCACTGCCTGGGCATCCTGACCTCGATGTTCTCGGCCGTGATGTTCTCGCGCGGACTGGTCAACCTCTGGTACGGCCGGCAAAAGAAGCTCAAGTCCGTGTCGATCGGGCAGGTCTGGAAGCCCGGCACGGCGACATCCGACAAGCCACCGCAAGTCTGAGATTCTGAGGAGCACACAGCATGGAATTCTTCAGAATCCGCAAGGACATCCCGTTCATGCGCCATGCGCTGGTGCTGAACGTCATCTCCTTCCTCACCTTCGCCGCCGCGGTGTTCTTCCTGGCCACGCGCGGTCTGCACCTTTCCATCGAATTCACGGGCGGCACTGTGCTGGAGGTGGAGTACGCCCAGTCGGCGGACATCAACAAGACCCGCGAGGCCGTGGAGTCTCTCAATCTCGGGGAGGTGCAGGTGCAGACTTTCGGCACCTCCAGGGATGTGCTGATCCGCCTGCCGGTTCGCGGCGACGTCAAACAGTCGGAACTGTCCCAGCGCGTGTTCGAGCAACTGTGCAAGGCCGAGTCCGGCACCGTCTCCATCAAGCAGTACGTGAGTGCACAGGGCGAATCCGTGAGCCGACCCTCCTGTGCCACGGCAGCCGGCGCGGAGCCTCTGAAGCTCAACCGAACGGAGTTCGTCGGGCCGTCGGTGGGCTCGGAGCTGGCCCGAGACGGCCTGATCGCGCTGGCCTTCACCGTGGCCGGCATCATGATCTACCTGGCCTTTCGCTTCGAATGGAAGTTCGCCGTGGCCGGCATCGTCGCCAACCTGCACGACGTGATCATCATCCTGGGCTTTTTCGCCTTCTTCCAGTGGGAGTTCTCGCTGGCCGTGCTGGCGGCGATATTGGCCGTGCTGGGCTACT
>JBILSM010000053.1:0-19818 GCA_044372085.1 Rubrivivax sp.
CGCCATCCTGGGTATGGACGAGCTGTCCCCCGAGGACAAGCTGGCCGTGGCCCGCGCCCGAAAGATCCAGCGCTTCCTGTCGCAGCCCTTCCACGTGGCCGAGGTCTTCACCGGCTCGCCCGGCAAGTACGTGCCCCTGAAGGAAACCATCCGCGGCTTCAAGATGATCGTGGCTGGCGAATGCGACCACCTGCCGGAGCAGGCGTTCTACATGGTCGGCACGATCGACGAAGCCTTCGAAAAAGCCAAGAAGATTCAATGAGCTTCGCATTCGGGCCGGGTCCGTCGTTGCGCTCCTCGCCGTACGGGAGTACGGCTGCGGGGCGCGCCTAGGCCGCGACCCGACTGCTCGCTCCTTGAACTCCTTGTAGATTGTCAGGACCCGCAACACCATGGCCACCATCCACGTCGACGTCGTTTCTGCCGAAGAGAGCATCTTCTCGGGCGAAGCCAAGTTCGTTGCGCTGCCGGGCGAAAACGGTGAGCTGGGCATCCTGCCGCGGCACACGCCGCTGATCACCCGCATCAAGGCGGGTGCAGTGCGCATCGAGCGGGCGGACAACGGTGAAGAAGAGTTCGTCTTCGTGGCCGGCGGCATCCTGGAAGTGCAGCCGGGCACCGTCACCGTGCTGGCCGACACGGCCATCCGGGGCCATGACCTCGATGAAGCCAAGGCCAATGAGGCCAAGAAGGCCGCCGAAGAGGCCATGAAGAACGCCAAGAGCGACATCGACCTGGCCGCCGCGCAAAGCGAATTCGCCGCCATGGCGGCGCAGTTGGCCGCCATTGCCAAGCTGCGCAAGAAGTAGACCTGCTGCCCTGAAGCCGGTGCCGCTGCGCCGGCATCCCTGTGCCCCACACCCGGTGCGTCGCGAGCCCACCGGGTGTCGCGTTTCTGGCGGGTGCTGGGCGAATCACCCCCCTGTTTACCCTTAGGGGGTTGACGCAGAGCTGGGCTGGCGCGATGCCCCTTCACGAGGGAAGCTGCACTGGTCTGGCACGGGTTTGGCCGGTGAAAGACAAAGCCCGACAAGGCAGCACGGATTGGTGCTTCTCCAACAATGCGCAACGGTCAGGCAACCCGCTTCGGGTAGCTTGGTGTCACGGATTGCAGGAGCTACCGCATGATTCCTCCGAGTTTTGATTACCACGCGCCGAAATCGGTTGGTGAAGCCGTCTCGCTGCTTGGCAGCCTGGGAAGCGACGCCAAGATCCTGGCCGGTGGCCACAGCCTGCTGCCGATGATGAAGCTGCGCTTTGCACAGCCGGCGCACCTGATCGACATCAACCGCATCCCCGAGCTGCGTGGCATCTGCGAGGACGGCCCGGACGTCGTGATCGGCGCCATGACAGTGGAGAACGAGCTGATCCGCTCTGCGCTGCTCCAGGCCAAGGTACCTTTGCTGGCCGAGGCACCTCGGCTGATCGCCGACCCCCAGGTGCGCAACCGCGGCACCATGGGCGGCGACATCGCCCACGGCGACCCGGCCAACGACCACCCGGCGCTGTCCCTGGCCGTGGACGCCACCTTCGTGCTGGAGGGCCCGCAGGGCCGGCGCACCGTCAAGGCGGATGATTTCTTCCTGGGCACCTACGCAACCGCCTTGGCCGAGGACGAGATCATGGTGGCCATCCGCGTGCCGGCCTTCGCCGCGGGCACCGGATGGGCGTACGAAAAGCTCAAGCGCAAGACCGGCGATTGGGCCACTGCGGGCGCTGCCGTGGTACTGCGCATGAGCGCAGGTGCCGTCAGCCACGCCCGTATCGGCTTGACCAACGTGGGCCCCACGGCCTTGCGTGCCTCCGGGGCCGAGGAAGCCTTGCTCGGCAAGCCGTTGACCGACGCCAGCATCAACGCCGCTGCAGACGCCGCCATGGCCATCTGCGACCCTGCCGAAGACCTGCGGGGTGACGTCGAGTACAAGACCGCGATGGCCGGGCAGATGATCAAGCGCGCCATCCGCGCCGCCGCCGCCCGCTGCGCCTGAACAACTCATCGAAACTGGAGCAAACCTCATGGCAAAGAAACTGATTTCGGTGAAGGTCAACGGCCGCACGCATGAAGAGGCTGTCGAGCCCCGTACCCTGCTGGTGCACTTCCTGCGCGAAAAGCTCAACCTCACGGGCGCGCACATCGGCTGCGAGACCAGCCATTGCGGTGCCTGCACCGTGGACGTGGATGGCGAGTCGGTCAAGGGCTGCACCCACCTCGCGGTGCAGTGCGACGGTTCCGAAGTGCTGACCGTGGAGGGTCTGGCCAATGCCGGCGTGCTGCACGCGGTGCAGGAGGGCTTTTACAAGGAGCATGGTCTGCAGTGCGGGTTCTGCACACCGGGCATGCTGATGCGGGCCTACCGCTTTCTGCAGGAAAACCCGAACCCGAGCGAGGAAGAGATTCGCGCGGGCATGAGCGGCAACCTGTGCCGATGCACGGGTTACCAGAACATCGTGAAGTCGGTGCAGTACGCCGCGAACAAGCTGCGCGAGGCCACCGCCGCCACGGCGTGATGTCCGCACCGTGACACCTGCTGCGTGACACCGACGCCACGCGCCCCGATACCGTCCGCCCACCAGGAGACGAACGCATGAACGCACCCACCGACCCCAAGCTGCTCGAGCGCAGCGCTGCCCTGCAAGGCATGGGCGACAGCCGCCTTCGCAAGGAGGACGCCCGTTTCATCCAGGGCAAGGGCAACTACGTCGACGACATCAAGATGCCCGGCATGCTGCACATGGACATCGTGCGCAGCCCGCTGGCCCATGCCCGCATCAAGAAGATCGACAAGACCGAGGCCCTGAAGGTGCCCGGGGTGATCGCCGTGCTCACGGCCGAAGACCTCAAGCCCTTGAAGCTGCACTGGATGCCCACGCTGGCGGGCGACGTGGCCGCCGTGCTGGCCGATGGCAAGGTGCACTTCCAGATGCAGGAGGTGGCCGTGGTCATCGCTGAAGACCGCTACGCCGCGGCTGACGGCGTGGAAGCCGTGCTGGTCGAGTACGACGAGCTGCCGGTGGTGATCGACCCCTACGAGGCGCTCCAGCCCGATGCGCCCGTGATCCGCGAGGACCTGGCCGGCAAGACCAGTGGCGCCCACGGCCCGCGCGAGCACCACAACCACATCTTCACCTGGGATGCGGGCGACAAGTCTGCAGCGGATGCGGCCTTTGCCGCCGCGCCCGTGACGGTGAAAGAGCACATCTTCTACCCGCGTGTGCACCCCTGCCCGCTGGAGACCTGCGGCTGCGTGGCCAGCTTCGACCCGGTGCGCGGCGAACTCACCACCTACATGACCTCGCAGGCGCCCCACGTGGTGCGCACAGTGGTGTCGCTGCTGTCGGGCATCCCGGAGAGCAAGGTGCGCATCGTGTCGCCTGACATCGGCGGCGGCTTCGGCAACAAGGTCGGTGTCTACCCGGGCTATGTGTGCGCCATCGTGGCCAGCATCGTCCTGGGCAAGCCGGTGAAGTGGGTGGAAGACCGCGTCGAGAACATCTCGTCTACCGCCTTTGCGCGGGATTACCACATGGACGGCGAGATCGCCGCCACGGCCGACGGCAAGATCACCGGCCTGCGCGTCAACGTGGTGGCCGACCACGGCGCGTTTGATGCCTGCGCCGACCCGACGAAGTTTCCCGCAGGTCTGTTCCACATCTGCTCGGGCTCGTACGACATCCCCGCTGCGCATGCCAGCGTGAAGGGTGTCTACACCAACAAGGCGCCTGGCGGCGTGGCGTACCGCTGCAGCTTCCGCGTGACCGAGGCCGTCTACCTGATCGAACGCATGGTGGACGTGCTGGCGCAGAAGCTCGGCATGGACAAGGCCGAGATCCGCGCCAAGAACTTCATCCGCAAGGAGCAGTTCCCCTACACCAGCGCGTTCGGTTTCGAGTACGACTCGGGCGACTACCAGACCGCGCTGGACAAGGTGCTCACCGCGGTGGACTACAAGGCGCTGCGCGCCGAGCAGGCGGCCAAGCGTGCCGACCCGATCTCCCCCACGCTCATGGGCATCGGCCTGGTGACCTTCACCGAAGTCGTGGGCGCAGGCCCCAGCAAGATGTGCGACATCCTGGGTGTGGGCATGTTCGACTCCTGCGAGATCCGCATCCACCCCACGGGCAGCGCCATCGCCCGCATGGGCACGATCACGCAGGGCCAGGGCCACCAGACCACCTATGCGCAGATCATCGCGACCGAACTGGGCATTCCCAGCGAAGTGATCCAGGTGGAGGAGGGCGACACCTCCACCGCCCCGTACGGCCTGGGCACTTACGGCAGCCGATCCACCCCGGTGGCGGGCGCGGCCATCGCGCTGGCGGCACGCAAGATCCACGCGAAAGCTCGCAAGATCGCCGCGCACCTGCTGGAGGTGGGCGAGAACGACCTGGACTGGGAGATCGATCGATTCAACGTCAAGGGCGATGCGTCGCGCCACAAGACGATGAAGGACATCGCCTGGGCGGCGTACAACAACGTGCCGGCCGGCCTGGAGATGGGCCTGGAGGCGGTGCACTACTACGACCCGCCGAACTTCACCTACCCCTTCGGCATCTACCTGTGCGTGGTGGACATCGACCGGGCCACAGGCGAGACCAAGATCCGCCGCTTCTATGCGCTGGACGACTGCGGCACCCGCATCAACCCGATGATCATCGAGGGCCAGATCCACGGCGGCCTGACGGAGGGATTTGCGGTGGCGATGGGCCAGCAGATGCCTTTCGACGCGCAGGGCAACCTGCTGGGCAACACGCTGATGGATTACTTCCTGCCCACCGCGGTGGAGACGCCGAAGTGGGAGACGGACTACACGGTCACGCCCAGCCCGCACCACCCCATCGGCGCCAAGGGCGTGGCCGAGTCGCCGCACGTGGGTTCGATCCCGACCTTCACCTCGGCGGTGGTGGACGCCTTTGCCCATGTGGGGGTGACCGAGATGACCATGCCGCACACCAGCTGGCGGGTGTGGAAGCAGCTCAAAGCCAGTGGCTTGGCGCTCTGAGGTTTGCGCACGGGCGGTGCCCAGCGCACCGCCCTCCTTCACTAGTGTGAAGGCCCCGGGCCGCGAGCGTCGCGGCCCTTTGTATTGAGTCACGCATTTTTGGAGCAAGGATCCGGATCCATGGAAGTCATACTCGACAAGCGTTACCCCGTTGAAGCTTCGGTGGAGCAGGCCTGGGCCGTGTTGTCGGACATCCGCGCCGTCGGCGGATGCATGCCTGGTGCGCAGATCACCGAGCAACTGGACGACACCCACTACAAGGGCACGGTCAAGACCAAGGTGGGCCCGGCGTCCATGCAGTTTGGGGGCGAGATCGAGGTCCTGGGCATCGACGTCGCGGCGCGCGCCATGCAGATGGTGGGCAAGGGCGCGGACCGCGGGGGCTCTTCTGCCTCCATGAAGCTGTCGGCCCACATCGAGCCCGGTGCCACGCCGCAGACCTCGGTGCTGGTGGGGCAGGCCACGGTCACCGTGAGCGGCAAGTTGGCGCAGTTCGGCAGCCGCTTGCTGGTGCCGGTGTCCGACGCCATGCTGGCGCAGTTCGCCGACAACTTCCGCGCGGCGGCAGCCGCGGTGCCTACGGCGGCTGGGACGGCTGAGGCGGCTGCGGTGGCCCCCGAAGCGCTGGCGTCCCCGAGCGCAGGGGCGGCTAGCTCGACCGTTGGTGATGCGCCAGCGGCCCCCTCGCCGGTCGCCGCCGCACCCGTGCGCGCACCGGCGGCCCCGGTCAAGGAGCTCAACGCCCTATCGCTGATGTGGACCGTGTTCAAGTCCTGGCTGGCCGGCCTGTTCGGCAGGAAGTCCTGATGGACGAGGCCGGCCTGCGTCAACGCCTGCATGCGGTGGGCTACATCGCCGACGAGGCGATGGCCACCACCTTGTGGCTTGCAGGTGAGCTCCAGAGGCCCCTGCTGCTGGAAGGCGACGCTGGCGTGGGCAAGACCGCCCTGGCGCTGGCCTTGGCGCGTGCCGGTGACCGTCGGCTGGTGCGGCTGCAGTGCCATGAGGGCCTGGACCTGTCGCAGGCGGCCTACGAGTGGAACTATGGGCGCCAATTGCTGGCTATACGGCTCAGCGAGGCGGCCTCCTCCAGCGCACAGGCGCTGCGCGAGGCCGATCTCTTCTCCCGCGAGTACCTGCTCGAGCGGCCCTTGCTGGCGGCCATCGACAGCGAGCAGCCCTGCGTGCTGTTGATTGACGAGGTGGACCGGGCCGACGAGGCCTTCGAGGCCTTCTTGCTGGAAGTGCTGGCCGACTGGCAGATCACGGTGCCGGAGTTCGGTACCGTGCGGGCGCGCCATGTGCCCGTGGTGGTGCTCACCAGCAACGGCACGCGCGAGTTGTCAGACGCGCTGCGCCGGCGCTGCCTGTACCACTGGCTGGACTACCCCACGCTGGCGCGCGAGGTCGACATCGTGCGTCACACCCTGCCGGGGGCCGAAACCGCGCTGGTGGAGCAGGCCGTGGCCTTTGTGCAGCGCCTGCGCCGCGAAGACCTGGGCAAGACGCCGGGCGTGGCCGAGACCCTGGATTGGGTGCGCGCCCTGCACCGCTTGAACTGGCGCGAATTGGCTGATGACCCGCAGGCCATCGTCGCCACCTTGGGATGCCTGCTCAAGACCCGCGAAGACCGCTTCCAGATGGGCCCCGAGCGCGTGCTGCAGCTGGTCGAAGGCCGCCGCAGCGTGGGCGTGGCGGAGAAGGTGGCTGCGTGAGTGTGTCGCCGCTGCAGACCATCGCCGGGTTTGCGGCGCTGCTGCGCGATCACGGCATGAAGGTGGGCGTGGCCGAACAGCAGGCGTTTGTGCGGGTGGCGCTGGCCATGCCGCTGCAGCGCTGCGCCCAACTGGACCCGGCCTGGCGGGCCATCGCCTGCCACGACGCCCGCGACTGGCGACGCTGGCCCGAGCTGTTCCAGCGCTACTGGCACCCGCACCGGGTGCAGGGCACGGTGAAGGTCAGTGGCCAGACCCGGCCCGCGCGCGATCTTCGGCAGGTGGTGCAGTCCCTGCAGGATTCGCTGGGGCAGGGCCAGCGTCCGGGCGCGGCAGGGCAGGGCATGGACACCGCGTTGCAGGCGGCCTCGCCTGAACTGTCCTCTTCACGGGACGCGGGCGTGGCTCGTGCCCAGGGCGGCGCCAGCCAGGCCGAGGCCTTGCACGACCGCAGCCTGTCGCAGTGGCTGCCACAGGACCTGGCCCAGCTGAACCATCTCGCCGAGCGCATCGCCCAGCGCCTGCGCGAACGCCTCACGCGCCGCTGGCACGATCACTCCCGTGGCCGCCGTCTGGATGTGCGCCGCACTTTGCGCGCCAGCCTGCGCACCGGCGGCGTGCCATTCAAGCCCGCTTGGCGCCAGCCCCGCCGTGAACGGCCGCGTCTGTTCATCCTGGTCGATGTGAGCCGCTCGATGGAGACGCACGCGCAGTTGTTCCTGCGCATTGCGCGGGCCTTCGTCGGCGTTGCGAACGCCCGTGTCTTCGTCTTCCACACCCGCCTGGCGGAAGTCACTGCGCTGCTGCAGCGCGACTCGGCTGCCGTGCAGGAGAAGGTGAACGCCGTGACAGCCGGTTTCGGTGGCGGCACCCGCATTGCCACCAGCCTGGCGGACTTCCACCGCGTGCATGCGCGCGCTCAGTTGCAGCGCTCGGCGCGCGTGTGGGTGCTGTCCGACGGCTTTGACGCCGACCCCCCGCAGGCGCTGGGCGACGAGCTGCGAGCGGTGCGCCGCCACGGCGCGCGCATCACCTGGTTTCACCCGTCTGCGCAGCCGCCGGCGTCCGAGGCGCTGCGCGAGGCCCGGCCCTTGATCGACCGCTTTGTGCGTCTGAACAGCCTGCGCGACCTGGCGCAAGCGGCCGATGTCTTGTACTGAACCCGTCCCTCCCACTGCGTCGGAGCTTCCACCATGAGCACTGCCACCATCGACTTTCTCCAAGCAGCATTGCGCCTGCAGCAGCAGGACCGCCCGCATGCCATCGTCACCGTGTTGCGCGTGCAGCCGCCGGCCTCGGCCCGGCCGGGTGACAAGGCGCTGGTCACGGCCGAGGGCATCGAGCTGGGTTGGATAGGGGGCGGCTGTTCGCAGCCGGCGGTGCTGAAGACGGTGCGGCTGGCGCTGGCTGACGGCCGGGCTCGCGTGGTGCGCATCGCGCCCTCTTCCGAAGGCGAGGTGCGCGAATTGGACGACGTGCTGGAATTCGGCATGTCCTGCCACTCTGGCGGCACGGTGGAGCTTTTCGTCGACCCCATTCTGGCGCGGGCGCGCCTGACCGTGGTGGGCGATTCGCCGCTGGCGGTGGCCTTGTCGTCCCTGGGTCCGCGGGTGGGCCTTCCCGTCACCGTGGTGGCCCATGCCGCCGATGCGGCGCGGTTCCCGGACGCCGAACGGGTGCTGGACAGCGATGACGCCTCGGCCGTTGCTCAGGCGCTGACGCCTGGCAGCTTCGTGGTCGTGGCCACGCAGGGCCGCCGGGACGTGCAGGGCCTGCGTGCAGCGCTGGCGGCGCGGGCTCGTCAGGTTTTCTTCGTGGCCAGCCACCGCAAGGCGATGGTGCTCAAGGCGGCCCTGGTCGAGGCTGGCGAAGACGCCGCAGCCGTGGCAGCCATCGTCGCGCCGGCAGGTCAGCCCATTGGTGCGCAGACCCCTGAGGAGATCGCGCTGTCGGTGCTGGCTGCTGTGGTCGCGGCGCGTCGCGGTCAGCAGGCCCCAACCCAAGCACCGAACCTGACCCCGACCCCGGTGCAGGCTTCCACGGCCCAGCAGCCATCGCCGCGCGCCGAACACGCGGCAGCCGCCGCTGCGTCGGCGCCCTCCGCGCTGCCGGCGCAGGCCGAAACCCCAGTCTGCCCCCCGGCTGCGGACGACGTGCCGGAGTTCGTGGTGCGTGCAGGCCCCGTGTCCTGCTGCGGGATGTGACGATCAGGTCAGGCGCGGAGGCGACACACGATGGGATGCATCCTCAAGGGCGGCGGTGGCCTCTACAGCCGCGTGGTGGTGGGAGCCGTGCTGCTGGCGGCGGGCAGCGGTTCACGCATCGGGCATCGGCCCAAGAGCCTGCTCGAGTTGGGCGGCGTGCCGCTGATCCGGCGACAGCTCATCGCCTTGTCTGGAGCCGGGGTGGACGAGGTGGTCGTGGTGCTGGGTCACCACGCCGACCAGATCGAGCCGGTGGTGCAGGCTTTTCCGGTGACGGTGGTGCGCAACCCCAGCCCCGACGACGGGCAGGTCTCGTCCCAGCGCATCGGCTTGGCGGCCTTGACGGGCAAGCTGGACGCGGTGATCGTGGCGCTGGCCGACCAGCCGCTGATCCAGGCCCAGGACATCAGCGATCTCATCGGTGCCTTCAAGAAGCGGCCGTCCGGCACCTCCGTCGTCTATCCCCAAGTGGGTGGAGAGCCGGGCAACCCCGTGATGTTCAGCGCCGAGGTGCGCGAGCAGATCCTGGCCGGTGAGGCGAACGTGGGCTGCCGCCAGTGGCGAGCCGCCCATCCCGAGTCAGCGGTGCCCTTCGTCACCGACAACCGCCGCTACCGCCTGGACATCGACACCGAGGCCGACCTGGCGGCCTTCCAACGGGATACCGGACACCGCTTGTCCTGGCCGGCCGCGGTGGCAGCGCCGGCGTGAGCCCCTCCAGCGCGAGCCCGGGCTTTCACAGCCTGTGGCCCACCCCTTTGGGCGTGCACCGGTACGCCGAGGCGGCTGAGGTGAACCCGCTGCTGGTGCGTGTGTTCAACGCCTTGCGCATCGCCCAGACCCAAGCGCGGATGCAGGAGGGGGACACCGCACCACCGGCCCCCTTCTTTGCCAGCGATGATGATCTCGTCGACCGCGTTCGGCTGCCCGAATGGCAAGACTTTCTGCGCTTCGTGGTGGCGTCGCTGCGCGACACGGTCAAGGTCGCCAACACGGGGGTTTGGCCTGCGCAGGGCCTGGACCTGCGCATCCGCCTGGACGGCATGTGGTTCCAGATGTCCAACAGCGGCGCTTTTCACGACGTGCACAGCCATGGCAACTGTTCGTGGTCGGGCGTCTACTGCGTGCAGGTGGACCCGCAGGAGCGCCGTATTGCCCACGCCACCTATGGCTCGACCAATGGGGTGACGCGCTTCTTCGGGCCGCGCTTCGAACGCCTGGGCGGCGCGCGCATCGACATGGGCAATGCCTACCTGCAGGACGCACACCTGGACTTTGACCCCGTGCCGGGTCAGTTGCTGATCTTCCCCTCGTGGCTGGCGCATCAGGCGCTGCCCTACGCGGGTGAGCAAGAGCGCGTGATCGTCTCCTTCAATGCCAGCGTGCACGCTGCGCAGGGCCCCCAGCAATTGCACCGCTACGCGGCCACTTGAGCCCCCACCGGACGGCGGGGGCTGACAAGTTCTCAGGCCAGGTAGGGGCGATTGGGCAGTTCGTCGGGGTTGCCCTGCCCCTCCACCTGCGGAAAGTGCTGGAGCATGAGCGTCTCCACCGCCTCGATGGCCTGCAGCAGCCCGGGCTCGAAGCGGTCGGCTCGAAAGGCCTCGCGCATGCCGTGGACGATGGATTCCCAGTGGCCGGGCGGCACGTGGCGCGCGATGCCACGGTCGGCCACGATCTCGATCTGGTGCTCGGCCAGCAGCAGGTAGATCAGCACACCGCTGTTGGCCTCGGTGTCCCATACACGCAGCTTGCCGAACAGGGACACCGCGCGCTCGCGTGGGCAGGCGTCACGCCAAAGGTAGCTCAGCGGCAGCCCTGCCTCCACGCACACGCGGATCTCGCCCCCGTGCCGGGCCTCGCTCTGTGCGATGCGCTGCTCGATGCGCGAAAGCGCCTCGGGCCCCAGGGCCCGCCGGCTGTCCGTCTCGTCCAGCCAGCGGTGACGCAACAGGCGCAGGGCCCGGCCCCACAGGCCACGGCGAGGTTTGGAGGACGGACGCTCAGCCATTGGAAACCCCCATCACCAGCTCCCGCCCGCGCCGCCGCCGCCGAAGTCGCCGCCACCGCCTGAGCGGAAGCCTCCGAAGCCCCCGCCCCCGCCGCCGCCTGACCAGCCGCCCCCGCCCCGGGACCATCCACCATCGCCGAAGACCACCGGCCCCGTTCGGCCACTTCGGCCCCCCCGGCTGTACCGCCCGCCCAGGCCGCGGACAGCCGCGCCCAGGCCCAGCACGCCCACCACGAACAAGGCCACCAGCCCCGCCCCCACGCCCAGCAGCAGGCTTTGCGTCACCCACCAGACCACGCCGCCGGCCGCACCGCCCGTCAGCAGCGCGCCGAGCTTGCGGCCGACCATCGCGCTGAGCAGACCGCCGGCCACCGGCACGGCCACGAACAGAAAGGCCAGCAGGTCTTCGACCTGGAAGCCGTGTTCAGCAGCCCCAGCTGGAGCGCGTCGCGCGGGTTCCGGCAAGCCCTCACCGCGGATGCGCGCCATGAGCGCGTCCGTGCCCTTGTCAAGTCCGCCGGCGTAGTCCCCGGTCTTGAAGGCGGGAGTGATGATGTCGCGTGCGATCTGCCGTGCGGCCAGGTCGGGCACCGCACCTTCCAGCGCCTTGGCCGGGGCGATCCACAGCCGGCGGTCGTTCTTGGCCACCACCAGCAGCAGGCCGTCGCCCACGTCTTTGCGGCCGATCTTCCAGGTCTCGCCCACGCGCTGGGTGAAGGCTGCGATGTCCTCGGGTTGGGTGGTGGCCACCATCAGCACCACGATCTGCGGGCCGGCCTGGGCCTCGAAGGCGGCCAGCTTGGCCTCCAGCGCGTCGCGCTGTGCGCTTGACAACGTGCCAGTGGCGTCCATCACGCGTGCGGTCAAGGCCGGCACGGGCAGCAGCTCCTGCGCCCGTACCGGGCCACTGAACAGGGCCACCAGGCCGCAGAGGGTCAACAGTTTGGCGGCGAACAGCAGGCCCCAGGCGGCCAGCCTGGGAAGGGGCTGGCGCATGGACGGGGCCAATCCGTTGACCGGGCGCATGGATTGCTCGCCAGCGCCTTACTTGGTCGCCGCAGGCGCCGGGCTGGCGGGCTTGTCGAAGCTCACGGCCGGTGGCGCGGAGATGGCCGCTTCGTTCTGCACCGTGAAGCTGGGCTTGACGGCGTAGCTCAGGACCATCGCCGTCAGGTTGGACGGGAACTGCCGCACCAGCACGTTGTATTCCTGCACGGCCTTGATGTAGCGGTTGCGCGCCACGGTGATGCGGTTCTCTGTACCTTCGATCTGCACGCGCAGGTCCTGGAAGCCCTGGTTGGCCTTGAGGTTGGGGTAGTTCTCGCTCACCACCAGCAGACGTGCCAGCGCACTGCCGAGTTCACCCTGCGCTTTCTGGAAGCGCTCAAAAGCCTGCGGGTCGTTCAGGGTTTCGGGGGTGACCTGGATGGACGTGGCGCGGGCGCGTGCCTCCACCACCTTGGTCAGCGTGTCCTGCTCGAAGCTGGCCTCGCCCTTGACGGTGGCCACGATGTTGGGGATGAGGTCAGCCCGGCGCTGGTACTGGTTCAGCACCTCGGACCAGGCCGCCT
Organism: Rubrivivax sp.; assembly: GCA_044372085.1. GTDB lineage: Bacteria > Pseudomonadota > Gammaproteobacteria > Burkholderiales > Burkholderiaceae_C > Rubrivivax. The sequence continues at coordinate 12,502 of JBILSM010000053.1, forward strand.
TGGTCTGCTCGTCCAGGCTCTGGAACTGGTTGTAGCCGCAGCCTGACAGCAGCGCCGCGGCCGCGAGCATCAGGGCCGCCAGCCAGCGGTGGGGAAGGACGGAGGCGGTTCGGGTGGACATGGTCGGCTCGCTGGGTGGGGTGGAGGGTGGAAGGGAAGATGGGGACAGGCCGACAGATTCAAGCCACCCCCAGGCAAACGTCCAGGCCGCGCGCGGCCTGGACCAGGGGGTGATCTGCGGGTACGCGGCGGGTGCGCCCGGCCACCTCGCTCAGGGGCACGCTGACGCAGGCATCGGCCTGCAAGGCGACCATCCGGCCGAAGTGCCCCTGCACGGCCAGACGCGCCGCGGCGTGGCCGAAGCGCGTGGCCAGCACGCGGTCGTAGGCGGTGGGCGTGCCGCCGCGCTGCACATGGCCCAGCAGCGTGGTGCGCACCTCGGATTGCAGGTGCGGCTCCAGCAGGGCGCGCAGCCTCTCGCCCACGCCTCCCAGGCGCACCGGGTCGGGGCTGTCGGCCAGGGTGCGGGCCACGGTCATGGCGCCCCCCACCGGCACGCAGCCTTCGGCGATGCAGATCAGCGTGCTGCCGTCGTGTCCGGCCGAACCCGCGGCGGCCTCGCGCTGCTGGCAGCACTGCAGCACCCGCGCCGGCTCGAACGGCAGCTCGGGCAGCAGGATCACATCGGCCCCGCCGGCGATGCCGCCTTCCAGCGCAATCCACCCGGCGTAGCGCCCCATGGTCTCCACGATCATGACGCGGCCGTGGCTGCGCGCCGTGGTGCGCAGCCTGCCCAGGGCTTCGGCGACGATCGCCACGGCGCTGTCGAAGCCGAAGCTGCGCTCGGTCAGGGCGATGTCGTTGTCGATGGTCTTGGGCACGCCGATCACGGGCAGCCCCAGGGCGTGCAGCCGGGCGGCGATGTCCATGGTGCCGTCGCCGCCGATGGCCAGTACACCGTCCAGCCCCGCACGCCGTGCGCAGGCCAGCACCTGCGCCGAGACGTCCGCGCCGCCCAGGGCGAAGTCATGGAAGGGGTCGGCCCGGTTGTGGGTGCCCAGGATGGTGCCGCCCCGATCCAGGATGTCGTCTACATCTTGCGTCTGCAGCGGGCGCATGCGGTCGCGCATCAGCCCGAGGAAGCCGCGTTCGATGCCCGTGACCTGCACCCCGGCGTGCAACAGTTCCAGCGTGGCCGCGCGGATCACCGCGTTCAGGCCCGGGCAATCACCGCCGCCGGTGAGGATGCCGATGTGCATGCCGCGCATTGTGCGGCGCCCGGCAGCCCCGTGCCCCTGATGTGGCGCAACATCATCCGTCCGGCCAGCCCACGCCGTGCCACCCACGAATGCGCCAAAGCGTTGGCATGCTGACACTTGGATCTGTCAGCCCCCGTGGCCATAATCCAAGGATGTTCGCACCGCTTCAAAACGACACCTTCCTGCGCGCCTGCCTGCGCCAGCCCACTTCCCACACCCCCGTGTGGCTCATGCGCCAGGCCGGGCGCTACCTGCCCGAGTACTGCGCCACGCGTGCCAAGGCCGGCAGCTTCATGGGCCTGGCCACGAACGTGGACTTCGCCACCGAGGTGACGCTGCAACCGCTGGATCGCTACCCGCTGGACGCGTCCATCCTGTTCAGCGACATCCTCACCGTGCCTGATGCCATGGGGCTGGGCCTGAGCTTTGCCCAGGGCGAAGGGCCCCGCTTTGCGCACCCGGTGCGCGACGAGGCGGCGGTGGCGGCGCTGCAGGTGCCCGACATGGACCGCCTGCGCTACGTGTTCGACGCCGTCACCTCCATTCGTCGGGCCTTGAACGGCCGGGTGCCGCTCATCGGCTTTTCCGGCAGCCCGTGGACGCTGGCCTGCTACATGGTCGAGGGCGCGGGCTCGGACGATTACCGGCTGGTGAAGTCCATGCTCTACGGCCGGCCTGACCTGATGGAGCGCATCCTGGAGGTCAATGCCCAGGCCGTGGCGGCCTACCTGAACACCCAGATCGACGCCGGCGCCCAGGCCGTGATGGTGTTCGACAGCTGGGGCGGGGTGCTGGCCGATGGCGCCTTCCAGCGCTTCAGCCTGGCCTACACCCGCAAGGTGGTGGATGCGCTGCAACGCGAGAAGGACGGCGCCCGCATCCCGGTCATCGTCTTCACCAAGGGCGGCGGGCTGTGGCTGGAGCAGATTGCCGCCATCGGCGCCGACGTCGTCGGGCTGGACTGGACGGTGAACCTCGGCGCCGCCCGTGCCCAGGTGGGGGGCCGCGTGGCCCTGCAGGGCAACCTGGACCCGAACGTGCTGTTCGCCCCACCCGAGGCGGTGGCCCGCGAAGCCCGCGCCGTGCTGGACAGCTTCGGCCGCCCGCAGCGCCCGGATGGCACCTGGGACGGCCACATCTTCAACCTGGGCCATGGCATCAGCCAGTTCACCCCGCCCGAGCACGTCACGGCGCTGGTGCAGGCGGTGCACGAACACTCGCGCACGCTGCGCTGAGCCGCGCGGCTGAGCGCCGCCCGGCGGACACGACATCACGCCGTGTGCGCTGTGAGTGAGCACTTAGCATCGCAGTTATCCCCATTTTTCGGGCCTTCCCAGGGGGTGGGTTTTTCCGGGTCGCCGGGTCGCCTCTAGCGGGTGCAGACTGCGCTAAGTTGTTGATTTTTCGAAGGACCACGGGTTGCTGAGAAATGAGGCAATCCAGCGGAAGGCCCCGTGAATCAAGGGTTTGGCGCGTTCCAAACCGGGTTGCCCACAAAGTTATCCACAAAATCAGTGGACAGGCCGAAAACCCTATGCGCATCATGAACTTGGGTGCGAATCCTCAATGCGGGACGAAGACCTTGCCGCAAGTTGAGGGTCATCAATCTTGAGGGGCGTGAAGGCTGGCACAGCCGCGCCCGAGGCCGGGCAGGTGCCCGTGTCGGGGCCGGTGCAGCGGCTGTCCGTGGCTGTGGAGACGCCCCAGCACGCCGGCCTGGGCGGGTTGCTGGAGTACCTGAGCCCCTCGCCCCTGCCGCCGGGCCGTCTGGTGCGTTGCCCGCTGGGGCGGCGCACGGTGCCTGGCATCGTCTGGGGCGCGCAGGAGGACGGCCCCACGCCCCAAGAACGTCTGCGCGAGGTCGCCGAGGTGATGGACAGCCTGCCGCCCTTGCCGCCGGCCTGGCGCGCCTTGGTGGACTTCGCCGCCGCCTATTACCAGCGGGGCACGGGGGAGCTGGCCTTGTCCGTTCTGCCGCCGGAGCTGCGCAAGCTCACGGGTGTTCAGGTGGCCAAGCGGGTGGCCCGTCTGCTGAAGAGCCCGCCTGCCGCGCCAGGGGGGCCGCCGCCCGTCTGGCCCGACCTGACGGCCGAGCAGTCCGCCGCGCTGGAAGGCCTGCGCGACACCGGCCCGGTACTGTTGCATGGCGTCACGGGCAGCGGCAAGACGGAGGTGTACCTGCGCGCGGCCGATCGGGCGCTGCAGGCCGGACGCCAGGTGCTGGTGCTGGTGCCCGAGATCAACCTGACCCCCCAGCTGGAGGCGCGCTTCGCGCAGCGCTTTCCGGGCCGGGTGCTGGTGTCGCTGCACAGCGGCCTCACGCCCGCACAGCGGCTCAAGCACTGGCTGATGGCCCACCTGGGCTTGGCTGATCTGGTGCTGGGCACGCGCTTGGCGGTGTTCACGCCCCTGCCGCGGCCCGGGCTGATCGTGGTGGACGAGGAGCACGACCCCTCGTTCAAGCAGCAGGAGGGCGCGCGGTATTCGGCGCGCGACCTGGCCGTCTACCGCGGCCGGCTGGACCAGGTGCCGGTGGTGCTGGGCTCGGCCACACCTTCGCTGGAGAGCTGGCAGCGCAGCCTGGAGGGGCGCTACCGCCGCCTGTCCATGCCCACGCGCATCGGCGGCGGGGTGATGCCCGAGGTGCGGCTGCTCGACATGTCGCAGCTGCCCCGCGAACGCGGCGAGAACGCCCCCGCCCTGGCCGCCCCGCTGCTGCGCGCCATCGAGGAGCGCATTGCGCGTGGCGAGCAAAGCCTGTTGCTGCTCAACCGCCGCGGCTACGCCCCAGTGCTGCACTGCGGCGCCTGCAGTTGGAAGAGCCAGTGCCCGCACTGCAGCGCCTGGCGCGTGTTCCACAAGCTCGACCGCACGCTGCGTTGCCACCACTGCGGCTTCACCGAGCGCGTGCCGCGCGCCTGCCCGGACTGCGGCAACCTGGACATCGCGCCCGTGGGCCGCGGTACCGAGAAGCTCGAGGAGCAGATGGCCGCCCTGCTGCCAGGGGCGCGGGTGGCGCGCATCGACGCCGACACCACGCGCACCAAGGGCTCGCTGGACGCACAACTCGCTGCCGTGCACGACGGCGATGTCGACGTGCTGGTGGGCACGCAGATGGTGGCCAAGGGGCATGACTTCCGCCGCATCACGCTGGTGGCGGCGGTGAACCCCGACGGGGCCTTGTTTGCCAGCGATTTCCGCGCCGCCGAGCGGCTGTTCGCCCTGCTGCTGCAGGCCGCGGGCCGGGCCGGGCGCGACGCGCAGGCGGCTTCACGCAGCCAGATGTGGCTGCAGACCTGGCATCCCCAGCACCCGCTGTACGCCGCGCTGAAGCGGCATGACTTCGAGGCCTTTGCGGCGCAGCAGTTGGAGGAGCGGCGTCAGGCCGGGCTGCCCCCCTTCAGCCACCTGGCCTTGCTGCGGGCCGAGGCCCGCACGCCCCAGGAGGCCCGCGCCTTCGTGGAGGCCGCCGGGGCGGCTGCCGCTGCATTGGCGTCGGCGGCGGGCGTCACCCTGTACCCCGCGGTGCCGCCGCCCGTGGCCCGGGTGGCCGATGTGGAGCGCATGCAGATGCTGCTGGAGTCGCCCTCTCGCGCTGCCTTGCAGCGCTTGCTGGCGGACTGGATGCCTGTGCTGCAAGGCCTGCGCAGCGATCACCGCGGCGTGCTGCGCTGGGCCGTGGACGTGGACCCGCTGGCGATCTGAGCGCGAGGCCGCAGGCGGGGTGCGCTCAGGCCGGCGGACGCACGTCGAACCACCACACCAGGCCCGACAGCGTCACGAAGGCCGCCGCGGTGCTGGCCATGATGATGCGGGCTACGCGCCCGTTGTCGGCACCGAAACGCTCGGCCAGCAGCGAGACGTTGCTCGCGCTGGGCAGGGCGGCCACCAGCGTCAGCACCATGATCTGGAAGCCCGTGAGCGGCACTCCCAGGGCGCGGGCGGCGGCGGCCACGCTGAACACCAGCAGCGGGTGCAGCAGCAGCTTGATGGCGGCCACGGGCAGGAACAGTGCGGGCGGGGTGCGGCCGTGGGTGTGCTGGCCCGCTCGCCACAACACCGCCCCGATGGTGAACAGCGCCACTGGCGAGGCTGCATCCGCCAGCATGCTCACCACCGTGTCCACAGGGCCCAGCAACTGCAGGCCGCTGGCCTGGCTGGCTGCGCCCAGCGCGATGGCCCAGGGCAGGGGGTTGGACAAGGTGCCCTTGAGCGCCTTGACGATGGCCGCGCGCGCGCCCTGGCCGGAGGCTTCGTGGGCTTGTGCCAGGCCAATGCACAGGGAACTGGTGATGAAGATATCCACCAGGATGGTGCAAATGGCCGGGCCCGCGGCCGCGGGCCCCAGCAGGGCCACCAGCAGCGGCACGCCCATGAAACCGGTGTTGGGGAACGCGGCCACCAGCGCGCCGAAGGCGGCGTCCTTCAGGTGCACCCGCCGGCTCCAGGTCACGGCCACGGTGAAGAACACCAGCAGCAACGCGCACAGCAGCCACACGCCGAACATCCCTGGGTGCAGCAATTCCAGCACCGGCGTGTTCGCCCCGAAGCGGAACAACATGCACGGCAGTGCGAAATACAGGACGAAGGTGTTCAGCCCTGCGATGGCGCTCTCGGGCAGCACCCGTTGCCGCCCGGCCAGATAGCCGCACAGCACCAGCGCGAAGAACGGGATGGTGACGGACAGGATCGCATCCATGACGATGGCGAGTATCGCCACAATCCCTTGATCTGCAATACCCGAGGGGCCTGGCATGTCGCGAGAAAAGAAGGGCTTTTTGCGCACTTGGGTGGGCCGGCTGTGGTCTTGGGTGGACGGCACCCGACGCGCCGCCTTCAATGTGCTGTGGCTGGGCCTGCTGATCGGGGTGCCGGTGGCTTTTTTCGCGGGCCGGGCCGATCCACTCCAGGACAAGACCGTGCTGGTGCTGGACCTGGCCGGACCGCTGGTGGAGCAAGGCGCCGGGGGTGCGCGCGACGCCCTGCTGCGCCAGGTGCAGGGGCATGACCAGCAACAGGTGCGGCTGCGCGACCTGGTGGCCGTGCTGGATGCCGCCGCGCGCGACCCGAAGATCGAGCGCGCCCTGCTGTTGCCGGAGGATCTGTCGGGCGGTGGGCTGGCCGCTCAGCGGGAGGTGGCCGCCGCCCTGGAGCGCTTCAAGGCCTCGGGCAAACAGGTGGTGGCCTGGGCCACGGGTTTTGACCAGCGTCAGTACTACCTGGTCGCCCACGCCAGCGAGGTCTACGTCCACCCCATGGGCACGGTGGCGCTGGAGGGCTACGGCCGGCTGCGCAACTACTACCGGCAGGCGCTGGACCGCGTGGGCGTGAGTGTCAACGTGGTGCGGGTGGGCAAGTACAAGAACGCGGCCGAGCCCTTCTTCGCCAGCGCGCCCTCCAAGGAGACGCTGGAAGCCGAGGCCTACCTCTACGACGCGCTATGGAGCCTGTACACCCGCGGGGTGGAGAAGGCGCGCAAGCTGCCGGAAGGGGCCATCGCTCAAGGCATTGCCGCGCTGCCCGGCAGCCTGCAGACACTGCAGGGTGACACCGCGCGCCTGGCACTGGAAGGCCGGCTGGTGGACGGCATCAAGACCCGTGACGAGATCAGGGCCCTGCTGATCGAGCGCGGGGCCGAGGACCCCAAGGCCAAGACCTTCCGCCAGATCGGCTGGCGCGATTACCTGTCGCGCCACAAGCCGGCCACCACGGGGCCGGCCATCGGCGTGGTGGTGGCCGAGGGCGAGATCGGCGAGGGCCACGAGCCGCCGGGGCGCATCGGCGGGCGCTCCACCGCCGAGTTGATCCGCAAGGCGCGCGATGACGAGGACGTCAAGGCGGTGGTGTTGCGGGTGAACTCCCCCGGCGGCAGCGCGCTGGGCTCGGAGCTGATCCGGCGCGAACTGGAACTGACGCGCGCCGCCGGCAAGCCCGTGGTCGTGTCCATGGGCGATGTGGCGGCCTCGGGTGGGTACTGGATCGCCCTGGCCGCCGACGAGGTGATGGCCGATCCGGCCACCATCACCGGCTCTATCGGCGTGTTCGGCATGCTGCCCAC
>JBILSM010000147.1:0-6639 GCA_044372085.1 Rubrivivax sp.
CAGGTCCAGGTAGCCCAGCACCGGGGCCCAGGGCCGGGGTAGCCGAAAACGCACCCGTGTGATCACGCTCTTGCCCGCCAGATGCTGCTTGAAGACGCTGTCGCGGTAGCCGAAACGGCAGGCCGCGGCGTCCAGCGTCACGGTGCGGCCGGTCACCAGGTCCACCGCATCCAGGGAGTCGAAGCGGTCTTTCAGCTCCACCCCGTAGGCGCCGATGTTCTGCACCGGCGCCGCGCCCACGGTGCCGGGAATGAGCGCCAGGTTCTCCAGCCCGGGCAGGCCCTGCTCCAGGGTCCACAGCACGAATTCGTGCCAGGACTCGCCCGCCCCGGCCTCCACGATCCAGGCGTCGTTTCGGGTTTCCAGCAATCGCAGCCCGGGCACCTCCACCTTCACCACCAGCGCCTGCACGTCACGCGTGAACAGCACGTTGCTGCCGCCGCCGAGGATGAACTTGGGCGCCAACCCCCAGGTGGGGTCGTCCACCAGGCGTCGCAGGTCGGCCTCGCTGCGCACGCGCACCAGGTGCGATGCCACGGCAGGCAGGCCAAAGGTGTTGAGCGCGCGCAGGTTGACGCCCGCCTCCAGAGGCAAGGTGCTTACCGACATGGACGGGCGAGGTCGGTCGGGTTGAAGGGGATTCCACACTGCTGAGACATCGCGCAGAATTTTCCCCTGCTTTACCCTGCAGGCCCGCACTTTTCAGTGGCCGGGCCTGTGCCACGCCAAGAGAGAACCGACATGCCGAGCTTCGACGCCGTCCTCGAACCCAATCTGGTGGAACTGAAGAATGCCGTGGACCAGACCGGCAAGGAAATCGGCACGCGCTTCGATTTCAAAGGCTCCAGCGCGAAGGTGGAACTCACCGAGAAGGGTGCGTCCCGCGAGCTGATGCTGTACGGCGACAGCGACTTCCAGATCGGCCAGGTGCGCGACGTGCTGCTGGCCAAACTGACCAAGCGCGCCGTGGACATCCGCTTCCTGGACCTGAGCGCCAAGATCGAGAAGATCGGCGGCGACAAGGTGCGCCAGAGCGTGGCCGTGCGCACCGGCATCGACAGCGACAACGCCAAGAAGATCCAAGGCCTCATCAAGCAGAGCAAGCTCAAGGTGCAGGCGCAGATCCAGGGCGACGTGGTGCGCGTGAGCGGCGGCAAGCGGGACGATCTGCAGACCGCGATCCAACACCTGAAGGCGGGCGTGACCGATCTGCCGCTGTCTTTCACCAACTTCCGGGACTGACGCCGCGACCACCCGCCGCGCACCCGCGGGCAGGCCCAGCGGGGGGCTTCGCGCCGGCGACGATGGAGGCGGAGTGGGCGTTTTCGAACGGTCGTGCTAAAAACGCGTCCCCCGCGGACTGCTGGTCATGGAGGCCCTGCCTCTGCCAGCCGACCACCGCCCCGACACAGGAGAGAACCCCCGATGGACCTGAACTTCACGGCCGAGGAACTGGCGTTTCGCGCCCACATCCGCCAATGGGTGGCCGAGCACCTGCCCCAGGACATCTCGCACAAGGTGCACCACGCGCTGCATCTGAGCCGCGACGACCTGCAGCGCTGGGCGAAGATCCTGGGCGCCAAGGGCTGGCTGGGCTGGAACTGGCCGGTGGAGTTCGGCGGGCCCGGCTGGAACGCCGTGCAGCGCCACCTGTTCGAAGAGGAATGCGCGCTGGCCGGCGCGCCCCGGGTGGTGCCGTTCGGGCCCGTGATGGTGGCCCCGGTCATCATGGCCTTTGGCAACCGCGAACAGCAGCAGCGCTTCCTGCCCGGCATCGCCAGCGGCGAGGTCTGGTGGAGCCAGGGCTACAGCGAGCCGGGTTCGGGTTCGGACCTGGCATCGCTGAAGACACGCGCGGAACGCCGCGGCAAGGTCTACATCGTCAACGGCCAGAAGACCTGGACCACGCTCGGGCAGTACGGCGAGTGGATCTTCTGCCTGGTGCGCACCAGCAACGAGGGCAAGCCCCAGACCGGCATCAGCTTCCTGCTCATCGACATGAAGAGCCCCGGCATCACCGTGCGCCCCATCGTGCTGCTGGACGGTGAGCCCGAGGTCAACGAGGTCTGGTTCGACAACGTCGAGGTGCCCGCAGAGAACCTGATTGGCGAGGAAAACAAGGGCTGGACCTACGCCAAGCACCTGCTCAGCCACGAGCGCACCAACATCGCCGATGTGAACCGCGCCAAGCGCGAACTGGAGCGACTGAAGCGCATCGCCAAGGCCGAAGGCGTGTGGGAGGACGCACGTTTCCGCGACCAGATCGCCCTGCTGGAAGTGGACATCGTGGCGCTGGAGATGATGGTGCTGCGCGTGCTGTCGGCCGAAAAGACCGGCAAGCAGAGCCTGGACGTGGCCGGGTTGCTGAAGATTCGCGGCAGCGAGATCCAGCAGCGGTACACCGAACTGATGCTGCTGGCCGCCGGGCCGGCCAGCGTGCCGCTGGTGCGCGAAGCCATGGAAGCCGGCTGGCAGGGCGATCAGGCCCTGGCTGCCCTGTGGCCCGGCGAAGTGGCGCAGGCTGCGCCGCTGGCCGGCACCTACTTCAACTACCGCAAGACCTCCATCTACGGTGGGTCCAACGAAGTGCAACGCAACATCGTCGCGCAGACGGTGCTGGGCTGAACGCCCGGACGACAAGGAGACGACGATGGACTTCGAGTTTTCAGACGATCAGGCCTCGCTGCGTGATGCAGTGGCACGCTGGGTGGACAAGGGCTTCGGCTTCGAACGCCGCCACGCCCTGGCCAAGGCCGGCGGCGCCTCGCGCGAGGTGCTGAACGAACTGGCCGAACTGGGCCTGATGGGCCTGGCCGTGCCCGAGGCCCACGGCGGCCTGGGCTTTGGGCCCGTGGAGGCCATGGTGGTGATGGAAGAGTTGGGCCGAGGCCTGGTGCATGCCCCTTACGCCGCCGCGGCGCTGGTGACGCCCCACCTGCTGGCCGCCGCCCCCGAGGCCGTGCAAGCGCAATGGCTGCCGCGTGTGGCGGCCGGCGAAGCCCTGGTGGTGCTGGCGCACCAGGAGCGGGCCGCGCGCTACTGTTTGCACCACGTCACCACCCGCGCCACCGCCAACGGCACGGGCCACGTGCTCAGCGGCGCCAAGAGCGTGGTGCCCGCTGGCGACGAAGCCGATGCCTTCATCGTGCCGGCACGTCTGTCCGGTGCCGACGACGACACGGCCGGCATTGGCCTGTTTCTGGTGGAGCGGAGTGACGCGGGCGTGGGTGTGCGCGGCTACCCCACCCAGGACGGCGGTCGCGCCGCCGAACTGACGCTGGCGGCAGCGCCGGCCACGCTGATCTGCACCGACGGTCACGAGACGCTGTCCCTGGCAGCCGACGTGGGCCTGGCGGCCGCCTGCGCCGAGGGCACGGGCCTGATGGAGCGCCTGGTGGCCCTCACCGCCGAGTACATGAACACGCGCAAGCAGTTCGGCGTGCCGATCGCCAGCTTCCAGGCGCTGCGTCATCGCATGGCCGACGTGAAGATGCAGCTGGAACTGGGCCGCTCCATGAGCTACTTCGCCAGCATGAAGCTGGGCGAGCCGGCACCGGCTCGGCGCCGCGCCCTGTCCCAGGCCAAGGTGCAGCTCGGCCGCAGCATGCGGCACGTGGGGCAGGAATGCATCCAGCTGCACGGTGGCATCGGCGTGACCGACGAGTACATCGCCAGCCATTACTTCAAGCGCCTGACCCTGCTGGAGATGACCTGGGGCGACACCTTGCACCACCTGGGCGAGGTGAGCGGCCGCATGCAGGACACGGCGGGTGTCTTCGCCTGATGCGGGCGCCAGGGCGGGGGGCGGCCTCTCCGGTCTGGCAGGCCTGAAGGCGGGCGGCCTCACCGATGTGCGCGGCCTGAAGGTCGGGCACTACACCGACCCGCGCCGCCCCACCGGCTGCACCGTGGTCTTGTGCGAAGACGGGGCCGTGTGCGGTGTGGACGTGCGTGGCGGCGCCCCCGGTACGCGCGAGACCGACCTGCTGAAGTCCGAGAACACCGTGGAGCACGTGCACGCAGTGCTGCTCACCGGCGGCAGCGCCTTCGGACTGGCGGCGGCCACGGGTGTGGTGGAGTGGCTGGAGGAACGCGGTCATGGTCTGCAGGTCGGCCCGGCACGGGTACCGCTGGTGCCCACGGCCGTGCTGTTCGACCTGTGGGTGGGCGACCACCGCATCCGTCCCGACGCGCAAGCCGGCCGGGCCGCCTGCGAGGCGGCCACCACAGGCCCGGTGGCCGAGGGCAATGTCGGCGCCGGCACCGGGGCCGCGGTGGGCAAGCTCTTTGGCATACGCCGCGCCATGAAGGGCGGCATCGGCACGGCGTCCGTAAGCCTCGGCGGCTTCACGGTGGCGGCGCTGGTGGCGGTGAACGCCGTGGGCGATGTGCTGGGCGAGGACGGACAGGTGCTGGCCGGCGCGCGAAGCGAGGACGGCCAACGCCTGGTGGGCACCACGGCCGCCACGCTGCGCGGCGAGGGCCCGCAGCGGCTGATGCCCGGCAGCGCCACCACCATCGGCCTGGTGGCCACCGACGCCGCCTTGACCAAGGCCCAGGCCAACAAGCTGGCCTCGCTGGCGCACCACGGCCTGTCACGCGCCATCGACCCCATCACCACGCACGACGGCGACACCTTGTTCGCCCTGGCCACTGCACGCGCCGGCAGGGTCGAGGACCTGAGCGGGCTGGGCGCCGTGGCGGCGGAACTCACCGCGCGGGCGATCCGCCGGGCCGTGCGCGCCGCCGAAGGGCTGCCGGCGTACGGCCTGCCGGCCGTGCGGGACCTGGCCCCCCCGGTGCGCCCGCGCTGAGTTCATGCGGCTGTCAGCCATCCTCTTCAGCCAAGGCTTCGGCACCCGCCGGGAGTGCGTGGGCCGGGTGCTGGACGGCCAGGTGAACATCGCCGGGCGGGTGTGCGATGACCCGGACGAGGACTTCGGCACCGATGGCCTGGTGTTCAGCGTGGAAGGCCGGGAGTGGCCCTTTCATGAGAAGGCTCTGGTCGCGCTGCACAAGCCGGCGCACTACGAGTGCTCGATGAAGCCGCGCCACCACCCCAGCGTGATGAGCCTGCTGCCTGCGCCGCTGCGCACGCGCGGCCTGCAACCCGTGGGCCGGCTGGACGAGGACACCACCGGCCTGCTGCTGCTGACCGACGACGGCGCGCTCATCCACCGCCTGACCTCGCCCAAGAAGCACATGCCCAAGGTCTACGGAGCGACCACGCGCCACCCGGTGGACGAGCGCCAACTGACCGCCCTGCGCACAGGCGTGGTGCTGGACGACGATCCGGCGCCCGTGGCCGCCCTGGAAGCCCTGGCCACGGGTGAGCACACGCTGCGCATGACACTCACCGAAGGCCGCTACCACCAGGTCAAGCGCATGGTGGCGGCCGTGGGCAACCGGGTGGACGCCCTGCACCGAAGCGCCATCGGCGCCTACCGCTTGCCCCCTGATCTGGCCCCCGGGCAATGGTGCTGGCTGGACCCTGACGCGTTGTACGCCTCGCGATAATTCGCGCATGCAGGTCTTCCGCGGTCTTCCGCCTTCTCATGCGCGTGCCGCCTGCGCGCTGACCATCGGCAACTTCGACGGTGTGCACCGCGGCCACCAGGCGATGCTGGCCATGCTCACGCACGAGGCGCGCCAGCGCGGCCTGCCCTGTTGCGTGGTGACCTTCGAACCCCACCCGCGGGACTTTTTCGCCCAGCGCAGCGGTCGTCCCGAGGCGGCGCCCACGCGCATCTCGACCTTGCGGGATACGGTCTCCGCCCTGGCCGAATGCGGGGTGGACCGGCTGGTGGTGCTGCGCTTTGACGAGGCCCTGTCCAGTGTGCCGCCGCAGGACTTCATCACACGCATCCTCGTGCAGGGCCTGGGGGCCCGACTGGTCATGGTGGGCGATGACTTCCGCTTCGGCGCGCGCCGCGCCGGCGACTACGCCCTGCTGGACCGCGCAGGCGGGGAACTCGGCTTTGACGTCGCTCGCATGATGAGCTTCGAGGTGCACGGCCTGCGCGTGTCCAGCTCGGCCGTGCGGCAGGCGTTGGCCGAAGGCGACATGGACCGGGCGGCCGCGCTGCTGGGCCGGCCCTACGCCATCAGCGGCCGCGCCGTCCACGGTCGCAAGCTCGGGCGCGAGTTGGGCTTTCGTACGCTGAACCTGCGCTTCGCCCACCCCCGGCCGGCGGCCATGGGCATCTTCGTGGCGCGCATCCACGGCCTGGGTCCCGATGCCCTGCCGGGCGTGGCCAGCCTGGGGGTGCGCCCTACGGTGGAGGACGCCGGGCGTGTGCTGCTCGAAACGCATGCCTTGACCTGGCCTGCCGGGCTGGGCATGGAAGGCGGCTACGGTCGTTGCCTGCGCGTGGAACTCGTGCACAAGCTGCACGACGAACGTCGATACGAATCGCTGGACGCCCTTCAGCTGGGCATCGCGCAGGATGTGTCGGATGCGCGGGCCTGGTTTGCGGCGCGCTGACGGCAGGCCTCGCCCTCAGAAGCGCCAGACCAGCGCTGCGGAGGCCGTGGCGTAGCCGGTGCGACGGGTCAAAGGGCTGTCGGCCGCAGAGCCGAGCAACTGGGTGTAGCCCGCGCCCAGGGTGGCCCCGAAGGGCTGTCCCCAGGACCGGAACT
>JBILSM010000148.1:0-6568 GCA_044372085.1 Rubrivivax sp.
CCGGCTCGCCCCGCGTCAGGCGCGGGGGCGGCCCGCCGCGTCCCGCTCCCGCTGCTGCTCCTGCAGCAGCCGCCACATCACCTTGCCCGAGCCGCTCTTGGGCAGCGCATCGACAAACTCCACGATGCGCGGCACTTTGTAGGCGGCCATGTGCTCGCGTGCCCAGCCGATCACGTCGTCACCGGTGGCCGACGCTGGCGCCTCGGGGCGGCGCACCACCAGGGCCTTGACGGTCTCGCCGCGGTAGGCGTCCTGCGCGCCGATCACGCAGGCCTCCAGCACCAGCGGGCACTTGAACAGCAGCAGTTCCACCTCCGTAGGCCAGACCTTGAAGCCGCTCGCATTGATCATGCGCTTGAGCCGGTCGGTGATGAAGAAGTAGCCCTCCTCGTCCATGCGCCCCAGGTCACCCGTGCGGAAGAAGCGCTTGCCGTCCATCTCAAAGAAGGCCTCGGCCGTGGCCTGCGGGTGCTTCCAGTAGCCGTGGAACACCATGGGCCCGCTGGTGACGATCTCCCCGGGCTCGCCCGGCGGCAGTTCCTGTAGCGTCTGCGGGTCCACCACGCGGGAATCCACGCCGAAGATGGGCATGCCCAGGCACTGCAGCTTGGCCCGCTCGGGCGGATTGGCGTGGCTGGGTGCGGCGGTTTCGGTCAGGCCGTAGCCCTCGGCAAAGGTGATGCCGAACTCGTCTTGCAGGCGCTGCGCCACCGCCTGCGGCATGGCCGCGCCGCCGCCCGACAGGTAGCGCAGGCTGGAAAGTTCAAACTGCCGGTAGTTGGGGCTGCCGAACAGGTCGATGATCATGGTGGGGATGCAGGTCCAGTGCGTCACCCGGTGGCGCGAGATGATGCGCCCCGCCAGCTCACGGTCCCACCGCGGCAGGATCACCACCGCGCTGCCCGTGAAGGCCGGCGCCATCACGCCGTACATGAAGCCGGTGATGTGAAACATCGGCACCACCGCCAGGCTGATGCTCTCGGCACTGGCCTGCCCCCACAGCCCGCCGCCCACCACGTTGTGCATCAGCGTGCGGTGGGTGTGCAGGCAGCCCTTGGGCAGGCCCGTGGTACCCGAGGTGTAGGGCAGCAGCGCCAGGTCGTCCGGGCCGCTGAGGTGCGGGCCCGGGGCGTGGCCGGCGGCCAGGGCAGCGGGCCAGCGCTCGAAGCGGGGATCGGGGGCCCCGGCTGCCGAAGGCATCGCGGGATCGGCCTGCAGCCACGCCAGCACCGGCTCGGCCGGTGCCTCGCCGGGATCCAGCGCCTCAGGCGCCGGCATGGCCTCGGCGTAGCGCGTCACCAGCACGTGGCGCAGGCGCTGCTCAGGCGGCAGTCGCCCGTCAGCCTCGGCCACGATGCCGGCCAGGTCGGCACTGACGATGGCCACCCGGGCCTCGGGGTCGGTGATGTAGTGGCCGAACTCATCGGCCCGGTTCATGGGGTTCACCGGCACGATCACGGCATCAGCCCGCAGCACGGCAAATGCCGCCACCACGTACTGCGGGCAGTTCTGCATGAACAGCAACACCCGGTCCCCGCGCTGCACACCGCGGGCCTGCAACCAGCCGGCCAGAGCCTCGGCCTGGCGGTGCAATTCACCCCAGGTCAGCGGCTGACCAAGGTACAGGTAGGCGTTCTTGTGCGGGTAGCGCCGCGCCGCCACCTCCAGGTTCACCCAAAGCGAGGTCTCCGGCACCTGCAACTCCAGCGGCAGACGGACCGGCCAGTGGGCCAGATGGGGGCGTGGGGTGGGGCTCGTGGTCAAGCGGGGGCTCCAGGCATGAGAGTGAAGCGGGTGTAACGCGGTCGCCCAGACATGACCATCCAGCCTTACCCGAAGACCGCCTTGCCGCTCAGCTCGTTGGGTACATGCGGACGCAATTCGGAAAACAATGGCGCAAATGGCCGATTGGGCTACCCTCGGCTCCGAAGGAGAAACATCATGCTGCACACCTACGAAGCCACGCTGCAACCGGACGGCCGCCTGCAGTTCGCAGACCGGGCGGTTCACCAGGACCGCAAACCGCGTCGTGTGCTGGTGACCTTCACCGACGAAGACTCGGCCGCCACCGGCCCTGAGTCGGCAGCCAATTGGCAAAGCATGGTGGGCATACTGGCGAAGTCCCCAAACTGGTCTGGCGACCCTGTAGCCATCCAGCAGAGCATGCGCGATAAGTGGCATTGACCACGTCATCTACACCAACGTGGTGATCGGTCTGCTCAAGGGCCATGGCGCCGCGGTGGAACTTGCCAGGAACTCGGGACTCAGCCTGCAGCATGCCGCCGTCAGCCAGAACACACGCATGGAACTGCTGGGCTATCCAGGTCTGAAGGAGGAAGAAGAGCGGGCAGCGCGCTCCTTCGTCGGCGCCTGCCAGGTCATCGGCCTGGATGAGGTCGTGGAGAAACACGCCATTCGACTGCGCCGGGCGGGCTTGTTGAAGTTGCCCGACGCCATCGTGGCCGGTTCAGACCTGGCCGCCGGCGCTCGGCTGCTCGCGCTGGATCAGCGCCTAGCCAAAGTACACGCAGAACAGGTCGGCTAGCGCGCGTCACACCACCACCGGCTCGGGCTCCAGCCGGATGCCGAAGCGGCCGTACACGCTTTCCTGGATGGCGCGGGCGCTGAGCCACATCAAGGTGTGTGTGGCTTTTTGGCGCTGATCCTGCACGGTGTACCGGGAATGCATCTGCAGAGGGCCAACCGAGAGAGATCATTCGCAAGGCTGTGACAGGCCCGCAAGCACATCCAGAATCTTGGACGGCACGACAGCTCCCCAGGAGGACAGCTCGGGCCATGAACCACATGCAGTGGCTGTGAGCCCTCCACACGAGTCGCGCAGTCCGTTCACAGACTGTCCACACTCTTGCCTAAACTGGCGCATCACTGATGCGATGGCAACCGCCTTTTCACCTTGGACAACGCCCTCATCCTGATCGTTGAAGACGAGCCGCAGATTGCCGACATCCTGGTGGCCTACTTCGTCCGTGAGGGCTTTCGCACGGTGACGGCCGGCGATGGTGACCTGGCCTTGCAGCACCACCAGATGCTGTCACCCGACTTGGTGGTCCTGGATGTGAAGCTGCCTCGCCGTGATGGCTTCGAAGTGCTGGCAGCGCTGCGCGCGCGCGGCTCGACGCCGGTGATCATGGCCAGCGCGATGGGCGAGGATCTGGACAAGCTCAGCGCGCTGCGCATCGGGGCCGACGATTACGTGGTCAAGCCCTTCAATCCGGTGGAGGTCGTGGCACGTGCCAAAGCCGTGCTGCGCCGCACACAAGGCGGGGGCACTGCGGCAGCCCTGCTGCGCGTGGCCGGCCTCAGCGTGGACATGAGCGCGCACAGCGCGAGTCTTCAGATGGGCGATGGCCCAGCGCAAGCGCTGAACCTGACGCTGACCGAGTTCCGCATGCTGAGCTTCATGGCGCGCAGCCCGAACAAGGCCTTCAGTCGCGCCGAACTGCTAGACGCCTGCCTGCCGCCCGATGGCGAGGCCATCGAACGCACGGTGGACAGCCATGTGTCCAAACTGCGCAAGAAGTTTGAAGCAGCCGGCGGACAAGGTTGGCTCGAAGGCGTGCGCGGTGTGGGCTATCGGCTGCGGGCCACATGAGTGGCTCCCAGCAGCCACCGCCAAGAGGATTCAGCATGAAGGCTCGCCGTTTGCGCACCCAGTTGACGCTGGGCATGCTGATCTTCTTCGTCGGCGCGTTTGGCTTCATCTACGGCGGAGCCCGCACGCTGGACGAGTGGCTGTTCTCTCGCTACCAGCACAGCCTGCCGCCAGCCGCCCAGCGTGCCGAGCGCGACCTCGAAGCGTTGCGGCTGCCCGATCCGGCTGATCTGCAGGTGCTCAAGGAGGCCTCGGAGGCCGGTCGGGCAGAGGCGGAGCGGTACGGCGACCTGGGCCTGGGCATCCTGACGGTGCTGACGGCCTGCGTGGCGCTCTGGCTGGCCTTGGGTGTGGGTCAGCGGCTGGCCCGTCCGATCGAACGCGTGGCCCAGGCAGCGCGGCGCGTGGCGCAGGGCGACCTGGACGCCCGCGCCGAGCCGGGCCGCGACAGCAGCCTGGAACTGCGACAACTGGTGGATGACTTCAACCGCATGGCCGACAGCCTTGCCGCATCGCGCCGTGAGTTGAAGGAGTCGACTGCGGCGATTGCGCACGAGCTGCGCACACCCCTGACCATCCTGCGCGGGAGGTTGCAAGGGATCCACGACGGCGTGTTCGCCAGTGGCCCGGCCGAGATCACAGCGCTCATCCAGCAGGTCGATTCGCTCAGCCGGGTGGTGGAAGACCTGCGCGTGGTCAGCCTGGCCGGCGCAAGCAGCCTGGCGCTGCAGCGCCGCCCTATGGAACTCGCCAAGGAAGTGGAAAGCCTGCTGCCGGTGATCGAGCCCGACCTGCATGCGCTGGGCATGCGGCTGGAGCTGGACCTGCGCCCGGCACCTGTCCACGCCGATCCGCAGCGCTTGCGCCAGATGCTGATCTGCCTCTTGGACAACGCGCGCCGCTACGCCAGCGAAGGCGGCGTGGTGCGCATCGAAACCCACGCATCAGGCAGCGCGGGCGTGCTGCGTGTGCTCGATCGTGGCGCGGGCTTTCCACCGGGCGGCGCCGAGAGAGCGTTCGAGCGCTTCTGGCGCAGCGAGGCGTCGCGCTCGCGTCAGACCGGCGGAAGCGGCCTGGGGCTGAGCGTGGTCCGCGCCATCGCCGACGCCCACGGTGGACAGGCCCACGCGGCCAATCGGCCCGACGGGGGCGCGGTGTTGGAAGTCCGGCTACCGGCATCGCCCTGAAGCTCCTTTCCGCCCAGCCTTCAACGTCTCCACAGAGTCTCCATCCAGGGTCCACCGGATTTGCATCGGCCGTTTCTACAGTGAATTCAGTTGTTCCCGAGGCCGGCATCCGCCGCGTCCGAGCACAACGCCTCACCTGGAACACCGATGACACCGACCCATTCCGGCGCCCCTGCCCGACTCAATCGCCGCCAACTGCTCGCGCTGGGACTCAGCAGCGCGGCGCTGACCGCTTGCGGCGGGGGCGGGGGCAATACCGCCCTTGAAGACGCCGCCAACGCGGCCCGGCGCAAGGACCTGCTGGAGCAAACGGCCAGCAAGGCGGTGGCCGCCGGTCTGGTGTCGGCCAGCCTTCAATACGCCGATCGGCAATCCAGCGCCGCGGCTGCCGTCGGCCTTCGCCAAAAGGGCGCGCCTGCTGCCACGGCCATCGGCGACTGGCTGCGCATCGGGTCTGTCTCCAAGGCGATGACGGCCTGCATGGCCGCCAAGCTGATTGACCGCGGGCAACTGAGCTGGACGCTCAGCCTGGCGGATGCCCTGCCGGACTTGGCTGCCGGCATGCTTCCGGCGTTTCGCAGCGTGACGGTCGTGCAACTGCTCGAGCATCGCGGCGGCTTGATCGCGATGAACAACGAGGCCGATATCGGCCTCTTCCTGGAGTTCCTCGCCACGCAGACCGAGCCCTTGCCCGAGACCCTCGCGGGCCGTCGCCGCTTCGCGGCTGCCTGGGCGCTGCAACAGGCCCAGCCGGGCGTGACGCCGGGCCAGGACTTTCTGTACTCCAACGTCGGCTACATGCTGGTCGGCATGATTCTGGAAGCCCGCAGTGGCAAGAGCTTCACCGCCTTGTTCGACGAACTGATCGTTCCCCTGGTTGACATGCCTGGCGGACCTGGCTTGAGCCCGGGCCTGCCAACCACGGCAGGCCTGGCCATACAGCGCGGGCATGTCGGCACCCCGGGTGCGGTGCAGTTCTTCGAATGGAATCCGCCCGAGCTGGAGGCTTGGAATGAAGTGCTGGGCGAGGCCGCAGGCGGTGTGTTCGCCACCGTGACCGGCTACGCCAAGTGGCAGCAGTTACACCAGCAGGCCCTGAGCGGCGAGCCCACCCCACTGCCAGCAGCGTATGTGGAGCGTCTTCGCAAACCTGTGGGCGACTATGTATTGGGCTGGGACGTGGGCCCGCTGCCAGACGCCTTCAAGCAAAAGGTCTGCCTCTCCCATGCAGGCACCGGAGACGGCTTCAATGCCTTCAGCGTGATCGCACTTGATGGCCAGTTCGCCATCAGCGCTTTCACGAACACGGATGCGCAAGAAGGCAGTCAAGACCCCGGCTGGGCGATAAGGCCGCTCATCAAGGCGATCAACGACCTGCAGGCGGGCTGGGCCTGAGGGCACCTTCAGGACGCGGCGCTCCAGGGGTGGCCATTCCTCCGAACTCGTGGGTACCGGCGGCCTGCGCTGATCCGCGCCGCCATCACGCGGGCGGGAGCCGTGTCGCCAGCCCTCAACGCAGTGAGCACCCTTCTCTTGAGTGTCCCCTTGGACCGCGGCGGCGCGGCGGTTGAAATCGAGGCCGTCGATCCCCAGACCGGACGCCAGCTGGCCGCGCTTCGGGGGGGACGGCAGCGGCCCTCGATGACTCATTGGACGAGCCTGCCCAGGCAGGTATCCCATCAGGTCAAGGGTTGCATCCAATCGACCGGACCACCGCAAGCATTTTCTGTGCAAGCACTATCGGATCAGCTTCCAGCGGAACCATGTG
>JBILSM010000054.1:0-19559 GCA_044372085.1 Rubrivivax sp.
CGCTGGCGCTGTCTTCCAGCCGGTCCAGCACGTGGCGCAGGATGCGAAAGCTCGACGGCACCAAACCGCTGGCGTCGCCCGAATGCACGCCCTCGGTGAGGATCTCCACCTTCAGCACGCCACTGACCATGCCGCGCAGGCTGGTGGTGAGCCAAAGCTGGTCGTAGTTGCCGGCACCCGAGTCCAGGCACACCACCAGACCCACGTTGCCCAGGCGGGGCTTGAGGGCGTCCATGTAGGCCGGAAGGTCGAAGGAGCCGCTTTCCTCGCAGGTCTCGATCAGGCCCACGCAGCGCGGGCGCGGGATGCCCTGCGCGTCCAGCGCCATGAGGGCGGTGATGGCGGCGTAGGCCGCATAGCCGTCGTCGGCGCCGCCGCGGCCGTAGAGCTTGCCGTCCTCGATCTTGGGCGTCCAGGGGCCCAGGTCCTTGCGCCAGCCGCTGAACTCCGGCTGCTTGTCCAGATGGCCGTACATCAGCACGGTGTCGCCACCGCCCGCCTTGGTGGCGGGCACGTCGAAGAAGATCACGGGTGTGCGGCCCTCGATGCGCAGCACCTCCAGGGTGAGCCCGGCCACGCCCTGGCGCTCAATCCAGGCCGCGGTGTCGCGCACCACGCGCTCGACAAAACCGTTCTTCGCCCAATCGGCGTCAAACATGGGGCTCTTGGAGGGGATGGCGATGTAGTCCACCAGCGCCGGCAGGATCTGGTCGTCCCAGGCGCGGTCGGTAAAAGCCGCCAGGGCCTGAAGGCTGTCATCGGCGTCGCCGCCCGGGATGGGCATGGAGGGGTCGCGTGCGTTCATGGGTTCCTCGGGTTGTCGGGTCCTGACCATGGGGCCACCGCCCCGCAGATGCTGAGTCTACGTGCCGGCCTTCGGGTCGACGTGTCGGCCGGCGCCACGGCAACGTTGTGGAAACACCCCACCTCTAGAATCGCCCGCATGGAACAGGCCCGCAAGGCGCTGCTCATGGCGTTGCGCTCGGCGCTCGCCGAAGTGGCCCCAGACTCCCCCGTCGAACCCGCGTTCGAATCCCCGCGCCAGGCCTCGCATGGCGATCTGGCCATCACCTGCGCGATGCCGCTGGCACGGCCCTTGAAGAAGAACCCGCGCGAGGTGGCGCAGGCGCTGGTAGATGCCCTGCGTCGCCAACCCGAGGTGGACCACTGGGTGCAGGCCTTCGAGATCGCCGGGCCAGGCTTCATCAACCTGCGGCTGTCGGCCGCGGCCAAGCAGTCGGTGGTGCGCGAGGTGCTTCAGGCTGGCGAAGCCTTCGGGTCGCAGGCGCCCAACGGCCAGCAGGTGATGGTGGAGTTCGTCTCGGCCAACCCCACCGGCCCGCTGCACGTGGGCCACGGCCGGCAGGCCGCCCTGGGCGATTCGATGTGCAACCTGATGCAGACGCAGGGCTGGCAGGTGCACCGGGAGTTCTATTACAACGATGCCGGGGTGCAGATCGCCACGCTGGCACGCTCCACCCAGGCGCGCCTGCTGGGCCACCAGCCCGGCGACGCCGCCTGGCCGGAAGACGCCTACAACGGTGAATACATCGCCGACATCGCTACCGACTTCGCCGCGGGCAAGACGGTCAAGGCCGATGACCGCGCCACCACCGCCTCGGGCAACCCGCAGGACCTGGACGGCATCCGCGAGTTCGCCGTGGCCTACCTGCGCCACGAGCAGGACCTGGACCTGCGCGCCTTCGGCGTGCGCTTTGACCACTACTACCTGGAGTCCAGCCTCTACGCCACGGGCCGGGTGGCGCAGACGGTGCAGCGCCTGGTGGACGCCGGCAAGACCTACGAGAAGGACGGTGCGCTGTGGCTGCGCAGCACCGACTACGGCGACGACAAGGACCGGGTGATGCGCAAGTCGGCGCCGGAAGGTGCTGATGCGGCCGCCTCGCCCTACACCTACTTCGTGCCCGATGTGGCGTATCACATCCACAAGTGGCAGCGCGGCTTCGTGAAGGTCATCAACATCCAGGGCAGCGACCACCACGGTACCATCGCCCGCGTGCGAGCCGGCCTGCAGGCCGCGGGCGTGGGCATCCCGGCGGGTTATCCGGACTACGTGCTGCACAAGATGGTGACCGTGATGCGCGGGGGCGAGGAGGTGAAGATCTCCAAGCGCGCCGGCGGCTACGTGACGCTGCGTGACCTGATCGACTGGACCAGCCGCGACGCGGTGCGCTTCTTCCTCATCAGCCGCAAGGCCGACACCGAGTTCACCTTCGACGTGGATCTGGCGCTCAAGCAGAACGACGAAAACCCGGTGTTCTACGTGCAGTACGCCCATGCACGCATCTGCTCGGTGCTGGCGCAGTACGCCTCAACACACGGGCAGGACACCACGGGCCTGGCGAGCCTGCCTGACCTGACGAACGCCGACCTGTCCTTGCTGACCGCGCCCACGGAAAGCGCCCTGATGCTGAAACTGGCGGAGTACCCGATGATGCTCACGCGCGCCGCCGCCGAACACGCCCCGCACGATGTGGCCTTCTACCTGCGCGATACGGCTTCGGCTTTCCACAGCTATTACGCCGCAGAACGCTTCCTGGTGGCCGACGCTGCTTTGGCGCGCGCCCGCATGGCGCTGCTGTGCGCCACCCGTCAGGTGCTGCGTAACGCGCTGGCGGTGCTGGGCGTCAGCGCGCCCGACGCCATGAAGCGCGAAGAGATGGAGACCTGAACGTCCATGCAGCACGTTGTCACAGCCCACCATGCAACCGGGGCGGGCTCTTCCCTCTCGCGAAGCCCCTGGGCCCGCCGTGGCCGTTGGGGTACCGGGGTGCGCGGCCAGCGCGGCGGCTTCGGCCTGGGGCTGATCGTCGGCCTGGTCATCGGCCTGGCGCTGGCCTTGGGGGTGGCGCTCTACATCACCAAAGCCCCCATGCCGTTTGTGAACAAGGTACCGCAGCGCAGTGCCGAGCAGGATGCCGCAGAAGCCCAGCGCAACAAGAACTGGGATCCGAACGCGCCGCTGGCCAGCAAGGTGCCTCGTCCGGTGCCCCCTGCAGCGGAGGAGCCCGCTTCCGGCCCTGCGGCCGCAGGCGCAGCGGCATCCGCGCCCGCCGCCACCGGCGGACCCGGCGCGGGACAGGCTGCGGCGTCCCCGGCACGCAACCCCGCGGCTATCCTGGCCGGGCAAGGCCCTGCCGCCGGGCCGGCAGCAGCCGTGCCGGCGCCTGGCCCCGCCAAGGCCGCCAAGGCCGCGGAGCCCTACACCTACTTCGTGCAGGCCGGCGCCTTCCAGCGGCCTGATGACGCAGAGGCGCAACGCGCCCGGCTCACGATGATGGGGCTGGAGCCGCGGGTGCTGGAGCGGGAACAGGGGGGCCGCGCGGTCTACCGGGTGCGGCTGGGGCCTTTTGACAAGCAAGCCGACGCCGAAGCCCTGCGTGAAAAGCTCGCCACCACGGGGATGGAAGCTGCCCTCGTGCGCATGGAGCGCCCACCGCAGTGAACTCCTGGCGATCTGCAGACTCAAAGCTCACAGAACCTCGCACGAAAGGAATCAAATGAACCGCCGCAACTTCTCGCAATCGGTGGCCGCGTGGATGGCCGCACTGGGTGGCAGCGCTGCCGTTCAGGACGCCTTCGCCCAGGGCGGCCCCGTGGAAGGTGTGCACTACGTCAAGTTGTCGCAGCCGGCGCCGGTGTCTGCGCCCACCGGCAAGATCGAAGTGGTGGAATTCTTCTGGTACGGATGCCCGCACTGCAATGCGCTGGAGCCCGCACTGGAGGCCTGGATCAAGCGCCTGCCCGCCGACGTCGCGTTCCGCCGCGTGCCCGTGGCCTTCAGCGCCACGCACGAATCGCACCAGAGACTGTTCTACGGCCTGGAGGCCATGGGCCAGCTGGAGGCCCTGCACCGCAGAATCTTCGCAGCCATTCACACGCAGCAGCAGCGCCTGGACCGTGAAGCCGACCAGCTCGCCTTCCTCAAGGCCCAGGGCGTGGACGAAGCAAAATTCCTGGAGATGACCAAGTCGTTTTCGGTGCAAACCAAGATGCGCCAAGCCAAGCAGCTGTCCAGCGCCTACAAGATCGACGGGGTGCCGGCCATGGGCGTGGCCGGGCGCTTCTACACCGCCGGCTCTCTGGCCGGTGACAACCAGCGCGCTCTGGCAGTGACCGACTTCTTGATCGAACGGGCCCGAAAGGGCAATTGAGAGCGGGCCTCGGGTGCCCTGAGGCGCGCGGTAGCCTGTCGGCCGCCAGGCCGCACCCCTAGAATGCGCTGCAAGTTCTGTGCCGCACCAGTGTTGCCGCCTTCAATGCCCCGCCTCCTGCCACCCCCGCCAACGCTTTCACGCTCCGACCTGCGGCTGCGCTCCCCGCGCAGGGTCCGGGCGCTGGCAGTGGTCGCGGGCATGCTGTGGGCGACGGGCCCGGGCACGGTGCTGGCGGAGAAGGCAGACCGCAGCCAGCCCATCGTGGTGGAAGCGGACAAGCGCGGTACCGTGGACACGCAGAAGCAGGTCACGGTTTTCACCGGCAACGTGGTCATCACCCAGGGCACGCTGCAGGTGCGCGGCGACCGGGTGGAAATCCAGGAAGGGCAAGACAAGTTCCGCACCGCCGTGGCTTTCGGCTCGGCCCAGCGGCCCGCCTTCTTCAAGCAAAAGCGCGAGGCCAGCGAAGAGACCGTGGAGGGCACGGCCGAGCGCATCGATTTCGACGAGAAGAACGACACGCTGCGCCTGACGGGCAACCCGGTGGTGCGGCGCATGCTGGACGCCAAGATGATCGACGAGGTCACCGGCACGCTGATCACCTGGGACAACCGCACGGAGTTCTTCACGGTGGACGGCGGGGCGCCGACCACGGCCAATCCCAGCGGTCGGGTGCGCATGCTGTTGAGCCCGCGGCAGGCCGCCTCCAGCCCTGCGGCAGCGGCCTCGTCACCCGCGAAAGCAGCCAGCCCCTCGAACACCCCGAAGACCCCCCGGTCCGCCGGCGCGGCGGGCAAGTGATGCCCGGGCCCAGCCGCCTGGAGGCCGCCGGCTTGCAGAAGCGCTTCGGCGCCCGCAAGGTGGTGAAGGATGTGCACCTGGCCGTCGGCGGCGGCGAGGTGGTCGGCCTGCTGGGCCCCAACGGCGCCGGCAAGACCACCACCTTCTACATGGTAGTGGGCCTGGTGCGGGCTGACGCCGGGCGCATCCTCATCGACGGGCAGGAGGTGCAGGGCTTGCCCATCCACCGGCGCTCGCGCCTGGGCTTGTCCTACCTGCCGCAAGAGGCGTCCATTTTTCGCAAGCTCACGGTCGAGGAGAACGTGCGCGCGGTGCTGGAGTTGCAGCAGGACGCCGACGGCAAACCGCTGAAGACCGAGGCGCTGGAGCGGCAGCTCGAGCAGTTGCTGACCGAGCTGGGCATCGAGAAGCTGCGCGACGTGCCGGCCCCGGCGCTTTCAGGCGGCGAGCGGCGTCGTGTGGAGATCGCCCGCGCGCTGGCCACGCGCCCGCGGTTCATCCTGCTGGACGAACCCTTTGCCGGCGTGGACCCCATCGCCGTCATCGAGATCCAGCGCATCATCAGCTTTCTGCGCGCGCGCGGCATCGGCGTGCTCATCACCGACCACAACGTGCGCGAGACGCTGGGCATTTGCGACCGTGCCTACATCATCAGCGACGGCCTGGTGCTGGCCGAAGGCAGCCCGCAGGAGATCGTGGACAACCCGCAGGTGCGCCGCGTCTACCTGGGCGAACACTTCCGGATGTAGGCATGCGCACCTCCTTGCAGGTTCGCCTTTCCCAACATCTGGCGCTCACGCCCCAGCTGCAGCAATCCATCCGGCTGCTGCAGCTGTCCACGCTGGAGCTGCACCAGGAAGTCGAGCAGATGCTCGAACAGAACCCCTTCCTGGAACCCGAAGACGACTCGGGCTCGGTGTGGGAATCGCCGCTGGAACGAGCGGCGCTGCCGGACCGCGCGACCGAGCGGGATCAGCAATCCCAGGGTGAAGCCGCGGGCGAGGTGGGGGCCGAGGGCGCCGAAGCCACGGGCGAGTTGGATGCGGCGGATTTCGGCAGCACCGAACGCGAGGACTGGGCCAACGGGACCGAAGCCGACGACTTCGACGGCATCCGCGAGTTGCCCTCCTCTCCTGGCGCGGCCGGCCCCGCTGGCGACGACGACCTGAGCCCGCAGGAGCGGCGCGCCCTTGACGTCAGCCTGGCCGACCACCTGCGCGCCCAGATCCCGGGGCTGCGGCTGTCGGCCGAGGACGCCGCGGCGCTGATGGTGCTGATCGAATCGCTGAACGAGGACGGCTATCTGGCTGATCCGCTGGAGGACATTGCGCAATCGCTGTCAGGCGGGATGCAGGGGCTGGATGAGGATGACGCCGACGACCTGCGCAGTCGGCTGCGGTGCGCACTGCACTGGCTGCAGCGCCTGGACCCGCCCGGCGTGGGCGCGCGCTCCCTGTCCGAATGCCTGACGATCCAGCTGCGCGCAGGCCCGGTCGCCCCGGCCCGCGAGCTGGCCCTGGCGCTGTGCGCCGAGCACCTGGACCTGCTGGCGCGGCGCGACGTCAAGCGGCTGATGGCCGCCACCGGCGCTGACGAGGCCCTGCTGCGCCAGGCCCAGGCGCTGATCCTGGCCTGCGAGCCCAAGCCCGGCCGGCCCTTTGCCGACGCGCAGTCGCAGATCGTCGTGCCCGATGTGGTGGTGCAGCGCAGCGGGCGGGGCTTCAAGGTGTCGCTCAACCCGGACGTGATGCCGCGCCTGCGCATCAACGACCTCTACGCCGCCACCGTTCGCGGCCAGCGCGGGGGGCCGATGTCGGCGCGGCTGCAGGAGGCGCGCTGGTTCATGAAGAACATCCAGCAGCGCTTTGACACCATCCTGCGAGTGAGCCAGGCCATCGTGGAGCGGCAAAAGGCCTTCTTCACGCACGGCGAGATCGCGATGAAGCCGCTGGTGCTGCGCGAGATCGCCGATGAGCTGGGCCTGCACGAGTCCACCATCTCGCGCGTGACCACGGCCAAGTACATGACCACGCCGCAAGGCACCTTCGAGCTGAAGTACTTCTTCGGCAGCTCGCTGAACACCGAGGCCGGCGGCAACGCCTCCAGCACTGCGGTGCGGGCCCTGATCCGCCAGATGGTGGCGGCGGAGGACCCGAAAAAACCCCTGTCCGACAGCACCTTGAGCGAGATGCTGGAGGAGCAAGGCATCCAGGTGGCGCGCCGTACGGTGGCCAAGTACCGCGAGGCGCTGAAGATCGCTCCCGCCAACCTGCGCAAGGCGATTTGAGGGCCTGTGAACTGCCCCCTCGTTGCACCGGCCATTCGCGCACCCGCTCGGGCGCTCGGGCACGCCATCACCCTTCTCAGGCCCTGAGCCCCTCATGACCCACCCACGCCTGCCGCAGGGCGAAACACAGGCCCCCCTGAACCGCACGGTAGACCTCTTCCTGCCCGCCGCCGGCGGCTCCGAAGCCCTGCTGGCCGAGGAGGTGCAGCGCCTGACCGGGCGCCCCGCCCAGGCCGGGCGCGGCGGCGTCTGGGCGCAGGGTGACGGACTGCAGGCTCTGCGGCTGAACCTGGAGAGCCGCATCGCCCAGCGCGTGCTGTGGCCGCTGGTGGACGGCCCTTACCGCGACGAACATGACCTCTACGACCTGGCCCGGCGCGTGCCCTGGCCCGACTGGATCACCCCCGCCCAAACCCTGCGCGTGGATGTGAACGCCCAGGGCAGCCCGCTGCGCAGCGTGAACTTCGCCGCGCTGCGCATCAAGGACGCTGTGTGCGACGTGATGCGCGAAGCCACGGGCGAGCGCCCCAGCGTGGACACGCGCCACCCCGACCTGCCGCTGGTGCTGTACGTGGGCCCCGACCACGCCACGCTGTTTGCCGACACCTCGGGCGAGGCCCTGTTCAAGCGCGGTTGGCGCGACGCCCAGGGCGGGCGCCAGGAGGTCAAGGGTGAAGCGCCGCTGAAGGAAACCCTGGCCGCGGCCATGCTCGCAGCCGCCGGCTGGCAAGGCCGGGCGCAGGACGGCCCGCTGCTGGACCCGTGCTGCGGCGCGGGCACCATCGCCATCGAGGCCGCGCAGATGGCCTGCGGCAAGGCCCCGGGGCTGCAACGCCGCTTCGCCTTCGAGCGCATGCGGCCCTTCCGCACACTGCTGCCGCAGTGGCAGGCGATGCGCGAGCAGGCCCAGGCGCGCGTGCACGCCCCGGCGGTGCCCATCTTTGCCGGCGACGTGAGCTTTCGCATGACCGACTTCGCCGCCCGCAACGCGCGCCGCGCCGGCGTGCAGCACGCCATCGAGTTCAAGACGGCGGATGCGCTGCAGCGCCCCGCGCCGGCGGCGGCCGGTGTGATGCTGCTCAACCCGCCCTACGGCGAGCGCATCGAGGCCAAGGGCGTGGCCCGACGGGGGGCTCGCGAAAGTTTCGAGGCCGGCGGCAGCTCGGCCGAGTTCTTCAGCGGACTGGCCTCCCACTGGAAGCGCCACTACCCCGGCTGGACCGCCTGGCTGCTGAGCCCGGACATGAAGCTGCCCTCGCTGATGCGCCTTAAAGAGAGCCGGCGCGTGCCGATGTGGAACGGCCCGATCGAGTGCCGCATGTTCCGCTTCGACCTGGTGGCGGGATCGGCACGGGGCTGAAGAGACCGGATTTCGACCACCCCCGCTCACCCTGAGCTTGTCGAAGGGTCGCCCTGAGCCTGTCGAAGGGCTTCAGCAGATCAGGCGCTTAGCCCCCACCACGCCAGCAAGGCCAGCGGCGCGGTATCGGCGCGCAGCACGCGCGGGCCCAGTGTGACGGGCTGAAAGCCCGCAGCGCGCGCCGCCGCCTCTTCAGCAGGCGACAGGCCCCCTTCCGGGCCGGACAAGGCGAACACCGCCTGATCGCCACCGTCCCTAAGCCCCAGGGCCTGCAGGGCCGCCGCGGGTGACACGGCATCGGGGCTGAAACTCAGGACCAGGCGCAGCGTGCGGGGCGTGGTGTCCGCTCCAGCCGCCGCGCCTGCAACCGCCGCGCCTGCGGCCGAACCCGCATCCGCATCCGTGGCCGCACGCTTTCTTGCCAGCGCCTGCAGCCACCCCGCAAGGGGCTGGACCTCAGCCACCTGCGGCACCCAGGCCCGGCCGCACTGCTCGCTGGCGGCCACCGCCACCGCCTGCCAGTGCTCGCGCTTGCGCTGCGCGCGCTCGCCTGACAGGCGCAGCACCGAGCGCTCGCACTCCAGCGGCTGGATGGCGTGCACGCCAAGCTCGGTGGCCTTCTCCACCAGGGTGTCCATGCGTTCGTTGGCCGGCATGCCCAGGGCCAGGGTCAGGCGCTGCGGCATTTCGGGCAGGGTCGCGCAGGCCGGCCCGACGCGAACCATCACCGCCTTGCGCCCCATCTCCAGCAGCTGCGCGGCATGCTCGTGACCCCGCCCATCGAACAGGCGCAATTCATCGCCGGGCTGCACCCGTCGCACCTGGGCATGGCGCGCCGCACCTTCGGGCAGGGCGAATGCATCGTGCTCGACCAGGGTGCGATCGACGTGCAGGCGGATGGTCATGACAGAACCAACTCCTGCCACGCCTGTCTGGGTGACACGATAGCCATTGGGTCCTGAGGATGCCAGCCCAGTACCCGCTGGTCGCCCGTGATGAAGAGTTGCGCGCTGGCCCCCAATGCTGCAGCTACCAAACGGGCGTCGGCGTCCTGGGCAGGCTCGGCCAGATCAGGCACACACAAAGCACAGGCCCACAGCGAGCCAAACCGCTCCCAGGCGGCCGCATGGCGCTTGAACTTGCGCTGCATCACGCCACGGACTTCTTCCCGCACCAGGGCGCTGGTCAGCAAGCGATGTCCACGAGCATCGAGTTCGAGCACCAGCTCCGCGCACAGACCGGGAAACACGACCGCCGCCAGCCAGACGTTGGAGTCCAGGAACACCTTCATAGCGGCGCCGGGACCCGTCAACTGACCTGTTCCAGGATGTCGTCCTCGCTCAACCAGCCGACCGCCCGCGCCTGCGGCCCCAGGTCTTCATGCAGCAAGCGCAGCGTCTCGCGCAGGGCCTGCGAGCGCAAGGCATCGCGCACAAGATCGCTGCGGCTCTTGCCCGTGGACTGCACCAAGCGGTCCAGCGCAGAAACCTCTTCATCATTGAGACGGACGGTGAGCACGGCAGACATGTCGGATTCCTTAGAGGCAGGAGCGTTGTATTGCAATGTAATACAGACTCCACCCCGCGGGGAACGTCGGGCGCAGTCGGCGAAGTGCTGTTGAGCGCTCAGCGCTGGCCAACCACCGCCTCCACCGCCAGCGCCACGCCGGCGAGTGCGGCGTCCTGCCCGCCCGGGGCGGTGAGCATCAGGCCCACGGGCAGTTCGCCCGGGGCATGGCAGGGCAGGCTGAAGGAGCAGCCGTCCAGGAAGTTGCCGACGAAGGTATTGCGCAGCAATAGGCCGTTGGCCTTGAAGAAGGCCTCGTCGCTGGCCAGCAGATCGGCCACGGGCGGGGCGACGATGGGCACGGTGGGGCAGAGCATCGCGTCAAAGCCCTGCAGCGCGCGGCCCATGCGGGCGATCCAGTCGCGCCGGCGCTGCTGCATCACGATGTAGTCCGCCGCGGACACGGGCTCGCCCAGGGCGATGCGTGCGGCCACGCGGTGGTCGTAGCGCTCGCGCTGGGTGCGCATGTCCTCACGATGCACGGCCCAGGCCTCGACGGGCGAGAAGCCACCAGGCGCGTTGATGCCTGCCACCTCGGCAAGTTCCTTCAGCGGCAGCTCTACCAGGCGGGCGCCAGCGGCCGACAAGCGCGTCAGCGCGCGAGCGAAGGCGGCACTCACCGTGGCGT
The DNA here is from genome assembly GCA_044372085.1 of Rubrivivax sp. GTDB lineage: Bacteria > Pseudomonadota > Gammaproteobacteria > Burkholderiales > Burkholderiaceae_C > Rubrivivax. The sequence continues at coordinate 10,821 of JBILSM010000054.1, forward strand.
CCAGCGCGTCCAGCACCAGGGTCTGCGGCACGGCCAGGCGCACGCCGTCCAGCGGCCGCAGCGCTGCTGGCAAGGGGTTGCCCGATAGCACGCCGTCCACGGTCAGACAGTCCTCAACGCACACGGCCATGGCGCACACCGTGTCCAGGGTGTGCGACAGCGGAAAGGCGCCTGCGATGGGCACGCGCGACTGCGTGTTCTTGAAGCCCACCAGTCCGCACAGCGCCGCCGGAATGCGGATGGAGCCGCCCGTGTCCGAGCCGAGACCTGCCACGCACAAGCCCGCAGCCACCGACACGGCCGCCCCCGAGGACGAGCCACCCGGGGCGCGCGCCACGGCCGCATCGGCCGGGTTGGCGGGCGTGCCGAAGTGCGGGTTGGCCCCCACCCCTGAGAACGCGAACTCGCTCATGTTGGTCTTGCCCAGCACCGCCGCGCCGGCCGCGCGCAGGCGGGCCACGGCCGGGGCGTCGGCGGCGGCCGCCGGCCGACCTTGCCGAATGACCGAGCCGGCCAGCGTGGTCTCGCCAGCCACGTCGTACAGGTCCTTGATGGACACAGGCAGGCCGGCCAGGGCGGGCAGTTCCACCCCAGCAGCCACCAAGGCGTCGGCATCGCGCGCGGCCTGCAGCGCGGCCTGCGGGTACAGCCGGGTGAAGGTGCCGGCCAGGGCGGGCGTGGCCGCAAGCTCCAGGGCCCGGGCCACGCTCGCTTCGTGCGAGGTCTGGCCCGCAGCGATGCGGGCGCGGCGTTCGCGCAGGGTCAGCAGTTTCATGTTCATCCTCGAAGTTCGCGCCGCAGGATCTTGCCCACGGCCGTCTTGGGCAACTCGGGGCGGAACTCGATCAGCTTCGGCCGCTTGTAGCCCGTGAGTTGAGACTCGCACCAGACGCGCACGTCGGCCTCGGAAAGCGTCGGGTCCCGGCGCACGATGAAGGCCTTCACGGCCTCGCCCGAGCGCGCGTCGTCCACGCCCACCACGGCCGCCTCCAGCACACCTGCATGCTGGGTCAGCACGTCCTCCACCTCGTTGGGGTAGACGTTGAAACCACTGACGATGATCATGTCCTTCTTGCGGTCGACGATGCGCACGCAACCGCGCTCGTCCATCACCCCGATGTCACCGCTGCGGAAGAAGCCGTCGGCGGTCATGACCTTAGCCGTCTCGTCGGGGCGCTGCCAGTAGCCGGCCATCACCTGCGGGCCGCGGATGCAGATCTCGCCGGGCGAGCCCGGTAGCTGCTCGGTGCCGTCGTCCCCGAGGATGCGCACTTCGGTACTGGGCAAGGGCACCCCGATATGGCCGCTGTAGGCCGTGGCATCCACCGGGTTGCAGGTGACCGACGGGCTGGTCTCGGACAGACCGTAGCCCTCGCAGATGGGGCAGCCGGTCTTCTCCAGCCACAACCGGGCCGTGGCCTGCTGGACGGCCATGCCGCCGCCCAGGCTGAGCCTCAGGCTGCTCCAGTCGACACGGCCGAAGTCCGGGTGGTTCGCCAAGGCCGAGAACAAGGTGTTCACCGCCGGCAGGCTGTGAAAGCGGTGCCGGGACAGCTCTTTCAGGGTGGCGGCAATGTCGCGCGGGTTGGGGATCAGCAGGTTGCAGGCGCCCATGCGCAGGCCCAGCATCATGTTGATGTTGAAAGCGAAGATGTGATACAGCGGCAAGGCGCAGACGGTGACCAGTTGCTCGCCAGGCGGCACGGCCTGCAACGCCGGCCGGTTCCAGGCCTCGGCCTGCAGCACATTGGCCACCAGGTTGCGATGCAACAGCACGGCCCCCTTGCTCAGCCCCGTGGTGCCGCCCGTGTACTGCAGCACGGCAATGTCGTCCGGGCCCACCTCTGCAGGCGTGAAGCGCGCGTTGCGGCCGCGCGCCAGGGCCTCGTTGAAGCGCAATGCGGTGGGCAGACGAAACGGCGGTACCAGCTTCTTCACCCGGCGCACCACCTGGTTGACCAGTGTGCCCTTGAGCCACCCCAGCCGGTCGCCCATGGCGGCCAGCAGCACCTTCTTCGCGGGCACGTGGTCCAGCACCTTCTGCAGCGTGGCGGCGAAGTTCTCCAGGATGATGATGAGCCGGGCGCCCGAATCCTTGAGCTGGTGCTCAAGTTCACGTGCGGTGTACAGCGGGTTCACATTCACCACCACCAGCCCGGCACGCAGGATGGCGGCCACGGCAACCGGGTATTGCGGCACGTTGGGCAGCATCACGGCCACCCGGTCACCGCGCTGCAAGCCCTGGGCCTGCAGCCAGCCCGCCAGCGCGCGCGAATGCTCATCCAGTTCGCCGAAGCTCAGCGTGCGGCCCATGAAGCGGTAGGCCGGCAGGTCACGGTGGCGCTCGAAGCTCTCCTGCATCAAGGCCACGAGCGACGGGTAGGCATCGACCGGCATCTCGGCCGGCACGCCCTCGGGGTACTGCACGAGCCATGGTCTGAGCATGAGGTCATCCTCCGTCATCGATTCTGACGACGGGCTGACGAGGGCGCATCGGGGGATTCGATAGGTCCGGTGGCTCCTGGGGCGTGCTTGAAGCGGGCCTGGCGTCGGCGCCGGGCAAAGGTCGACGGCTTGCAGGCAACGTCAGAGCTTGTGAAGTACCCCGACGCACCCGAGCGGGTGTGCGGGGATATCTCACAAACTCTCAAGCCCGGGATGCCCCGAGACCGCCCGCCAGGGCGGCCCGCACGATGTCGCGCGAGTACTCAGCCGCCACTTCGTCCACGAACCGGCCGAAGTCCACGTGGGCCGCGTCGTCCGCCCGGTCCGACACGGTCCGCAGCACGCCCAGCGGGCAGCCGAAGTCGGCACAGACCTGCGCCATGGCCGCACCCTCCATCTCCACGGCCAGCGCGTCGGGCAGCGCGGCGCGGAGGCTGGCGCTTTCTGCGGTGGAAGAAACGAAGCGGTCGCCACTGACCACCAGGCCCAGGTGCCGCTGCGGTGCGTGCAGGCCCAGCGAAGCCAGGCCCGGGTGGGGCCGGGCCAGCACCTGGTCACAGGCGAGGGCCAGGGCATCGCGCAGGCGGGCGTCGGCCTCGAAACGCGAGCGCCCGGTCAGCGGCACCTCCCAGCGCGGGAACAGCGGCGAGGCGTCCATGTCATGCTGCAGCAGGGCCTCGGCCACCACCACATCGCCCACCTTGACGCCGGGCCCAAGGCCGCCGGCCACGCCCGTAAGCACCAGGCTGCGGGCCTGAAAACGGTCGATCAGCAGGGCTGCCGTGGTGGAAGCAGCCACCTTGCCGATGCCGCTGAGCACCAGCACCACCTCCTGCCCGGCCAGCCGGCCTTGGTGAAAGGCCCTTCCACCCGCATGTACCACCCGCGCGCCCTCCAGGCATGCGAGCAGCGCGCTCAACTCCTCGCGCATGGCGCTGACGATGGCCAGGGTCATGGGCAGCGCGCGCTGAGGGTGCCGGCCCGGCTGAAGCCCAGGGACTCAGCCCTTCAAGGCCCCCAGCACCTCGTCCAGCATCTTCTTGGCGTCGCCGAACAGCATGCGGTTGTTGTCCTTGTAGAACAGCGGGTTGTCCACGCCCGCGTAGCCGCTGGCCATGGAGCGCTTCATCACGATGCTGGTGCGGGCCTTCCAGACTTCCAGCACGGGCATGCCGGCGATGGGGCTGCTGGGGTCGTCCTGCGCGGCGGGGTTCACGATGTCGTTGGCGCCGATGACCATGGAAACGTCGGCCTCGGGGAAGTCCTCGTTGATCTCGTCCATCTCCATGACGATGTCGTAGGGCACCTTGGCCTCGGCCAGCAGCACGTTCATGTGCCCGGGCATGCGCCCGGCCACCGGGTGGATGGCAAAGCGCACGTTCACACCCTTCTCGCGCAGCAGCTTGGTGATCTCGTACACCGTGTGCTGGGCCTGCGCCACCGCCATGCCGTAGCCGGGGACGATGATCACGTTCTTGGCCTCGCGCAGCAGCTCGGCGGTCTCGGTAGCACTCACCGGCTGCACCTCGCCCTGGGGCTCGGCCGCACCGCCCGCGGCCTTCGGCGCCGGGGCGCCGCCACCAAAGCCGCCCGCGATCACGCTGATGAAGTTGCGGTTCATCGCGCGGCACATGATGTAGCTCAGGATCGCGCCCGAAGAACCCACCAGGGCGCCCGTGACGATCAGCAGATCATTGCTGAGCATGAAGCCTGTGGCCGCCGCCGCCCAGCCCGAGTAGCTGTTGAGCATGGACACCACCACCGGCATGTCCGCGCCGCCAATGGCCATCACCATGTGGATGCCGAACAGCAGCGCGATCACCGTCATCACGATCAGCGGCGTCATGCCGGCGTTGACATCGGGCGCCAGGACGAACTCGCGTCCGTACCAGATCACCACCAGCAGCGCCACCAGGTTCAGGGCGTGGCGCGCCGGCAGCAGCAGGGGCTTGCCGCCGATCTTGCCGCTGAGCTTGCCGAAGGCGACGATGGAGCCGGAGAACGTGACCGCGCCGATGAGGATGCCAATGTAGATCTCCACTTCGTGGATCACCTTCTCGGCGCCCGTGTACGCCACCGAGGTGTCGACGTAGCTTGAAAACCCCACCAGGCAGGCCGCCAGGCCCACCAGGCTGTGCATCAGTGCCACCAGTTCGGGCATCTGTGTCATCTGCACCTTCTTGGCGGCGTACAGACCGATGGCGCCGCCCACCACCAGGGCACCCACGATGTACGGCACGCCAGCAGCCGTGACACGCGGTCCCAGGATGGTGGCCACCACCGCGATGCCCATGCCGAGCATGCCGAAGAGGTTGCCGCGGCGCGCGGTCTCGGGGTTCGACAGGCCGCCGAGGCTGAGGATGAAGAGGATGGTCGCTCCGATGTAAGCGACCGTGGCAAGGCTGGCAGTCATGTCCGCTCCTTCTTGTTCTTCTTGATCACTTGCGGAACATGGCCAGCATGCGACGCGTCACAGCGAAGCCGCCGAACATGTTGATGGCCGTCAGCACCAGGGCGATGACCGCCATGGTCAGGATGAGGGTGTTGGGACGGTTCGCGGCACCGGCGGCATCCAGCGGCGGCGCAATCTGCACCAGCGCGCCGATGGCGATGATGGACGAGATGGCGTTGGTCACGCTCATCAGCGGCGTGTGAAGCGAGGGCGTCACGTTCCACACCACCATGTAGCCCACGAAACAGGCCAGCACGAAGACCGTGAAGTGCGACAGGAAGCTGGCCGGGGCGTAAGCGCCCACCAATGCGAACAGCACCGCGCCCACGGTAAAGACGATGGCCAGCGATTTGGCCGACATCGGCTCGCCCGGCCCGTGGCCATGCGCGGGTGCCTTGGGCGCAGCCATGGCGGCAGCGGGCTTGGCGGCCGGCGCGGCCGGCAGCTTCGGAGCCGGGGCCGGCCAGGTGACGGCGCCTTCCTTGATGACCGTGAGTCCGCGGATGGCGTCGTCCTCGAAGTTGACGTTGATGACGCCGTCCTTGGTCTTGCAAAGCTCCTCGGTCAGACGCAGTAGGTTGGTGGAGTACAGCGTGGAGGCCTGCTTGGCCAAGCGGCTGGCCAAGTCCGTGTAGCCCACGATGGTGACGCCGTGGCGCACCACGGCCTCGCCCGGCACAGTGAGCTCGCAGTTGCCACCCTGCTCGGCCGCCATGTCCACGATGACGCTGCCGGGCTTCATGGTCTGCACCATCTCGGCCGTGATCAGCTTCGGCGCGGGCTTGCCCGGGATCAGCGCCGTGGTGATGATGATGTCGGCGTCTTGGGCCTGCTGCGCGTACATGGCGCGCTGCGCGGCCTGGAAGCCCTCGCTCATGACCTTGGCGTAGCCGCCGCCGCCCGAGCCCTCTTCCTCGTAGTCCACCTTGACGAACTCGCCGCCCAGGGACTTCACCTGGTCTGCCACCTCGGCGCGGGTGTCGTTGGCGCGCACGATGGCTCCCAGATTGGCCGCCGTGCCAATCGCCGCCAGCCCGGCCACGCCAGCGCCGGCGATGAACACCTTGGCCGGCGGCACCTTGCCCGCGGCCGTGATCTGGCCGTTGAAGAAGCGGCCGAAGGCGTTCGCTGCCTCGATGACGGCGCGGTAGCCGCTCACACCGGCCTGCGAGGTGAGCGCGTCCATCTTCTGCGCGCGGGACAGTTGCCGCGGCAGCGCGTCGATCGCCAGCACGGTGGCGCCCTTGGCTGCCAGCTGCTGCATGAGCTCGGGGTTCTGCGCCGGCCAGACGAAGCCGATGAGCATGCCGCCCTGGCGCAGCAGCGCCACTTCGTCGGCGCTGGGCGCGCGCACCTTGAACACGATGTCGGCGCGGGCCCACAGCGTGGACGCGTCGGGCAGCACCTCGGCGCCGGCGGCGCGGTAGGCGTCGTCGCTGCAGTTGGCGGCGTCGCCGGCACCGCTTTGCACGGCCACCTGGAAACCCAGCTTGATGAGCTTTTCCACCACCTCGGGCACGGTGGCGACACGCTTTTCACCCGCCGCAGTCTCTTGGGGCACGCCGATCAGCAAAGCCATGCAAGCTCTCCTCAGTTGTTCTTCGCCGGGTCCCGGTACTGCTGGATTTTCGGGCGGCGGAAGGTAACACAAAGACCGCCGGCGGCCGGCGCCGTGGGACTCTGCCAAGGCCGCTGCCTAGAATGCCGCCGTGATCGAAACGCCCGCCCGCACCCCCACCGCCCCGTCCACGCAAGCCGACGTGCTCGTCGTCGGCGCAGGCCCCGCCGGCAGCGCCTGCGCGCAGCTGCTGGCCCGCCAGGGCCTGCGCACCTTGCTGGTGGACCAGCACGATTTCCCGCGTGAGAAGGTCTGCGGCGACGGCCTGATCCCCGACAGCCATGCCGCGTTCAAGCGCCTGGGCGTCTACGACGAGGTGGCTGCGCTGGCCCAGCCAGTGCAGCACGTGCGCTGCGTCGGTGCGCGCGGCGGCCATGTCGACGTGCCCGGCACGATGAGCGTGCTGCCGCGCCGGCAACTCGACCACATCCTGGTGCGCGCCGCGCAGCGGGCCGGCGCCGAGCTGCGCACGCCGCTGCGCTTCGAGGCACCGCTGCTCGAGGGCGAGCGCGTCGTCGGCGCGCGGCTGCAAGGCCCCGAGGGTCAGCCGCCGCTGGAGGTACGGGCGCGCTGGGTGGTGCTGGCCACCGGCGCCGTGCCGCAGGCGCTGATCGCCGCCGGCCTGTGCGACCGCCGCACACCCACCGGCACCGCGGTGCGGGCCTACGTGCGCCACGCCGAGCTGGCGCGCGAGATCACGCAGCTGCAGGTCATCTGGCACGGGCGCCTGCGCGGCGGCTACGGCTGGGTCTTCCCGGGGCCCGACGGCGTCTTCAACATCGGCACCGGCGTCATCGGCAGCCACAGCCTGGAAGACGGCAAGGGCAAGCGGCGAGGCCGCAACCTGCGCGAGATGTTCGAGGATTTCTGCGATGTCTACCCGCCCGCAGCGCGCCTGATGCGCGAGGGCGAGCTGCTCGGGCCGCTGAAGGGTGCGCCGCTGCGCTGCTCGCTGCGCGGTGTCTCGGGCGAACACTGGGGCCGGCCGGGCCTGCTGGTGGCCGGCGACGCCGCCGGCACCACCTACGCCTTCACCGGTGAGGGCATCGGCAAGGCCATGGAAAGCGGCATGCTCGCCGCCGAGGCCTTGCTGCACGCCATGGCCCACACGTCCGCCACGGCCGACGCGAACACCGACGCCGCGGTGCTGCAGGCCTATGCTGCGGCGCTGCGCCAGCTGCAGCCGCAGTTCGTGCTGTACGAGCGCGCAGGCATCGTCAACGACTGGCCCTGGCTGGCCGACCTGCTGATCTGGCGCGCCCGCAAGAGCCCGCGCATCCTGCGCCGCATGGCCGGCGTGCTGGACGAGACCCAAAACCCCGCGCGGCTGTTCACGCTGAGCGGGATCCGGAAACTGATGTTCGAGTAACCCCCAGGGAGCCCCACCATGAGCCTGCAGCGCACCCGCCTGCTCTTTGCCACCGTCGCGATGTCGTCGCTGCTCTCGTCCTGCGGCGGCGGTGGCGGCGGTGCCGGTTCGCCGGCCCCCACGCCCGCCCCGCCGGCCGTGGCCCTGTGCACGCCCACCACCACCAACCCAGCCCCGGCGGCCAACGCGCCGCAGGTGACGCTAACCTTGAGCAACGGCGGCGCGGTCAGCGGCGACGTGGTGCTGACGCTCGACCCGGCACGCGCGCCGGTCACGGTGGCCAACTTCCTGGCCTACGTCAACGCCGGGTTCTACGACGGCACCGTCTTCCACCGCCATGCGCCGGGCTTCGTGCTGCAAGGCGGCGGCTATGCCGGCCCGCTGACGGCAGGCGGCGCCGTGCCTGCGCTCAAGACCACGAATGCCGCCATCGCGCTGGAAGACAACACGGGGCTGTCCAACCTGTGCCTGAGCGTGGCGATGGCCCGCACCAACGTTGCCGACAGCGCGACCTCGCAGTTCTTCGTCAACCTCACCAACAACACCTTCCTCGACCGCACCGCCACCGCGCGCGGCTACGCGGTGTTCGGCAGCGTCACCAGCGGCAACGCGGTGCTCACCGCCGCCATCAACGCCAGCTGCACGGCCTGGACGGCCCTGCTGCCGGTGGGCGACTGCATCCCCTCGCCGAACGTCACCATCACACGCGCCCGCCAGACGCGCTGACCAGCCGGCGCCCTGACGCAGGCCGCCCGCCATGTGCCAGCTGCTGGGCATGAACGCCAACACGCCCACCGACGTGATGTTCAGCTTCACGGGGCTGGCCACGCGCGCCGACGAGCACAAGGACGGCTT
>JBILSM010000005.1:0-61471 GCA_044372085.1 Rubrivivax sp.
CAGGCCGCCCAGGAACATGGCCTCGTCGACTTCGATCTGCCAGTCCATCAGGGTGCGGATGGCGCGCTCGTGGGCCGGCGCGCTGCGCGCGGTGACCAGCGCGGTGCGGATGCGCATGGGGGTGGTGGTGGGCGCCGCGCCGGTCACGCCTGACGCGCCGTCATGCGAGGCCAGGCCCGCTCGCTGCAGCCGGTGCAGCGCCTCCAGCAGCGGCTTGAAGGGCCCGGGCGACAGGGGCTTGCCGGAGTGCGTGCGTTCGTGGCTCTGGAAGGCGTCCAGCCCGCCGTGGCGGAACACGCGCTCGGCCTCGTCGGAGAACAGCACGGCATCGCCGTCGAAGGCGATGCGCACCTCCTGCGGGTGGGCATCGGAGGCCCGCGCGCTGTGCGGGTACACGCGTGCGGCCGGCACGCCGGCGGCCAGGGCGCTGCGCACGTCGGCCTCGTTCACGGACAGGAAGAGGTTCGCGTCCAGGGGCTTGAGGTAACGCCAGGGGCTCTGGCCCCGCGTGAACACGCCGCGCTCGATGGGCAGGCCGTAGTGCTGGGCCGAACGGAACACGCGCATGCCCGAGACCGGATCATTGCGCGACAGGATCACCACCTGCACGCGCGGCACGTCGGCGTTGAAGGCCAGCAGCTTGCGCACGAGGGAGAAGGCCACGCCCGGACGCGCCGGCTGGTCCAGGCGCTGCAGTTGCAACTGCATGTACGCCCGGTCGTCCTGCGCCTCGAACAGGCGGTTCTCTTCCTCGAAGTCGAACAGCGCGCGCGAGGAGATGGCGACGACGAGCTGACCTTCCAGGGTGGTGGGCATGGCCGGCGCTCAGTGCACGAAGCCGATGGGCGTGCGCCGCGCTGCGGCTCCGGGCAGGTCGCGCCGCTCGATGGTCTCCCGTCCCTCCAGCCGTGCATTGCCGAAGGCGGTCATCCAGGCGCGGCGCATCTCCCGCGGTGCCAGCTCGGCCATGGCGTCCAGCACCTCGTCGCTGGCCTCGGGGTCGAAGCGCCGGCCCCAGTCGTGCTGCGTGCGGATGCTGGCGTACAGCCGGCTCGCGATGGCGCGCGCGGCGTCGCGGTCGGGGCTGTGCACCTCGTAGACGTTCATGCGGTTGAGGATGGGCTCCGGTATCGAGCGCTCGTCATTGGCCGTGGCCACCCAGATGATCTGGCTGGCGTCGATGGCCACCTCGGCGAACTCGTCGGTGAAGGCCTGGGCCGTGTCCTGCTCCAGCAGGCTGTACAGCGCGCCCAGCGGGTCATAGGCCTGCTCTGCGCGCGCCTTGTCCATCTCGTCAACCACCATCACCGGGTTGGCGTAGGTGCCGTCCACCAGGGTCTCGAAGACCTTGCCAGGGCGCGCGCCCTTCCACTGGCTGGAGGCACCGCTGAGGATCCACCCGGCCGTCAGGCTGCTCATCGGCACGAAGCCCATGCCCGTGCCCAGCAGACGGGCCAGGGCGCGGGCGAAGTGCGTCTTGCCGATGCCCGGCGGGCCCAGCAGCAGCATGGGGGTGATCTCCAGCGCATCGGCGCTGTCCTGGCACAGCGCCAACTGCCGCTTCAGATCGTCCAGCGCCTCTTGGAAGTTGGGCAGTTCCTCATAGAGACTGTCCATCACCGGCAGGCCCGAGGGCTTGACCTGGAAGCGTTCAGGTCCTTTTTCCAGCATGCGCTCGTAGGTGCTGCGCAGGCTCTCGTGTTCCTTGTGCGGCAGCTTGTCCAGGCGCTTGGCCACATCCTCGGGCCGGTACACCGCGCGCATGCGGGCGATCGGCAGGGAGGGGCCTCGGGTGACGGGCAGTCTCTCCGGGTTCTGGCTCATGGTGGCTGTCCTCCTTCAACACGGTCACTGAGGTCCAGCGGACCTTCCAGACCATTGAAGCAAAGGCCAGCGCCGGCAGCATCGGGAAAAGGCCGTAGAAGGCAGTGCTTTAGGGGCAGATCAGCACTCGAAGCGTGCGGCTGCTGGCAAAGAATGCGGCCTTGTCGCGCGAGCCTGCCTTGTGTCCCGGCCGGGGCGCGGGGCCTCACTTCACCCAGGCGTTCATCTGGATGATGGGCAGCAGCACCGCCAGCACGATCAGCATCACGACCGCGCCCATGGTCACGATCAGCAGCGGCTCCAGCACGGTGGCCAGCGCCATGGCGCGGCGTTGCACTTCCCCCGAGAGCTGCACGGCCGCGCGCGAGAGCATCTGCGGCAACTGCCCCGTCTGCTCTCCCAGGCGCGCGAACATGGCCAGCAGGCCCGGAAAGCGCTTCTTGGCCGCCAGTGCGCTGGCCAGCGGCGCGCCCTCGCGCACCTGCACCAGCGCGTCCAGCGCGTCGGCGCGCAGGGCGCGGTTGCCCAGGGTTTCGGCGGCGGCTTGCAGGGCCTTGAGGATGGGCACGCCCGCGCCTGCCAGCATGGCCAGGGTGCCAGCAAAGCGCGCCGCGTTGTAGCCCCGCGCCAGGCGGCCCACCAGCGGCAGGCGCAGCCAGGCGGCGTCCATGCGCAGGCGCACCGCCTCCTGGCGGCGCAGCAGCAGCAGCGTGGCCAGGCCGCCGGCAGCGCCCAGGGCCACCAGCCAGCCCCAGTCGCGCGCGAACTGGCTGAATGCCAGCATCGCCACCGTCAGCACAGGCAAGGCACGGCGGGAGCTGGTGAACACGCTGGCCACCTGCGGCACGACATAAGTGACCAGGAAGATCACGATGAGCAAGGCGATGCCCGAGACGATGGCCGGGTATAGCGAGGCGCCGATCAGCTTGGACTTCAAGGCCTGGCGTTCCTCCAGGTCGTCAGCCAGCTTTTCCAGCACCTGCCCCAGCGCGCCGCCTTGCTCGCCAGCCCCCACCACGGCACGGTAGACGTCGTCGAACTCCCTTGGCGCGGTGGACAGTGCATGCGCGAAGCTGTGGCCGGCATTGACCTCGCTGCGCAACTGGGCCACCAGGTCACGCTGACGCGGGTCTTCGGCGTCGTCGGCCAGCGCGGTGAGAGCCCGCTCCAGGGGCAGTCCCGCGCCCACCAGACCGGCCAGTTGCCGCGTCCATACCGTCAGGTCCGTGCCTCGAAACACCCTGCGCCCGAAGGTGGGGGCTGTCGGGCTGTGCGATGCACCGTCCACGGCCTGCACTTCCAGCGGCACCAGGGAGCGCGTGCGCAACTGCATGCGCACCGCGCGGGCCGTGTCCGCCTCCAGCACGCCGCTGTGCGTCTTGCCGGCGGCGTCCACGGCCTCGAAGCGGAAGGCAGGCATGAGTTCAGCGCAGCAGAAGGTGTTGCGGGTTCAAGGCGTTGCGGTGCTCAGTCGCGTGTCACGCGCACCACTTCCTCGGCCGAAGTCACCCCTTCGGCCACCAGCCGCTGCCCGTCTTCGCGCATGGGCCGCAGGCCGCCGCGCAGGGCCGCCACCGTGAGCTCGCTCTCGGCCGCCCGGTTGTGGATGAGCGCGCGCACCTCCTCGTCGGCGGTCATCAGTTCGTACACGCCCGTGCGGCCCTTGTAGCCGGTGTGCCCGCAGGCCGGGCAGCCCACGGCGTGCCACAACCCTTGGGCATCCTGGCGCCGGCAGGCGGTGCACAGCTGGCGCACCAGGCGCTGCGCCAGCACGCCCAGCAGGCTGGAGCTCAGCAGGAAGGGCTCCACGCCCATGTCGGTCAGGCGCGTGACGGCCGAAGGTGCGTCGTTGGTGTGCAGCGTGGCCAGCACCAGGTGGCCGGTGAGCGAGGCCTGGATGGCAATCTGCGCGGTCTCGTAGTCGCGGATCTCGCCGATCATGATGACGTCCGGGTCCTGCCGCAGGATGGCGCGCAGCGCCTTGGCGAAGGTGAGATCGATCTTCGCGTTCACCTGGGTCTGGCCGATGCCGGGCAGCTCGTACTCGATGGGGTCTTCCACGGTCAGCACGTTGGTGGTGGCCGTGTCCATGCGCGCCAGCGAGGCGTAGAGCGTGGTGGTCTTGCCCGAGCCCGTGGGCCCGGTGACCAGCACGATGCCGTGCGGCTGGCGGATCAACCGGTCAAAGCCTTGCAGCACCTGACCGCTCATGCCCGAGGCCTCCAGGCTGAAGCGCGTTTCGGTCTTGTCCAGCAGGCGCAGCACCGCGCGTTCGCCGTGGGCGCCAGGCAGGGTGGAGACCCGCACGTCGATGGCCCGCGTGCCCAGCCGCAGCGAGATGCGGCCGTCCTGCGGCAGGCGTTTTTCCGAGATGTCGAGCTCGGCCATGATCTTCAGGCGCGAGATCAGCGCGGCGTGCAGCGCCTTGTTGGGCTGCACCACCTCGCGCAGCGTGCCGTCCACGCGGAAGCGCACCGCGCTGCTGCGCTCGTAGGGCTCGATGTGGATGTCGCTGGCGCCGTCGCGCACACCCTGGGTCAGCAAGGCGTTGAGCATGCGGATGATGGGCGCGTCGTCGGCGGCTTCGAGCAGGTCTTCCACGGCGGGCAGTTCCTGCATCAGGCGCGACAGGTCCACCGCGCTTTCCACCTCGCCCACCACCGCCGCGGCGCTGCCTTCGCCGCCCGCGTAGGCCGCGGCGATGCGCGCCTGCAGCTGGGGTGCCGCTTCGCGCTGCCACAGGTCCACAGGATGCACGCGCAGCACTTCCGACAAGGTGGACAGTGGCGTGGCCGGCGTCGTCCACAGCACGCGCTGGCGGCCATCGTCCTGCAGCAGGACCTGACGGGCCTTGGCGAAGGCGTAGGGCAGGGGGTGTCGCATGCCGTCGCGCTCAGGGCTTGGCGGGCGGTGCGGCAAGGGCCGGGCCTGTGGCCGCACCAGCAGCCGGACCCGCAGCCGGACCAGAAGCCGGTCCTGGGGCCGGGGCCTGAACCGGCGGCAGCACAGGGCTGTCCTGCAGCGGCAGCATGGGGTGGGGCGCCGGCTGCGCTTCCTTCTGCTGGGCGCGGATCTGGTCGTAGCGGTCCAGGCTCAGGCGGTCGCCCGCCGGGGCGTCACGCAGCACCACCGGCCGAAGGAACACCATCAGGTTGGTGCGGTTCTTGGTGCGGCTCTCGCTGCGAAACAGCGTCCCCACGCCCGGGATGTCGCCCAGCAGCGGGACCTTGGACTTGTTCTCGATGAAGCGGTCCTCGATCAGCCCGCCCAGCACGATGATGCCGCCATCGTCCACCACCACGTTGGTCTCGATCTGCCGCTTGTTGGTGGAGGGCCCGGCGTTGGTGGTGCCCGGGGCCACCTTGTCACTGACGCTGGAGGACTCCTGGAAGATCGTCATGCGCACGGTGCCGCCCTCACCGATCTGCGGCTTGATGCGCAGCGTGATGCCCACATCCTTGCGCTCGATGGTCTGGAAGGGGTTGGCCACCGAAGTGCCGGTACTGGTGAACTGGCCCGTCACGAAGGGCACGTTGCTGCCCACCACGAACTTCGCTTCCTCGTTGTCCAGCGTGATCAGGTTGGGCGTGGAGATGATGTTGGTGCTGGTCTGGCTCTGCAGCGCGCGGGCGATGGCCGACAGCGCGTAGGTGCCGCCGTAGTTGCGGATCAGGCCGATGTTCAAGCCTTCACCCAGGTTGATCTTTCCGGCGGCCGCGCCGGTATTCAGCCCGATGAGGTTGCCGGTGGTGCCGAAGTTGGTGCCCACGCCGATCAGGCTGCTGTCGCCCCGGCTGCCGATGAGGCCCTGCCACTGGAAGCCGAAGTCCGCCGCGTTCTCGCCCGACACCTCCACGATCATGCTCTCGATGTACACCTGGGCGCGGCGCGTGTCGAGCTGGTCGATCATGGCCCGCACCTGACGGTACAGCGGTTCGGGCGCGGTGATGATCAGCGAGTTGGTGGCCGGGTCAGCCTGCACGAAGCCGCCCGTGGAGGGCTGGGCCGCCGCCGTGATGGGCGCAGTGGCGGCGGCCCCCGGAGCCCCGACAGCGGGCGGGGCAGGCATGCTGCCGGACGTGGCGCCGCCGGTGCTGCCCGAGGTCGGGCCCGGGCCCCCCGTGGCGCTGCCGGTGCTGGCAAAGGCAGCACGCAGCACGGTGGCCAGGCGTGTGGCATCGGCGTTGCGCAGGTGCACCACCCAGAAGTTGCCTTGCGGCCCCGCGCCCTGGGCGGGCCGGTCGAGCTTGTCGATGATGGACAAGGTTCCGGCCAGCCGTGCACGGTTGGGTGCGCGCACGATCAGCGAGTTGCTGCGGGAATCCGCGGCCACCGTCACGCCCGTGCCCGCGCCGGCGCCCGCGGTCGCCCCAGGCGTGCCGGGCACCGTGGCTTCGGACAGGCGCTGCACCAGCTGGGCCAGATCGGCCGCCACCGCATGCTTCAGCGGCACGATCTCGATGTCGGTCTGGGCGGGCTGGTCCAGCGCCGCGATGATCTTGCCCAGGCGCTGCAGGTTGTCGGCGTAGTCGGTGATGATCACCGTATTGCTGCCCGGGCTGACGTTGATGGTGTTGTTGGCCGTGATCAGCGGGCGCAGCACCGTCACCAGGTTGTTCGCGTTCTCGTAGCGCAGGCTGAAGATCTGCGTCAGCACCTGGTCGGCCCGTGCCGTGGCTTCGCCCACCACCACGGTGCCGGCCTGCAGCTTGGCGTCGGCCTCGGGCACCACCTTCAGCAGGCCCGCGCTCTCCACCATCGCAAAGCCCAGCCCCCGCAACGCCGTGAGGTAGCTGGCATAGGCCTCGCGGATGGTCTGGGGCTGCTCGCTGTAGACAGTGATGTTGCCCTTCACCCGGGGGTCCACGGCGATCTGGCGCTCGATCATGGCGCCGAAGGCCCGTGTCACGGCCTCTACATCGGCGTTGACGAAGTTGACCGTGACCTTGGTGCGCGACCGCATGGCGCGTGTGTCGGGCTGGGGGGCGGCTGGGGTTGCAGGGGCGGCGGAAGGGGCGGCCGCAGAGGCGTTGCCCGCCGACTGGGCGTGCAATTTGGTGGGGGCCAGCATCCCGCTGCCCGTACCCACCCACAGTGCGGCCGCCAGTGTGCTCAGGGAAAGCCGAGACGGGTTCATGCTCATCCGATCGAAAGAATCGACCGCGCTCCGTCGCGCGTGCCGATGAGGTTCAACAGATTCTGCAGCGCGGCCTCCTGGCCGGGCGCGGCGCGGGCTTCGCCGCGCAACCGCAGCCGTGCCCCCGTCCACTGCCCGGAGGCACTGAGCAGCAGGGCGCCGTCGAGGGTGTTCAACTGCACCGTGGCGGCCTCACCGCCGCCGGGGCCGGCCACCACCACCCGGTAGCTGCCCAGGCGCGGCAGAGTGGACAGGCGTGAGGCGATGTCGGTGGCCTCCAGCACCAGCGAGCCCTGCAGCCGCAACCCGCCAGGTGCCATCTGGAGCGTGAAGCCGGGGCTGGACAGGCGCAGCAGGCCCGAGGGCTGCAGCGTGTTCCAGGGGGTGCCCAGGGCGCTGAGCCAGGCCGCGGGCCACAGCACGGTGGCGCCGGAGGGCGTGCCGGAAGCCGCCCGAGGAGCCGCCTCAGCAGGAGACCCGGAACTCGCCCCTGGCGGTCCCGCTGGCCTGCCCGGCGTCGTGTCCGACGTCTTGTTCTCCGCCAGCGACAGGCTCCAGGGGCCCAGGCCCGGTTGCAGCCGCAGCACCAGCGGCGCAGGCATCAGGTCTGGGTGGCGCAGGCTCAGACGCGCGGCCAGCCCGCCCCAGCCGCCTGCCACGTTGAGTTTCCAGCTCAGCTGCCCTGGCAGGGTCAGGGCATCGCGGCTGCCCTGCCCGCCGGTGAGGGTGAGCCGCCCATGACCAGACCAGACCGTGCCCTGCGTGTGGCCCAGCACCACGCGCCCCTGGCTGGCCTGCAGCAGCGCCCAGGCCACCCAGCGCGCCGGGGCGAAGACCACGGTTGCAACCAAGGCGCCCAGCAGGGCGCCGGCGAGGGCCCAGCGCGTGGCGGCGGTCACGGTGCAGCCCCCGCGGTGCTCCAGGCGACGACGATGGTGCCGGACAACCCGCGCTCCTGGCGCGTCAGTTGCATCTCTACTACCCGCGCCCGGGCCCCTGCGCGGGCCTCGGCCCACCAGGCCTGCAATTCGGTGCCGCTGGCGCCTTCGACCGTCAGCACGGCACGGTCGCCCTGGATCTGCAGCCGGCCTCGCGGGGCCAGCCGGGCCGTGGCGGCCTGCAAGGCCTGCTCCGCCTGCCCGGCAGGCTGGGCGGGCGTGGTCTTCAGCGACCGTGCTTCGGCCGCCTGCCGCTGCATATCCCCTTGCTGTTCCAGAAGGCTGGTCAGGCGCTGCTGCGCCAGGCGTCCCTGGGTCAGCGGCTGCTGGAGGCCCCACCACCACAGCGCCGCGGCGCCCACCACCCAGGCAGCCAGCGTCAGGGCTGCGCGCTCCCTCGGGGCCAGGGCCTGCCAGCGGGCTGCCAGCACCGCGCGCCATGCGGCAAGGGCGGAGACTGCAGCAAGGGCGGAGCTGCCGGACGTTTCAGGCTTCATGGCGTGCCCCCCCGCCCGGCAGACACGTTGCGACGCGTCAGCGAGAGGGCCCCGCCTGCAGCCGCCACGGACCAGCCCAGAGGCTGCAATCGTTCGTTCATGGAGGACACCTGGGTCCCATCCATGCCCGCTGCTGACAAGGTCAGGCGTCCGCGCTCGTAGCGCAGGGCTTGCGGTGGCGCCTGGCCGGCCGGCCAGGCCGCAGCGGCGGCAGCCAGTGCCGCTTCCAGATCGGCTTCACCTGGCTGCCCCGCGGCCTGCCGAAGCCTGTCCAGTTCGCGCTGCATCTGCAGCGGTGCGTCCAGCACCACGCGGATCTGCGGGTGGGTGGACTGCAGAAGGCTCACCTGGGCCTGCTGGGCGGCGCGCACGGCTTGCTGCTGCTGCCAGGACCAGGCGTGCAGGCCCAGCACGTTCACCGCCACCGCCGCGGCCAGGCCCAGACGCAGCGGTCGCCAAGGGGCGGACCAGAACCGGCGCCACGCGTCCCGCCCCAGCCGCAGGCCCCGATGTCCTGGGGCCAGATCGAACTGGCGCAGCTCCCACGCGCTGCCGGCGGCTTCCAGCCCCGGTTGCCACTCTGGCACCACCGGCACCGGCCGACCCGACCAGGCCTCGGCCCGGGCGGCGGCGGCCGGCGTGCAGGTCCAGGTGATGGCCGGGCCTGCCGGCGGATCCTCGGCCTGCTGGGCCGACGCGGGCGGGACCAGTTCCCGGGCACCGTCGCCCTCCAGCGGCACGGCCGCCACACCGCCCTCGTCGGCCCACACCAGTTGGGTTGCGGCCGGGCCATCGTGGGCCGCCTGCTGGAAGTGGGCGCGGGGTGTTGGGCCGGGCTCGAACAGAGGCACCACCCGGTCGATGTCCCGCCCGGCGGCTTCGGCGGCCTGCAGGGCGGCCGACAGCGGCGCCCGGGCCAGCAGGGCGATGGTGCAGCGCCGGCCCGGCCTGGCCTGGGGCGGCAAGGCGAAGTGCAGGTGTTCGGGCTCCTCCAGCAGCCCCTCTTCGAGCGCGCCCGACAGGGCAGCCCGCATGCGCCCTGCGGGCACCTTCGGCAGGTCCAGGCTGGCCCAGGACAGAGCCTGAGGCGGCACCAGGGCCACCAGCGTGTCGGCCCGGGGCCACAGGGCGGGAGGGTCCTCGCCCTGGCGGGTCACCTGGCGGCCGTCGTCCGACAGGGCCCAGCGCCACGGGGTGTCGCGCCGGCCTGGCACGGCCGCGCCCACTCCTTGCACGTCGCTGTCAGCGGCGCGCGCGGGCATGGGCATGAGGACGACGAGGACGGACATGACAGTGGCGTGCAGTGCGTCAAGAGACTGGCAGGCAGTACCCTGCAACGGGGGGACGATCCCCTGGCGCCCGGACTGTACGCCGGCCCACGGGGCCCGTGCCGGGCATGCGCAACCTTGACCGTCGTGCTGCGTCAGTCGTCTTCAGGCATCCTCAGGCGTTGTCACTCGGTCGCGGCCTGCAGGTTGCGGCGCAGCCTGTGCACCGCCAACACCTCCGCCGTGCCGCGGCGGCGCACCAGCGAGGCTTCCTCCAGCACCCGGTCTTCCAGGCGCAGCCGGCCGAGCACCTCGAAGTACTGGCTGCCCACCGACACCCGGCTGCTCTCCAGGGGAGTGCCTGGCGGCAGCAGCGCACGCACCTGGTCCAGCCCCTCGAAGGCCTGCTGCTGCCGGGCCTGCACCAGGCGCTCGGCGGTGCCGGCGTCCACGGCCAGCACGGCGGCCAGCACCTCGCGCCCCGCCGTGTTCAGGTTCACGGGCGTGCGGGTGGGGAGCACGTCCACCAGGGGCCGCAGGGCCTGCAGCACCGCCGGCTCCAGCCCCAGCCAGGCCAGGTGTTCGAAACGCTGTACAGGCAGCACCCGGGTGTCTTCGTCCTGGGTGGATGCGCCCGCTCCGGTACCCCTTCCCGCGCCGGGCGCCGAGGCCCCGCCCCCCGTCGGTGTGGCCGAACGGGCCCGCCAGGCGCCGGCCAGCCCGGTGAGGATGCGCTCGGCGTCTCGCGGGGTCAGCCCGGCCGCAGCGCACAGGCGGCCCAGGGTGTCGCGCTCCACGGCCACCGCCTGACCTTCGTCCGTGAACAGGTTGCGCAGGTTGTAGCGCGCCTGCGCGTCGGTGATCGAGCCCGCCAGGAAGGCCTCGACCTCGCTGTCGGCGGTGGCCTCGCGGTCAGCCGCCAGGAAGCTGGACAGCCGGGCCTCGGCCAAGGGCGTCGCCCAGGGCTCGCCCGCGTGGTCCACGGCGCCCGAGCGGGCGTCCTCGCGCAGGATCAGCCTCGTCCAGTCCAGTGCACCGGCCAGGATCCAGGTGGACAGCCCCCGCGAACGCTCGGCCGACTCCACCTGCACCGCGCGCCACTGCTGCCAGACCATGCCGGCGGCCAGCGAGGCCACCAGGGCCAGCAGGGTCATGGCCAGCAGCAGCGCGGCGCCGCGCTGGGCCGATGGCGGCCGGTGAGGATGGGCATGCAGACGCGAGGGGCTCATGGCTGCGGTGGCATCAGCAGGTCGCGGGTGAGGGGGCCCGCAGGCAGGTTCAGCACCAGGCGCACCGCGTTCGGCAGACGCTCGTCCAGGGCCGCAGGCAGGGCCCCGGGGGGGGCGCCAGCCCCTGTCGGCGTGGCAACCTGGGCGTTGCGGTCTCCTGTGGACTGGGCGTTTGTCCAGGCGTTGTCGCGGTGGAAGTACAGCTGCAGCCCGTCCAGACTGTCCAGCAGCTTGACGGTGCCCGTCTCCTGCCCCAGCAGTTGCTGGCTGCGCAGCCACAGGTCCTGCAGTTCGCCGGTGCGGGTCACCGCCGGGCTGGCCCAGCGCCACCAGGCGCCATCTCGGCGGCTCCACACCACCACCTGCACCCCGCCCTCGGCGGCCTCGCGCGTCAGGCGGACCTGCGCACCGTCAAAGCGCAGGGCCGGCACGGCGCCCGTGGGCAGCACCGCCCACAGATCACGTTCCCACTGCGCCAGCGCGATGCTGGTGCGCTGCGTGGCCTGCGAAGACGCCTGAGCCGCCTCGCGCGAGCGCACCATGGTGTCCAGGCCCTGCCAGGCCATGCCCGCGATGATGGCCATCACGGCCAGTGCCACCAGCACTTCCACCAGCGTGAATCCCGGCGTCCGCCCCCTGAGGCTGCGCGCCTGTCCGCGCCCTGCGTCGGTTGCGCGGCGTGGGCGACCTGGGAAGCCCAGGAGATCCTGCGCCGGCCTTTCGGCCGTGGCGGGCAGCGTCTTCACAGCCGGGAGGCCACGGTGGTGACCGTCAGCAGGGGTTGGCCGTCGGCGTTGCGCACGACGGCATCGACACGGCGGAAGTTGGGGTTGGGCGTGGGGCGCGTGCGCAGCGTGCCCCGGTACTGGCGGCCGAGCTGCTCACAGCTGAAATCGGCATCGCCCACGCCCGGGAACTGTCGGCTGAGCTTCAGAGCCGCCAACTGGTTGTCGGCACACCACTGCGCCGCGGTGATGTCGGCCAGGCGCTGCGCGCCTTCCACCACCCCCGCGGCGGCCCGCATCCCCGCGGCCAGGGCCACCGCCACGATGGCCAGCGCCACCAGCACCTCCACCAGGGTGAAGCCACCGGAGCCTCCGGGGCGCGCTAGGCCGCTGTTGCGGTTCATCGCGGCCACGTCGTCAAGGCCGGGCGACGGCCGCCTGCGGCGAGCCCGTGTCTGCGGCCTCGGGCTCGAACGGCCCCAGGCCATCGGTGGCCAGGGTCAGGCGCCGGTCGCCCAGGCGCAAGCTCACGCGCTGAGCACCGATCAGGGGCTCAGGTCCCAGCAGCAGGCTGCGGGCCCCCACCACCTCGGCCTGCACCTGCGGCGTCAGCCAGCGCTGCGGCAGGTTCAGGGCGGCGGGCAGCCCCACGAAGCGAAAGTGCGGCGCGCCCTCCTCAACCGCCGCCGAAGCGGATGCCGGCACCCACCGCGCGGCCAGTCCCGAAGCGCGGGATTCGGCCCGCGCTGCCTCCAGCAGGGCGGACAGGCGGTCGGCTTCGCGCTCCAGGGCCGAGGCGTCGGGGTCGCGCAGGGCCAGGGTGACCAGGCTCGAGGCCAGGGCCACGATGGCCACGACGATGAGCAACTCGATCAGGGTGAAGCCCCGCCGCCGGTTCTGCCGGCCCTTCCCCGAGCAGCTTGTGCCGGCAGGGCGGCCCGTGCCGGGCGTTGATCGAACCCCCGCACCGGCTGCGAAGCTCGCTGCGCGGCCCCTATTGCCAGGAGCCGATGTCGGCATCGGGGCCCTCACCACCCGGTTGCCCGTCGGCACCGAAGCTGAAGACGTCGATCTCGCCTTTGAGCCCCGGGTTCAGGTACTGGTAGGCGCGGCCCCAGGGGTCGGGCGGCAGTTTGTCCAGGTAGGGCTTCCAGTTGGGCGCGTCCGGCCCGCTGGAAGGCTTGCGCACCAGAGCTTCCAGGCCTTGCGCGGCCGTGGGGTAGCGCTGGTTGTCCAGCTTGTAGAGCTTGAGTGCCTGCATGAGGCTCTTCACATCTGTTTGCGCTGCCTGAACCTTCGCATCGGAGGCCCGGTTGAGCACGTTCGGGGCGATCAGCGCGGCCAGCACGCCGATGATCACCAGCACGACCATGATCTCGATCAGGGTGAAGCCGGCCGCGCGCCGGCGGGCGCCGGGCTCAGCGGCGGTTGTGGCCACAGCGGCCACAGGGGCCTCGGCGGCCTCAGCAGCCTTGAGTCCGGTCAAGCCGGGGCGATGCAGGCGCGGGAAACGGGGTGTCATCATGGCGCTCTGGAGGGCTCAGAAAGGGGTCAGTCCATCATAATTCCCTGATGCTGGCGAAAACCTCGGCTTTCCTCATCTGGGCTGCAGTGGCGGGCGCCGCGGTCTTCTGGGGCTTGCATTTGTCCGGAAGCGCACCCGAAGCGCCGGCCCATGCCCAGCCAGCGCCCCTGGCCACCGTGGTGCGCTCCGACCTGGGCCGGCTGCTGGGGCCGGACCCGGTCTTGTCGTCCACCGACACCGAGGCACCCCCCGCTGATGCGCAGCAAAGCCGGTTCCAGCTTTTGGGCGTCATTGCCGCAGGCGGCGGGGGTGGTGCCGGCCGTGCAGGGTGGGCGACGCTGGCCGTGGACGGCAAGCCGCCGCGCACCTTCCCGGTGGGCAGCCCGGTGGATGGCTCCAGCGTGCTGCAAAAGGTGAGCGCGCGTGGCGTGGAGATCGGCCCGCGCGGTGGGGCGCCTTTGGTGACGCTGGAACTGTCCCCGCTGGCGCCTGCGGCCGCGGGCCGACTGGCGGTGATAGCGCCTCCACCCGCGGCGCTGGCTCCCTCGCCCGCCCCGGCCATGGCCAAGCCCGTGCCAGGCAACGCCGGCGTGCCGCCGGGCGCCGAGGGCCAGCCATCGTCTGAGGCCTTGCGCCGCCCCGGCCCGGCCAACCGCTGACGGGTTGCGCCTGACATGGAACCCTTGCCTGAGGGAAAGCCTGCGCTCGAGGACGACCCGGCGGCTGCCCTGAGGGCGCATGCGCTGGCGCAACAAGGCCTTGAGCAGCCCCTGTCCACCCTGCCGCGCCGCCGGCCCGTGGCCGTCTCGCCCGAAGCCACTTTGCACGAGGCCCTGAGCCTGATGAGCCAGCATCGCGTGGGCTCGGTCCTGGCCCTGGATGCGCAAGGCTTGGCGCTGGGCATCCTCACCCGACACGATCTGTTGACCCGCGTGGTGCTGGCCGACCCGCCCCTGGACGCGCGGCGCACGCCGCTGCGCGCGGTGATGAGCGCGCCCGTGCACACCCTGGACATCGAGCAGCCGCTGCAGCAGGCCGCTGCGCTGATGTTGCGCCACGGCATCCGACATGTGCCCCTGACCCAGGGCGACCGCGTGGTCAGCCTGGTGTCCGAGCGCGACCTGTTCGCCCTGCAACGGCGCTCGCTGCGCGATTTGGGCGGCGCGCTGCGCAGCGCGCCCGATCTGGCCACGCTGCAGGCGCTGGCCCCGCAGATCCCGGCCCTGGCGCGGCAGTTGCTGGCTGAGGGGCTGGCCGCGCGCAGCCTGACCCGCCTGGTCAGCCACCTCAACGACGCTCTGGTGCAGCGCGTGCTGTTCCTGCTGGCGACTCAGCACGGGCTGGACCTGGCCCGCGCCTGCTGGGTGGCCTTCGGCTCGGAGGGCCGCGGCGAGCAGACCATCGCCACCGACCAGGACAACGGCCTGGTGCTCGATGACGAGGTTGGCCAGGCCGAGCGCGAACGCTGGCTGGCCATGGCCCGTCACGCCAACCAGGCGCTGGACGCCTGTGGCTTTCCGCTGTGCAAGGGCGGCATCATGGCCGGCGAGCCCGCCTGCACGCAGACCGTTTCGGCCTGGGCCACGGCCTTCAGCGGCTGGATGCTGCACGGCCAGCCGCAGGACCTCCTCAAGGCCGGCATCTTCTTTGACCTGAGGCCCATTGCCGGCCAGGCCGCACTGGTGGCGCCGCTGCGTGCGCTGATCTGCGAGCAGGCGCCCAGGCATCCGCGCTTCGTCCGGCTGCTGGCGGCCAACTCCTTGAACTTTCGCCCGGCCCTGAACTGGCACGGCGGGCTGGACACGGTGCAGCACGGCGGGCGGCCCGTCATCGACATGAAGCTGCACGGCACGGCCGTGTTCGTGGACGCCGCGCGCTGCCTGGCCCTGGCCCACGGGTTGGCCGCTGTGGGCACGCGCGATCGTCTGCTGGGTGCCGGCCAGGCCATGGGGGTGCCGGCCGCCGAACGGGAGAGCTGGGCCGCCGCGTTCGAGGTGCTGCAGATGCTGCGCCTGCGCGCCCAGGGCGTGGCCGAAGACGGCGCTGCGCAGGCCGAACCCGGCAACCCCAACCGGGTGGGCCTGGACCTCCTGAACGACCTGGACCGCCGGCTGCTGCGTGACGCCCTGCGCGTGGCCCGCAGCCTGCAGCAGCGGGTGGAGATGGACTGGGTGCGGGCCTGAGCGTTCTGCCGGTGATCGGCCGGTGAAGGGCCGGTGAAGGGCCGGTGATCGGCCGGTGATGGGCCGGTGGCCCCGGGTTCAGCGCAGGAACAGCCGGTACACCGGGTTGGCCGTCTCCTCCACGCAGGGGTAGGCCAGGGTCCGCAGGAATTCGTCGAAGGCTGCCGAGTCACTGGCCGGCACCTGCAGGCCCACCAGGATGCGGCCATAGTCCGCGCCCTGGTGGCGGTAATGGAACAGGCTGATGTTCCAGCTCGGGTGCATGGACGACAGAAAGCGCTTGAGCGCACCCGGCCGCTCCGGAAAGGTGAAGCGGAACAGCCGCTCGTCGCGCGCCAGCTCGCTGCGCCCGCCCACCAGGTGGCGCATGTGCTCCTTGGCCATCTCGTCGTCAGACAAGTCCACCGTGGCGAAGCCCTGGCGCTCGAACAGCCGGGCGATCTTCGGGCCCTCTTCGCGCTTGTTCAGCGTCAGGCCCACGAACACGTGCGCCACTTTCTCGTTGGAGATGCGGTAGTTGAACTCCGTCACCTGGCGCGGGCTGGCCGCCCCGGCAGAGCTGCCGATCAGCTCGATGAAGCGCCGGAACGAACCGCGCTCCTCGGGAATGGTCACGGCGAACAGCGCCTCGCGCTGCTCACCGAACTCTGCGCGCTCGGCCACGAAGCGCAGGCGGTCGAAATTCATGTTGGCGCCGCAGGTGATGGCCACGAAGGTATGGCCCTTGCACTTGTGCGTTTGCGCGTACTGCTTGATGGCGGCCACGCCCAGCGCGCCGGCCGGCTCCAGGATGCTGCGGGTGTCCTGGAAGACATCCTTGATGGCGGCGCAGACCTCGTCGGTGTCCACGCGCACGTAGTCGTCCACCAGGGCGCGCGTCAAGCGGAACGTCTCTTCGCCCACCAGTTTCACCGCCGTGCCGTCAGAGAACAGCCCCACGTCGGCAAGTTGCACGCGCCGGCCCTTTTGCACCGACTGCATCATGGCGTCGGAGTCCACGGTCTGCACGCCAATCACTTTCACCTCGGGCCGCACGGCCTTGATGTAGGCCGCCACGCCGGAGATCAGCCCGCCGCCGCCGATGGCCACGAACACGGCGTCCAGCGGCCCCTGGTGCTGACGCAGGATCTCCATGGCCACCGTGCCCTGGCCCGCGATCACGTCCGGGTCGTCGAAGGGGTGGACGAACGTCAGCCCCTGGGACTGTTGCAACTCCAGCGCCCGCTGGTAGGCGTCGGAATAGCTGTCGCCATGCAGCACCACTTCGCCGCCCAGCGCCTGCACCGCGTCGATCTTCACGCGCGGCGTGGTCACCGGCATCACGATGGTGGCCTTGCAGCCCATCTTGCGTGCCGACAGCGCCACGCCCTGGGCGTGGTTGCCGGCCGAAGCGCAGATCACGCCGCGCGCGCGCTGCTCGGGCGTCAGGTGGGCCATCTTGTTGTAGGCCCCGCGCAGCTTGAAGCTGAACACGGGCTGCTGGTCCTCGCGCTTGAGCAGCACCTGGTTGCCCAGGCGGCGCGACAGGTGCCGCGCCGGCTCCAGCGCCGACTCGATGGCGACGTCGTAGACGCGGGCGGTCAGGATGCGCTTGAGGTAATCCGCCGCAGAGCGCTGCGCGGCCTTGCCCGGCGCGGCCGTGGCCTGGGCAGGGGAGGACGGGGACGGGGGGGAGGCGTGGGAGTCGGAGGAATGGGGCATCACAGAATCATAGAAGCGCCACCGCCGTACCCCGCAGGCAAAAAAAGACCCGGAGCCCCGAGAGGCTCCGGGTCAATCCACCATTGGAGGAGGTGGAGGAGACAACCGGTGTGCAGCGTGTTCACTCTGAAGAGGGCGGGCGTTGTGTCCCGAACCCCTGCGCTGCAGCGTGCAATGAGTCTAGCACTGGATTGTTGCAGCGCAGCAAGAGTGCTTCAGCGGCGCATTCAGTTCGTGCGAAAGGTCCATTTCCGGCAGGGGAAAAGCACGAAACGTGCCTGACGTATGGCGGGCGGACCCGATCACCCGGTCTTGGGCCCCAGCGGCCCCGGCCACGGGGGCGCCCCCGTGCCGGCATGTCAGCAAGCCAGCGTGCCCACGCGCACAATCCAGGCCTCGTTCACCCACCGTGTGCCACCCGAGTGCGCACCAAGATGCAACATGGAATGCACCATCCACTGGATGCCGTCCACCGGCATGGGCTTTGCGGCCGAAACCGGCAGCGGCCACTTGATCAACATGGACGGCGCGCCCGAGGGCGGTGGCCGCAACCTGGCCCCGCGGCCCATGGAAACGCTGCTGGCCGGCGCTGGTGGCTGCACGGCCTATGACGTAGTGCTGATCCTCAAGCGCGGGCGCCACGCCGTCACCGGCTGTCAGGTCAAGTTGCAGGCCGAACGCGCGGACAGCGACCCCAAGGTCTTCACCAAGATCCACCTGCACTTCGTGGTCAGCGGCAAGGGCGTGCCCGCCGCCGCCGTGGAGCGCGCCGTGGCGCTGTCCCACGAAAAGTACTGCTCGGCCACCATCATGCTGGCCAAGACTGCCGAGGTCACCACCAGTTTTGAGGTGGTGGAGGGGTGATCTTGTTCATTTTGCTCAACGAGCTGAGTAAAATTGCTTCTTGGGCTGAGTAATTTGTAGAATCGAGGCCATGACAGGCCTGATTGAGCGCGCCCAAGCGCAGGAATTGACCCGCCGCCTGGCCGAGCCGCGCCGCTTTCTGCAGATACTGGCTGGCCCCCGTCAGGTCGGCAAGACCACCCTGGTCCGTCAGGCCATGGCCCGCTTTGCCGGGCCGGCGCACTACGCCACCGCAGACCTGCCCGCAGCGCCGGATGCTGCCTGGGTGGAACAACAGTGGGCCCTGGGCCGGCGGTTGAGCTTGCAGGGGCCGGCCCTGCTGGTGCTGGACGAGGTCCACAAGGTGCCGAGGTGGTCCGAGGTCGTCAAGCGTCTGTGGGACGAGGATGGTTTTGGGGGGTCTTCCCTCCAGGTCGTGCTGCTGGGCTCCTCCCAGTTCCTGCTGCAACAGGGGCTTTCCGAGAGCCTGGCTGGGCGCTTTGAACTGATCCGCGTGCCGCACTGGTCCTTTGCCGAGATGCACAGCGCCTTCGGTTGGGACGTCGAGCGATACGTCTGGTTCGGAGGCTATCCAGGTGCCGCCGTGCTCGCTGATGACGAATTCCGTTGGCGCAGCCACGTGTTGGACGCCATCATCGAGCCCACCTTGTCGCGCGACGTGCTGCAACTCGCGCGTATCGACAAGCCGGCGCTGCTGCGCAGGCTGTTCGTCCTGGGCTGTCTGTATTCAGGGCAGGTGCTGTCGTACCAGAAGATGCTGGGCCAGTTGCAAGATGCGGGCAACACCACCACGCTCGCGCATTACCTGCGCCTGCTGGCGGGGGCCTGGATGGTGGTGGGGCTGGACAAGTTTGCCGGCGACGAGGCCCGCAGCCGCGCGGCCAGCCCCAAGCTCCAGGCGCTCAACGGCGCCCTGGTCAGCGCCCAGTGGCCGCAAACCTTCGAACAGGCGCGCGCAGACGGAGCGGCCTGGGGCCGTTTGGTGGAGTCCACTGTGGGCGCTCATCTTGTGAACACCGCAGGCCCCGGCGTGGAAGTGCTGTGGTGGCGAGACCGACAGGACGAGGTGGATTTCATCCTGCGCAAGGGCACCCGGGTCGTGCCCATCGAGGTCAAGAGCAGCCGGCCCCGAGGGGCGGCCAATGCGCTGGAGCGTTTCAGCCGCATGTTTGGCACGCAGCCCGGCATCGTCGTCGGCCCGGGCGGGGTGGACCTGGAGACCTTTCTGCGTTCGCCTGCGGCAGCCTGGTGCTGACCGTCTGCCGCTGACCGTCTGCCCTTGCCGTCGTTTGCGCGGGCATTCCTCCATCACCGCTGATGAGTCAACGCATCGTGGAGGTGCCTGGCTCGGGTTTCAGCGAGGCGACAGGGCGCCGCCGCTACACCCGGTGCGCCACCGTGGTCATGACCCGGGCGCTGGCTTTCATCAGCCATTTCACGGGCTCGGGCATGGGGGCTGCGCCGGCGGCCAGGGCTTCGTCGGCGTGGCGGGCTTCGTCAAGCTTCATCTGCTCGACGATGGCGCGTGAGGCCCCGTCCCCCATGGGCAGGCGGTCCAGGTGGCGGGCCAGGTGGGCTTCCACCTGACGCTCCGTTTCCACCACGAAGCCCAGGCTGGCCGCATCGCCCAGGCGTCCGGCCACCAGGCCGATGGCAAAGGCGCCCGCGTACCACAGCGGGTTCAGCCAGCTGGGCCGGTCGTTCAGTTCGCGCAGGCGCGTCTGCGTCCAGGCCAGATGATCGGTCTCTTCCCGCGCTGCCGCCAGCATCTGCTGCCGCATTTGAGGGCTGCGGGCCGTCAGCGCCTGGGCCTGGTACAGCGCCTGCGCGCACACCTCGCCCACGTGGTTCACGCGCATCAGGGCGCCTGACAGGCGCTGATCCGCTTCGGACAAACCGGCGTGGCTTTCCGGGCTTCCCGGGGTTTTGGCGCCAGCACCCACCCCGACAGCAGCAGGGCCTTTCGGGCTGGGGTCCGGCGGCAGGGGGCGGGAGGCTTGGGACGCGGCGAAGACGGTTCTCAAGGCGCTGTCCACGCTGGACAACACACGGTCGGTGAAAGACAACATGCCCGCAAGCATAAGGGCTGTCCCTAGGCTTCGTTGTGCCTGCACCACAGCCTCTGGCGATTTTGACTGTGGGGGCTTGGCAAGCTTTGTCCCGCTCTGGTGCAATGCGGCCAGCCTCTTGATGCGTCGCCGCAGAGATGAAGGCCGTGCCTACCAGGGCGTGGCTTTGGCGGGCACCAGGATGTTTTCAACCTAGGAGATTGTTCACATGAAGAAGACCCTGATTGCTCTGGCCGCGATGGCCACCACGACTGCCTTCGCGCAATCCACCGTCACCCTGTCGGGCAACGTGAAGGCCGGTTTGGCGCAAACGAAGTATTCCGGCGGTGCGGCGACCGCTGCCACGGGCAGTGCCACCGGCTTGGCTGACGGTTCTTCGCGCTTCATCCTGAGCGGCAGCGAAGACCTGGGCGGCGGTCTGCGCGCCAACTTCCAAGTCGACACCCGCTTCCGTATCGATGACAACGGCGGCCAACCCGCGGCAAGCCCGCTGGCTGGCGGTGCCACCTTCATCGGTCTGTCCGGCAAGTTCGGTAACCTCCAGATCGGCAAGCTGGACACCCATTACTGCCTGGGCAGCGATACCCACGGCACGCGTGCCACGGCGCTGCAAGCTTCCAGCTGCGGCCTGCTGGGCTTTGTCAATGGCAGCTCCGGCAATGCTGTGATTGCCAATGCCAGCCGTTCCGTGAACGTGACGCGCTACACGTCGCCCAACTTCAGCGGCCTGACTTTCCAAGGCACCTACAGCACCAACTTCGCTGGCTCTGAAGGCGCGGTTGGCAAGACCAGCGGTGGCAACGCCACCAACCTGCGTGCTGATTACGTCAAGGGTCCGCTGACCGCTGGCTTGTCGATCTGGCAAGCCAAGGGTGAAGACCAGACGGCGACGGTCGCCCGTATCGGCCAGAAGGCCACCACCCTGATGGTGAATTACAACTTGGGTGTGGCCACCCTGGGTCTGACCTGGGACAAGTCCGCTACGCGTGCTGCAGCAGCCAACGTGGCCGCGTTCACCGACACCGAGCGTACGGTAACGTCCTTCCCGGTGACTGTGCCGATGGGCGCCGGCACCGTGCTGTTCACCTACAGCAAGGCAGGCAACACCAAGACCGGCAGCACCACCAACGCCAACACCGGCGCCACGCTGGTGTCCTTCGGTTATGACTACGCTCTGTCCAAGCGCACCACCGTGGGTGTGAGCTACGCCAAGCTGGACAACAAGGCGAACGCCGGCTACGTGCTCTATACCCAGACCGCGCTCAACGGCACGCCTGCTAACGGCGTGGGTCAAGACGCTTCCCAGTTCTACGTGGGCGTGCGTCACGCCTTCTGATCGGCGGCGATCAGGCTCGCCGGCTCTGGCCGGCTTGCACAAGCAAAAACCCACCGTGGATTCACGGTGGGTTTTTTTCTTTTGTCGGCTCAACCTGCGCTCAGCGCCAATTCCCGTTGGGGAAGTCTTCGCCTCAACGCGGCCTTCTCTTCATGATCCAGGCCTCGGTGACCGTGTCCCATTCATGGGTTCGAAGAAATTCCCGGGTCTCCTTGCGCATTTGACCCCGGCTCAGTTGGCTGACGACCCGGGGTTGAACCAAGGGAACCCATGTTTCCGTTGTGGTGTCCCACCGGTTGTTCTTGAGGAACTCGTCCCGTTCCTTGCGCACTTCAGCGCGCCCCTTCATCGGGCCGGGCGGCTCGTATTCGGGCTTCAAGACCCAGTTCTCATTCTCAGGGTCCCACTTGTGGGACTTGATGAAGTCTTCTCTCTCCATCTTCACCTGCGCCCGCGTCAACGGACCTGATGTGGCGGTTGCAGTGGCCTGCTGCGCCTGCACATGGTGGCCGGCCAGGGCCAGGGTGGCGGCGCACAGCATGATGACAAGGTGTTTGTGCTGCATGAGAAGCTCCAGGTTCAGGTTCAACGGCGGATGCCGGGGTTTCTGGAGTCTTGCGCAGGAGAACAGGCCGTCCGTTGAGATTGAGCACCGTGGCTGTTCGTCCTGCATCAGCCGCTTGCATGCCGGGCCGCAACGCCGGCTGCTTTCCTCAGGCGCTCAGCCCTGGTTCATTGCGTAGGGGTCGTTAGGGAATACCCGGGCCGACGGCTCGCAGGTGTCTCTCGGACGCAACAGGGAAGCTGCTGGCGGGGCCATCAGTTTGAATATCCCTGTTTAAACCAGGGAATTTGGCCATACATTCGACGTCAGGGTTTACGCGGAGAGTCTTCCGCCCGCCCGTCGAGTCTTCCCCTTTCCTTTGAATCTGAAACGAGTCAACGCAATGAACATCAAACCTCTCAAGAGTGTCACTTTGGTGGCGGGCGCCGTGGCCGCCATGGCCAGTGCCTCTGCCCTGGCCCAGACCACGATCTACGGTCTGATCGACATCGGCTACGGTGTCAACGAGGGCGTCACCGGCAAAGGCAGCAAGGCTGACTTCCACTCCGGCGGCGACAACGACAGCTCTGAGCTGAACTCCACCACCCGGGTGGGTGTCAAGGGCAGCTACGACCTGGGCTCCGGCATCAAGGGCAACTTCAAGTTCGAGACGGCGGGCATCACCAGCGACGGCAAGGTGGGTTCTGTGGACGGTACCCGCTTCTTCAATCGTCAGGCCTGGGCCGGCCTGTCGGGCGGTTTCGGTGAAGTGCGCCTGGGCCGCATGGATTCGATTGCGTTCCAGACCATGATCGACTTCGACTTCAACGGTGCCTCCAACAGCACCATGGCCACGGGCAACGTGGGCGTGGCCCCGATCACGGGCCGCCTGAACAAGACGCTGCAGTACTTCGCTCCGGCGATGGGTGGCGTGCAGTTCCGTGCGGGCGTGCAGATGAAAGGCAACGACGCGGCTGCCAAGGACAACATGGGTGTGGGCCTGAACTACTCGGCCGGCCCGCTGAGCCTGGGGGCAGCCTACGAAACCAAGCGCACCCCTACGGGCAACGACTTCACCACGGTGGGCGCCGTGTACAACTTCGGCGCCTTCAAGCTGGGTGCGACCTATGCCGACGGCGGCAAGAACGCCACGGGTTACGGCCTGTCGGCTGAAACCAAGGTCAACGGTATTGCCCTGGGCGTGCAGTACGCCGAGAACAGCGACACCAAGAAGAAGGCCACCGAGGTGTACGCCAACAAGGAACTGCTGAAGAACCTGTACGGCTACGTGCAGTTCGGTTCCTGGAAGACCCCCACAAACCAGAGCCTCCAGGCCTACGGCGTGGGTGCTATCCTGGTGTTCTGATCCTCGACGGCTTCTGCCTCTCGCACGACAAGGCCGGTCATCCGGCCTTGTTTTCTTTGTGCCCGCGCTGGAGCCTTGGTCGGTTTGCTCTGCCCTCGCCTCGCCCCTTCACCTCGCCCCTTCACCTCGCCGTTTCGGTGTTCTTGCCGTCTGCTGTCCATGCTGAAGCACTCCCTTGAGCCGTCAGGCGACACCATCACGGGCACGGAGTTCGGGGCTGGCGTTCCCGACGGGCAAGGCGTGCGGGGGCGGCCGGGCATGGCGGCCTGCGGGTCCGGTGCTGGCCTTGGGGTCTCGCGTCGATCGGTCCTGGTATGGCCGCTGGCGGGTTCCCTCGGCACGCTTGCGGGCTGCATGACAAGGCCCCCGGCGCCGGGCCAGGCCGGCGCTCAGATGCCAGCCGATGGTTCGCAGGCGTGGCACCAGGTGCCCATCCCGGGCAAGCAGGCCACGCGCTACCAGTCCACCACCAAGGAGGGGCGCGAGGCTGTGCACGCCCGAGCGGAGCGTTCGGCCAGCATGTGGCGACGCAAGGTGGACGTGCCGCCCGAGCGTCTGGGCCAGGTGCGGTGGTCATGGCGCGTGGACCGGCTGAACCCGCAGGCCAGCATTGGCGACGTGGACGCGGAAGACGCCGTGGCGCGGGTGATCTTCGCCTTCGATGGTGACCGTTCGCGTCTTTCCGCCCGCAACCGGGCGATGTTCGATCTGGCGCAGGTGCTCACGGGCGAGACGCCGCCGTTCGCCACGCTGATGTACGTGTGGGAGACGAGCAAGCCCGTGGACACGGTGGTGGTGAACCCGCGCAGCGACCGCATCCGAAAACTGGTGGTCGATTCTGGGCCCGACCATCTGGGCACCTGGCGCGTGCACCAGCGCGATCTGGTGGCAGATTTCGAGCGCGCCTTTGGCGAGAAGCCCGGGCCGCTGGTGGCCATCGGCAAGATGACCGATGCCGACAACACCCAGACCCGGGCCGAGGCCTGGTACGGCCCTATCGAGTTGCTAGGCTGAGCGCGGACACCGTCCTCAACGCTCCCCATCGGTACAGCCACCCTGGGACTTTCCCCTTTGCGGGTGGGGCTGGATTGACCGATGATCGTGGGCTTGGCCGATGTCGGCCTGGATATTCAAGCGCCTGAACCGCCGACCGCCTGAAGTGCCAACAGCGCGAACAGTGCGAACAGCGCGAACAGCGCCGTCAGCAGCGGCCGACCCCCATTTTCTGCCTTCATGCTCGTCTTCATTCTTCGCCGGCTGATGCAGGCCGTCATCGTGATGCTCACGGTGGCGTTCCTGGCGTTCATGCTGTTCCAGTACGTGGGAGACCCCGTCACCAGCCTGCTGGGCCAGGACGCCACGCAGGAGCAGCGCGACCAGCTGCGCCAGGACCTGGGCCTGGACCAGCCCTTCCCGGTGCAGTTCGCCAAGTTCGTGGGCAATGCCGTGCAAGGCGAGTTCGGCCTGAGCCTGCGCCAGGGGCGCAAGGTGTCGGCGCTGATCGCCGAGCGCTTCCCGGCCACGCTGGAGCTGGCGCTGGTGGCCGCGGTGATCGCGCTGCTGGTGGGCATTCCGCTGGGGGTGTACGCGGCCTTGAAGCGTGGCACCTTCGGCTCGCAGGCGGTGATGATGGTCTCGCTGCTGGGGGTGTCGCTGCCCACCTTCTTGATCGGCATCCTGCTGATCCTGTTCTTCGCGGTGATGCTGAAGTGGCTGCCGAGCTTCGGCCGCGGCGACACCGTGGCCCTGGGCACCTGGACCACCGGCTTGCTGACGGTGGACGGCTGGAAGCACCTGGTGCTGCCGGCGGTGACGCTGTCGGTGTTCCAACTGGCCCTGATCATGCGGCTGGTGCGGGCCGAGATGCTGGAGGTGCTGCGCACCGACTACATCAAGTTCGCCCGCGCGCGCGGGCTGCACAACCGCGCCGTCTATTTCGGGCACGCGCTGAAGAACACCCTGGTGCCGGTGATCACCATCACGGGCCTGCAATTGGGCGGGCTGATCGCCTTTGCCATCGTCACCGAGACGGTGTTCCAGTGGCCGGGCATGGGCCTGCTGTTCATCCAGGCGGTGCAGTTCGCCGACATTCCGGTGATGGCGGCCTACCTGTGCCTGATCGCGCTGGTCTTCGTCATCATCAACCTGGTGGTGGACCTGCTGTACTTCGCGGTGGACCCGCGGCTGCGCATCGAGAAGTCGACCGCGGGGCATTGAACGCATGAGCAACTCTTCGGATTCTTCGAGCGCTGCCGCGGGGAGTGCGGTGGCTGCCGTGCCCGTCGTGGCACCGGCCCCGGGCGCCTGGGCGCGCTTCTTCGATGGCGACATCTGGTACAGCTTCCGCACCTCGCCCGTGGCCATCGTGGCGGCGGTGCTGGCCTTCATTTGCATGTTCTGCGCGGTGTTTGCGCCCTGGGTGTCGCCGCACAACCCTTTTGACCTCGCCTCGCTGGACCTGAGCGATGCCCGGCTGCCGCCGGCTTGGGAGGCGGATGGAAGAGCCAAGTACCTGCTGGGCACGGACGACCAGGGGCGCGACATCCTCTCGGCCCTGATGTACGGCGCGCGCATCTCGCTGTTCGTGGGATTTGCCGCGGTGCTGCTGTCGGTGGTGGTGGGCGTGAGCCTGGGGCTGCTGTCGGGCTTTGTGGGCGGCAAGATCGACGCCTTCATCATGCGCGTGTGCGACGTGATGCTGTCCTTCCCGTCCATCCTGGTGGCGCTGCTGATCGACGGCGTGGGCCGCGCGCTGTTCCCCGACGCCCACGAGGCGCTGGCCTTCAGCGTGCTGATCATCGCCATCTCGCTCACCGGTTGGGTGCCTTATGCCCGTACGGTTCGGGGTTCCACCCTGGTGGAGCGCAACAAGGAGTACGTGCAGGCCGCGCGCGTGATCGGCGTCTCGCCCGGGCGCATCATGCTCAAGCACGTGCTGCCCAACGTGCTGGGCCCGGTGATGGTGCTGGCCACCATCCAGGTGGGCCAGGCCATCCTGACCGAGGCCACGCTGTCCTTCCTGGGCGTGGGCGTGCCGCCCACCTCGCCCTCGCTGGGCACCTTGATCCGCGTGGGCAACGACTTCCTGTTCTCCGGCGAGTGGTGGATCACCATCTTCCCCGGCCTGATGCTGGTGCTCATCGCGCTCAGCGTGAACCTGCTGGGCGACTGGCTGCGCGACGCTGTCAACCCGCGCCTGCGTTGAAGCCATGACTGCACCCTTGCTTGAAGTGCGCCACCTCCGGGTGGAGTTCCCCACCCGCCGCGGCAACTTGCTGGCGCTGGACGACATCTCTTTCGACATCGCCCCGGGCGAGGTGCTGGGCGTGGTGGGCGAGTCTGGCGCGGGCAAGTCGCTCACGGGCGCGGCCATCATCGGCCTGCTGGAGCCGCCTGGGCGCATCGCCGGCGGCGAAATCCTGCTCGAAGGCCAGCGCATCGACAACCTGCCCTACGAGCAGATGCGTGCCATCCGCGGGCGCAAGATCGGCGCGATCTTCCAGGACCCGCTGACCTCGCTGAACCCGCTGTACACCATCGGCCGGCAACTGACCGAGACCATCCAGACGCACCTGAGCGTGAGCGCGGAAGAGGCCCGCCAGCGGGCCGTGCGTCTGCTGCAGGACACGGGCATCCCGGCGGCCGAGCAGCGCATCGACCAGTACCCGCACCAGTTCTCTGGCGGCATGCGCCAGCGCGTGGTGATCGCCCTGGCCCTGGCGGCGCAGCCCCAGTTGATCGTGGCCGATGAGCCGACCACGGCGCTGGATGTGTCCATCCAGGCCCAGATCATTGCCCTGCTCAAGCGCCTGTGCAAAGAGCAGGGCGCGGCCGTGATGCTGGTGACGCACGACATGGGCGTGATCGCCGAGACCTGCGACCGCGTAGCCGTGATGTATGCCGGGCGCATCGCCGAGATCGGCCCGGTGCACGACGTGATCCATGCGCCGGCCCACCCCTACACCGCTGGCCTCATGGGCTCCATCCCGGCGATGGACGAGGATCGCGAGCGCCTGCTGCAGATCGACGGCGCGATGCCGCGCTTGACCGCCATTCCTCGCGGTTGCGCCTTCAACCCGCGCTGCCCCCAGGCCACGGACCGCTGCCGGCAGGAGCGCCCGGAGCTGCAGGCGGCCGGTGCCACGCGCGCCGCATGCTGGTGGCCGGCTGTTGCGCCGGCAGCGGCGGCCTCGGCCATGGCGGCAGGAGCCTCCGCATGAGCACCTTGGTGCAAGTCCACGACCTGGCCAAGACCTTCGACGTCTCGGCCCCCTGGCTCAACCGTGTGGTGGAGCGCAAGCCCCGGCAGTTCGTTCACGCGGTGGACGGTGTGAGCTTCTCCATCGAGCGCGGCCGCACGCTGGCGCTGGTGGGCGAATCGGGCTGCGGCAAGAGCACGGTGGCCCGGCTGCTGGTGGGTCTGTACGGCCCCACGCGCGGGCGGGTGGAGTTCGATGGCCAGGACACGGCCACGCTGGGTGACGGGGCGGCGCTGCGCGCCGTGCGCCGGCGCATGCAGATGATCTTCCAGGACCCGTACGCCAGCCTGAACCCGCGCTGGAAGGTGCTGGACATCGTGGCCGAGCCGCTGCGCGAGCACGGCCTGGTGGCAGGCGAGGACGCGCAGCGCGCCCGAGTGGCGGAACTGCTGCAGTCCGTGGGCCTGGCGGCGGCGGACATGGAGAAGTTCCCGCACCAGTTCTCGGGCGGGCAGCGCCAGCGCATCTCGATTGCGCGCGCCCTGGCCACGCAGCCGGAGTTCCTGGTCTGCGACGAGCCCACCTCGGCGCTGGACGTCTCGGTGCAGGCGCAGGTGCTCAACATCATGAAGGACCTGCAGCGGCAGCGGGGCCTGACCTACCTCTTCATCTCGCACAACCTGGCGGTGGTGCGCCACGTGAGCGACGAGGTGGGGGTGATGTACCTGGGCCGCCTGGTGGAACTCGCCCCCAAGGCCGAACTCTTCGCCCGGCCGCGCCACCCCTACACGCGGATGCTGCTGGACGCCATCCCCGACATCCACATGAGCGGCCGCGCCCGCACGCCGGTGCAGGGCGAGGTGCCCAACCCGCTGAACCCGCCGGCGGGTTGTGCCTTCCATCCGCGCTGCCCGCACGCG
Source organism: Rubrivivax sp. (assembly GCA_044372085.1). Classification (GTDB taxonomy): domain Bacteria; phylum Pseudomonadota; class Gammaproteobacteria; order Burkholderiales; family Burkholderiaceae_C; genus Rubrivivax. The sequence continues at coordinate 28,326 of JBILSM010000005.1, forward strand.
AACGCGCGTTGCTCGGCCGAACGGCCGGCGCTGCAGAGCATCGGCGGCATCCGCATCGCCTGCCACGCGGTGGAGGAAGGGCGGATCTAGCCGCCTGCCCAAGGCGCCTGGACCAGACGCCTTGAGCAAGTGCCTGGATCAAGCACCTTGATCAATCGCCGGGCAGCAGCCGCTCGCCCGCGAAGAGCGAGCGCACGTCCTCGCGCTCGCGGATCAGCGTGGCCTGGCCGTTTTCCACCATCACCTCGGCGGCACGCGGACGGCTGTTGTAGTTGCTGGCCATGACCATGCCGTAGGCGCCGGCCGACAGCACGGCCAGGCGGTCGCCGGGCTGCACGGCCAGATCCCGGTCCCGCCCCAGCCAGTCGCCAGACTCGCACACCGGGCCTACCACGTCCCAGCGCAACGTGGGCGCGGCGCGGCGCTGGCAGGGCTCGATGGCCATCCAGGCTTCGTACATGGCCGGGCGCACCAGGTCGTTCATGGCGGCGTCGACGATGCAGAAGTTCTTCACCTCCCCGGGCTTGAGGTAGAGCACCTCGGTGACCAGCACCCCGGCGTTGCCCACCAGAGAACGGCCAGGCTCGAACATCAGCGTGCGGTGCCTGTGGCCCCGCGCGTCGATGCGCTCGATCAGGCGCGCCACCAGGTCCTCGGCTGCGGGAGGCGCCTCGTCGGTGTAGGTAATGCCCAGGCCGCCGCCCAGGTCCAGGTGATGCAGGTGGATGCCGTGGGCTTCCACGGCTTCTACCAGGTCCAGCATGCGGTCAAGCGCGTCCAGGTAGGGGGCGACCTGCGTGATCTGCGAACCGATGTGGAAATCGATGCCGGTGACCTCCAGCCCAGGCAGGCTGGCGGCGTGCCGGTAGGCCGCCACGGCGCTCTCGTGCGCGATACCGAACTTGTTGCCCTTCAGGCCGGTGGAGATGTAGGGGTGGGTGCCGGCGTCCACGTCTGGGTTTACGCGCAGGCTCACACGTGCGGTGTGGCCGGCGGCCACGGCCACCTCGGACAACACATCAAGCTCCGCCTCGCTCTCCACGTTGAAGCACAGCACGCCGGCCTCCAGGGCGCGCCGCATGTCGTCACGGCGCTTGCCCACGCCGGAGAACACGGTCTTGGCCGGGTCGCCGCCGGCGGCGATGACCCGCTCGAGCTCGCCCGCGGACACGATATCGAAACCGCAACCGGCCTGCGCGAAGGTCTGCAGCACGGCCAGTGTGGAGTTGGCCTTCATGGCGTAGCACACCAAGTGTGGCCGGCCTGCCAGGGCGCGCTGGTAGCCCGCCAGCGCGGCCTTCATGGCGCTGCGCGAATACGCATACAAAGGCGTGCCGAAGCGCTGGCCGAGTTCATCGAGCGAGCAACCGTCAAGCACGAGTTCTTGCCCTTGGCGGGCCAGCCAGGGCGCGCCAGGCAGGGTGGGGGTCATGGGAGGAGGTCCGGACAGGGGAGAAGAGGGACGGGAGGAAAGGAGCAAGGCAGGGCGGGCCAGGGGACGAAGCCGCGACGCACGCCGCCAGGCGTCAGCGTTGCGGCGGTGCCGAGGCGGCACCCGGCGCTGGGCGGGCAGATGGGCTCTGCGCGCCGGTTTCGGCGCTGGGCGGGGTGGAGGCCTTGCGGGGAGGCTTTGGCGTCAGCGTCAAGGGGCCCTTCTGGCCGCAGGCGGCCAACGACCACGCCCCCAGAGCCAACATCGCAGCGAGGGTCGCCCGTCGGGGCGCTGCCTCAGGGCTTGAACGCGTCGATACACTCGGCGCCCGCTGTGGTGTTTTCATCTTGAAATTCTATCGACCATGCCTGCCCCAGACCTGCTGACCCCAGACCAGCCCCTCAGCGACGCCGACTACCACGCCAAGGCTTTTGCGGTGTTGTCAGCCGTGGAGCAGCAACTCGATCGCTGGCTGGAGGACGATGTGGTGGACATCGACGCGCGCCGCACGGGCGGGCTTCTGGAACTGAGCTTCCCCGACCGCAGCCACATCGTCATCAACACGCAGCCGCCGTTGCAGGAACTGTGGCTGGCCTCCCGCGAGGGCGGCTTCCACTACCGCCATGTGGCAGGGAGCTGGCTGGACACCCGCGACGGCTCGGAATTCTTCGAAGTGCTGTCACGCGAGGCGTCGCGACAGGCCGGCAAGCCCTTGCGTTTCAGCGCCTGAGGCGCTTGAGGCGCTTGAGGCGCCGCGGATCAACGCCGGAACAGGTCCAGGATGCTGCTGCGTTCCTGGCTGCTGGCGGGGCTGGGCACCTTGTCTTCCAGGCCCAGGCTGCTGACGCCGCGGCTGCCACCGAACTCATCAAACGCCCAGTCGCCCTTGGAGCGAACGACGCCTTCGGGCGGCTCGTACTCCTGCACCGGCACGCCCTTCAGGGCCACCTGCATGAAGTCGATCCACACCGGCAGCGACAGGCCGCCGCCTGTCTCGTTGCTGCCCAGCTTGCGCGGGTTGTCGTAGCCAATCCAGACCACGCCCACCAGCGTGGGGTGGTAGCCGGCGAACCAGGCGTCCATCGAGTCGTTGGTGGTGCCGGTCTTGCCGAAGACGTCAGGCCGTTGCAACTGTGCTTGCGCCTTGGCCGCCGTGCCCGAGCGGGTGACTTCCTGCATCAGCGAGGACATGACGAAGGCGTTGCGGGCTTCCAGGGTGCGCAGCGATTCGTCCAGCACTTGCGGGCGGGCCTCAGTGAGGACCCGCCCGGAGGGGTCGGTCACCTTGGACACCAGCATGGGGTCCAGCCGGTATCCCCCGTTGGCGAACACGCCGTAGGCCGTGGCCATCTGCAGCGGGGTGACCGAACCGGCGCCGAGTGCCATGGTCAGGTAGGGCGGGTGCTTGCTGGCTTCGAAGCCGAAGCGGGTGATCCAGTCCTGCGCAAACTCCGCCCCCGTGGACTGCAGCACCCGGATCGACACCATGTTCTTGGACTTGGCCAGCGCCGTGCGCAGGCTCATGGGCCCGTCGAACTTGCCGTCGTAGTTCTTGGGCTCCCAAGGCTGGCTGCCGGTGGCGGCGGCGTCGAAGAACAGCGGGGCGTCGTTGACCACCGTGGTGGGCGTGAAGCCCTTTTCGAGTGCAGCCGAGTAGATGAAGGGCTTGAAGCTGGAGCCCGGCTGCCGCCAGGCCTGAGTGACGTGGTTGAACTTGTTCTTGCCGTGGTCGAAGCCGCCCACCAGGGACTTGATGGCCCCGGTGCGCGGGTCCAGCGCCACCAGCGCACCTTCGACCTCCGGCACCTGCGTCAGAGCCCACTCGCCCTTGGGGCCCTTGAGCGCCCGCACCACCGCGCCGCGTCGGATCTGCACCTTCGGTGCTGCCTTGTCCGACAGGCCCGAGGCCACCGGCTTCAGGCCGTCGCCGGTGACCGTGATGGTCTCGCCGGACTGCAGCACGGCCACCACCTTGCGGGCTTGGGCTTCCAGCACCACCGCAGCCTTGAGTTCGTCGTTGTCGGGGTGGGCCTCCAAGGCCTCGGCGATGCGCGCGTCCAGCGCGCCCGCGTCCGCCGGCAGCATCACGTGGGCCTCGGGCCCGCGGTAGACCTGGCGCAGCTCGAAATCCATCAGTCCCTTGCGCAGCGCCTTGTAGGCTGCGGCCTGCGCCACGGAATCGATGGTCAGGTGCACGTGCAGCCCGCGCGAGTAGGTCTCCTCGCCGTACTGCGCAAAGACGAGCTGGCGTGCCATCTCGGCCACGTAGTCGCTCTGGCCGCCCGCCTCGGAAGGGGCGCGGTACTTCAATACCTGCTTCAGCGCCTGGTCGCGCTGAGCCTCGGTGATGAAGCCGTTGTCCAGCATGCGTTCGATGATGTGACGCTGCCGCACGACAGCCCGTCGAGGGTTGCTCAAGGGGTTGTAAGCTGAAGGCGCCTTGGGCAGACCGGCCAGCATGGCGGCCTCGGCCACGGTCAACTCCTTCAAGGGCTTGCCGAAGTAGACCTCACTGGCCGCAGCAAAGCCGTAGGCCCGGTGCCCGAGGAAGATCTGGTTCATGTAGACCTCCAGGATCTGGTCCTTGGACATCAGGGCCTCGATCTTGAAGGCCAGCAGGATCTCGTAGATCTTGCGGGTGAAGGTCTTTTCGGTGCTGAGGTAGAAATTGCGCGCCAACTGCATCGTGATGGTGGACGCGCCCTGGCTCTTGGCCTCTGCGAACTGCGCCAGCGCAGCGCGCAGCACCCCCTTGTAGTCCACACCGCCATGGCGGTAGAAGTTCGCGTCCTCGATGGCGAGCACCGCGTCCTTCATCACTTTCGGGATCTGGTCGATGGGCGTGTAGATGCGCCGCTCCTCGCCAAACTCGGCAAGCAAGGGGCCGTCGGCCGCGAACACGCGCAAGGGCTGGCGCGGCCGGTAATCGGTCAGGCTGCTGATGTCAGGCAGGTTGGGCGTGGCCAGGGCCAGCGCCAGAGCCAGTAGCAAGGCCCCGGCAAGGGGCATCCCGACGAACCCTGCCAAGCCCCAGGCCAGCCAGCGCCTGCGGCGGGGGGCGGCCCCAGAGTTGCGGGTTGTGGGCGGTGCTGCGGCGGGAGCAGGGTTCGGTTGTCGAGCCATAGGGCCTGCGATCGTCGCAGCAAAGCAGAGCTTTATTATAGAAACCGCCACTCGTGCGTGATTGGGGCCTTATCCGGTGCCTTTTGCGGCCTTTTCGCACCGTATCGCTGATAGTATGGTCGGTTGATGTACCGAGCCGTTTGCTAGGCAGCAATTGAGGGCGTGTTTCAACTGAAACCTTCGTTGAGGAGCATGAAAGCGTGATGTTTCTCGAAGGGTGGTCCAGGGCAAAGGAGCTGCCCATGATCGGTCTGGACATCAGTTCATCAAGCCTGAAGCTGGTTGAACTCGGCCAGAACGCATCAGGACACTACGTCGTCAACCGGATCGGGCAGCAGGCCCTGGAAGATGGCTGGGTCATCGAGGGCCAAGTCGAGCGTTTTGATGAGGTGGCAGACGCCGTGCGGCGGCTGGTGGCGCGCAGCGGTACGAAGATCCGCCGCGTGGCCATGGCCCTCCCGCAGGCTTCGGTCATCACCCGCAAGATCACGGTGCCTGCTGGGCTTCGTGAAGACGAAATGCAGTTGCAGGTCGAGACTGAAGTCAACCAGTACGTACCGTTCTCAATGGACGAGGTCAGTCTGGACTACTGTGTCATGGGTCCCAGCTCGGCCGCGGCCGATGAACTGGACGTGATGGTGGCCGCCTCCCGCAAGGACAAGGTGCAGGATCGGCAGGCCCTGGCGGAGGCCGCCGGCCTGGAGCCCGCGGTCCTGGACATCGAGTCGTATGCGTCCCGGCTGGCCATCAGCCGCTGGTCGGCGTGTCTTCCTCGGCAGGGCCAGGACGCGGTGATCGCCCTGTTCGAGATTGGTGCCTACAGCACGGGCCTGAAGGTGTTGTCCAACGATGAGTTGCTGTACGACCGGGACCAGGCTTTTGGGGGTGCACAGTTGACCCATCTGATCGCGCAGCACTACGGGTTCAGCCTCGCGCAGGCCGAGCGCCACAAGCTCGATGGCACTCTGCCTTCGAGCTACCTGATGGATCTGCACGAGCCCTATGTCGACAGTGTGGCCCAGGAGATCGGCCGCGCGCTGCAGTACTTCTTCACCAGCACGGCACACCATCAGGTGGACCATGTGCTGCTGGCCGGTGGTGCTGCCACGCTGGCTGGGCTGGCTGTTCGGGTGCAGGAGGTGACGGGAATCGACTGCATGGTAGTCAATCCATTCGACTCGATGCACATGGGAAGCGGCGTGAGCCCTGATCTGCTTGTGCGCGACGCCCCGGCCTACCTCGTCGCCTGCGGCCTTGCCATGCGCAGGTTCCACCCGTGATCCTCATCAACCTGTTGCCCCATCGCGAGGCTCGGCGCCTGGCGCGCAGGCGAAACTTCTTCCTCGGTGTTGCGTTGAGCGCCGTCGCCGGGTTGGGCCTGGTGGCTGCGGGCTTGTCCGGCTTGACCCAGTTGACCTCCGTGCAGGAGGGGCGCAACGCCTACCTGCAAGCCGAAATCTCGCGGCTGGATGGGCAAATCAAGGACATCGCTTCGCTGCGTGCCGAGATTGATGCGCTGAAGGCCCGTTTGCAGTCCATCGAAGACCTTCAGACCGACCGCAACGTCCCGGTTCACCTGCTGAACGAGGTGGCGCAAATGTCGCCTGAAGGCCTGCAGTTGAAGTCGCTGGTGCAGACCGGCAATGATGTACTCTTGACCGGAGTGGCACAGTCCAACGAGAGGGTGTCGGAACTGCTGCGTAACGTGACCTTGAACGGGGCATGGCTGGAACGACCGGAATTGATCGAGGTGAAGTCCACCCTGGCTGATTTTTCGGCTCGCGAGCGCGGTCGGATCTACGAGTTTTCCTTGCGGTTGAAGGTCAGGCGGCCCGCCCAGGAACCGGTACCCAAGAGGCCTACTGGCCCCGCCACTTCTTGATCCAGGCGATGGCCTCCTCCCCGTCTCTTCGAGCCAGGCGCTTGCCGTCTCTGGACATGGGCAGGCTGCTGCAGCGGGCTGCCGCTCAGTTCGTGGGCTTGAATCCCCGGGAGCCCGGGCAATGGCCGCTTCTGCCCAGGGCGGCGGTGTGGGCCGTGACGCTCATGCTCGTGATGCTGGCGGGCTGGACCGTGGTGCTGTCGGAGGCCACCACGCGTCTGGAGGTGCAACGCGGTCGAGAACAGGTGCTGCGGGAGGAATTCCGCACCAAGCTCAACCAGGCCACGAATCTGGCGGAGTTGCGCAAGCAGAAGCTGCAAGTGCAGGAGTACGTCAACCAGGTGGAAAAGCAGTTGCCGGGCAGCGCTGATCTCGAGGGCATCCTGTCCGACATCAACCAGTCCGGCATGGGCCGGGGGCTGTCGTTCGAATCATTCAAGCCGGGGCCCGTACTGGTGCGCGAGCACTATGCCGAGTGGCCCATCGCCCTGAAGGTCACCGGCAAGTACCACGACATCGGATCTTTCGTCGCGGATATCGCCAAGTTGTCACGGATTGCCACGTTGCACGATATGGTCCTGACGGGTCCGGGCATGAGCGCGCAGGGCCAAACCGCCGCACGCCATGTGGCGCCGGATCTCACACTGGAAGCCACGGTGAGGACATACCGCTATGTGGACCCCAGTGAGGCCGCCGCTCGGAAGGCTGCTGTCAGCGGGGACAAGAAGTGAGGTGCGAAGGCTGGCTGGCCGCGGCCTCGGGCGCGGGCCTGGCGCTACGGCGGGTGGCAGCTTGGCTGGGTACGGTTGGCTGGCTGGCGCTGACGGGTTGCAGCGTCTCGGAAGACCAGTTGCAGGACTGGACCGAGCAGCAGCGCAGAGAGTCGAAGTTCGGGTTGCAGGTCCTTCCGGCACCCTCGCGATTCGAGCCGCATCCTTATGAGGCACCGTCGGGGCCAGACCCTTTCGACGCGCACAGACTCATGTCGGCGATGAAGCTTGGCTCGGCACAGGCAAGTCCACGGCTGGCGGCGGAGCTCAACCGGCGGCGCGAGCCGCTGGAGGCTTTCGAACTGGAGACGATGGCGATGGCGGGCACCTTGCTGCGCCAGGGTCGGGCAGTCGCGCTGGTCAGCGTTGACAAAATGCTCTATCAAGTGAGGGTGGGAGACTACATGGGGCAGAACAACGGCCGCGTCGTGAAGATCGAAGAGGGCAGGATCGAGCTGCGCGAGGTGGTGCAGGATGCCTCTGGGGAGTGGGTGGAACGCGCCGCTTCGCTTCAGACCCAGGAGGCCTCACGATGACCGCGGATCCGCACGAGGCGACTCCGGTCCGCGCTCGCAGGGGGTTTCGGGCCCTTGCCCTGATCCGTGCCTTGGTCTTTGCTCCCCTTCTGGCCCTGGGGTCGGCTCTGGCCTGGGCCCAGGTCAGCCTTCAGTCGGTGAGCACTTCGATGCAAGGGGGCGTTGAAGTCGTCAGAATCGAGTTCAGCCAACCATTGGTCCGCCCGCCGGCGGGCTTCACTGTCCAGACGCCCCCGAGGATTGCGCTGGACTTCGCTGGTGTGTCCAGCGCCCTGAGCAGCGGTTTGGTGGAGGTGAACCAGGGCAACTTGCGCACTGTCGTGGTTGCCGAGGCAGGTGAACGTACGCGCGTGGTGTTGAACCTGGTGCGGCCTTCGGCCTACCGGACGCAGATTGAGGGCAACGCCTTGCTGGTGCGACTTGACGCAGCAGAAGCGCCGGCCTTGGCAGGCGCGTCCAACCCGTCCGCGCTGGCTGGGGTCGCTGCCCCTGCAACCGCTGTCAGGGCGACTTCCGGATTCGCATCTCCGCAGGCCTTGCGGGAGATCGACTTCCGCCGTTCGGGGGAAGGCACCGGGCGGATCGTGGTGACCCTGCCGAGTGCTGACACGGTGGTGGACATCCGAAACCAGGGCCAGAACCTGGCCCTGGAGTTCCTGCGCGCATCGCTACCCGAGGCCTTGCGCCGGCGGCTGGATGTCACCGATTTCGGCACCCCAGTGCAGGCGGTGTCCACCGTGCAGAACGGCGACAGGGTACGGATGTTGGTGGAGGCGCGCGGCGCCTGGGAGCACAGCGCTTACCAGTCGGACAACCAGTTCGTCCTGGAGGTGCGGCCGGTGCGCTCCGACCCTAACCGCCTGACGCAGGGTTCGGGCTACAGCGGTGATCGTCTGTCTCTGAATTTCCAGAATATTGAGGTGCGCTCTCTGTTGCAGGTGGTGGCCGACTTCACCAACTTCAACGTCATCACCAGCGATAGCGTCACGGGCACCCTGACACTGCGCTTAAAGGATGTGCCCTGGGACCAGGCGCTGGACATCATCCTGCAGAGCAAGGGCCTGGGGGTGCGCAAGAACGGCAATGTGCTGCTGGTCGCGCCCAAGGAAGAGCTCAACGCCAAGGACCAGGCCGAACTGGAAGCCCGCAACAAGCTGGCCGACCTGGAGCCCCTGCGCACCCAGTCCTTCCAGCTCAACTACGCCAAGGCCGAGACGCTGGCGCGCGCCCTGGGCGGCGGTGGCGGTAGCGGTGGAGGAACCGGCGGCGGCGGGTCGCTGCCTGGATCGGCGGGCTTGGGCCTGGGCGGTGCGATGGGCGCCGCGTTCGGCGCGGGTGGTTCGGGTGCGGGCGGCGGCTCGCAGGGAGCCGCGCGCATCCTGTCGCCACGCGGCAGCGTGATAGCCGAAGTGCGGACGAACCAGTTGTTCGTCACCGACATCGGCAGCAAGTTGGAGCAGGTGCAGGCGCTCATTGCCAAGGTGGACGTGCCCGTGCGCCAGGTGTTGATCGAGGCGCGCATCGTGGAGGCGGACGACAGTTTCGGCCGCGCGCTGGGTGTCAAGCTGGGTGGCAACGACTTGCGCGGCCTGCAAGGTGGGGTGCCCGGGTACTCGGTGGGCGGGGGCAATTTCCTGACGTTCGGCAACAACTACAGCTCTCTGGTGACGCAGACGGGGCAGGGGATTGCCAGCGGGCGGGGCAGTTCGTCCGGGGGGTCTGGTACCTTCTCGGACCCTACGTTCGTCAGCCTGCCGGCCAACACCACCACGCTCGGCGCCACGGCGGCCACCTTCGCCCTGTCGCTTTTCAGCCCCAGTGCCAACCGCTTCCTGAATCTGGAACTGTCGGCGCTGGAGTCCGAGGGCAAGGGCAAGATCGTGTCCAGCCCGCGCGTCATCGTGGCCGACCAGGACACGGCCCTGATCGAGCAGGGCGAGGAACTGCCCTTCCAGAACGCCACTTCCAGCGGCGCGACCGCGGTGTCCTTCAAGAAGGCCAACCTCAGGTTGGAGGTGGTGCCGCAGATCACGCCCGAAGGCAACGTGATTCTGGATGTCGTGGTCAACAAGGACAGCGTCGGCCGCACCACGCCCACCGGCTTTGCCATCGACACCAAGCACGCCAAGACCAAGGTGATGGTGCAAAACGGTGGCACCGTGGTCATCGGCGGCATCTACATCCAGAACGAGAAGAACGAGGTCAACAAGGTGCCGTTGCTGGGTGACGTGCCCTTCCTGGGCCATTTGTTCAAGAGCACCGTGCGCACCGTGAGCAAGACCGAACTGCTGATCTTCATCACGCCGAAGATCGTCACGGATGGGGGGATGGCCAGGTGAGCCCTTTGGCGAACCTGCTGGATGGGCCAAGCGGAAAGAGTCGAATGAGCATGAACATGTGGGGGATCAAGCGAGGGGTTGCGTTGGTGCTGGTGCTCTGCCTGGTGGTTGGGCTGCAGGGGTGTGGGGGTGGGGGCGGTGATCCAGGGACTTGTATCCTTTGTGACGATTCGAACAATTCGGCGGCGGCAGGGCTGCCCTCACAAATCAATTTCTCTTTGTCCCAGACGTCGCTGAATATCGAGGGCTACAACGTAGATGGCATCCCTAACGAATACAGCGTCATTGCGTCAGATCGGAGAGGAAATCCTGTCCCAACCGGCACTCGTATCTACTTCACGTCGGAGGGGGGGCAGGTTCAAGCTACCAAGAGCATTGAATTGGTCGATGGGAAGTCTCGCGCCATTTTCAACTTCCTGTCTTCTGAGCCCCGACCTGATGATGGACGGATCACTATCGTGGCCTATGCCCTGGGCGAGGAGTCTTTTGAAGACTTGAACGGAAACAACACATATGACCTCGGAGAGCCTTTCCAGGATCTGGGCAATGTTTTCAAGGACCGGCTCTTTAATGCTGTTTATGACCCGAACGACGATGAGTTCCTTTTGTCCAACCTGAGTTCCAGTGCTGCCTGTGTGCCGCCTCCCAATACCCGCCTCGCTCTGGGCTACACCATTCCTTCCATGCCGAACACCTGTGATGGTGTGTGGAGTGGCGCGGGAAAGGTCTATGTTCGACGGGCCGTTGAGACCGTACTCTCGACCAGTTCGGCCAGGCCTTTGTGGCGCACGCTTGGGGCAGGCAATGCAGGGCTCGACGCGTCTTCGTGCCCCAACTCAAGCAGAGTCAATTTGCTGGCGCCCGACCCAAACTCGGGTGAAATTGTTCGCCAGAGCTTTGTGTCCATGAGGGACGGGCAGATTTGGTATACGGATGGCCAAGCATCCGGTACCTTGAGCTTCTACGTTGCCGATCAAAATGGCGTCCGCCGGAATCCTATGGCGGCCGGCACCACGGTCGAGGCGTCCACCACAAGCACTGGCCTGCGCGTAACCCTGGATGCAGGTTCCCCCGTACCCAGCACGAATGAGGCATCCACTGCCAGTCTGAGCTTCACTTTGGAGACTGGCACCTCCTCCGGCCTCATCACGGTCAAATTCACTTCCCCAAGGGGCACTACCTCCTCAGTGGCCTTCTCCGTCAACAACGGCAACCGCACCAACAGTTGCCTCCCATGAACCTAGCCCTCATCGGCATGCCCGGTTGCGGCAAGTCCACGGTGGGGCGGCATCTGGCGCGGCATCTGGGCCTGCGCTTTGTCGATGCCGACACCGAACTGGAGTCGCACATCGGCATGCCCATCCGCGCCTTCTTCGAGACGCAGGGCGAGGCAGCGTTCCGCGATGAGGAGCAGGCTGTCATTGAAGACTTGTCCCGTGGCCAGGGTCTGTTGATCGCCACGGGCGGCGGGGTGGTCTTGCGGCCGGCCAACCGTGAGGCCCTGCACACGCGGTGCAAGGTGTTCTACATGCGCGCCACGCCAGAGGAGTTGTACCGCCGCCTGCGGCACGACACCCACCGTCCGCTGCTCCAGGTGGCCGACCCCCTGAAGCGCCTGCGCGAGTTGTACCGGGAGCGCGATCCGCTGTACCGCCGTACCGCGCACTTCACCGTCGAAACCCCCCGGCCCTCGGTCCAGGGGCTGCAGCACATGATCCTCATGCAACTCGAATTGGCCGGGCTCATCGATGCCAGCCGGGTACCCTCGCCGGTGGATCCGCTGGCGCAACCCGCACCTTGAGAAGCGAGATGACGACCGAGCCCGCTCACCTGCCCCTCACGCAGACGAAGACGCAGTCGCTGACGCAGACGGTGACTGTCGACACCGGGCGCGAGCGCTACGACATCCTCATCGGCCGCGGCCTGTTGGCCCAGGCGCCGTGCTGGACGGGGCTGCCCCGGGCTGCACAGGCCGTGGTGGTGAGCAACGCGACCATCGCCCCGCTGTGGGGTCAGCGCCTGGTGCAGGCGCTGCAGCCGCACTACCGGCAGGTGACGATGATCGAATTGCCCGACGGCGAGGCGCACAAGGACTGGCCGGCCCTGAACGCCATCTTCGACCACCTGCTCACCTACGGGGCGGACCGCAAGACCGTGCTGTTCGCGCTGGGCGGCGGCGTGGTGGGCGACATCACCGGCTTTGCTGCCGGGTGCTACATGCGCGGCGTGCCCTTCGTGCAGGTGCCCACCACCTTGCTGGCCCAGGTGGATTCCTCGGTGGGCGGCAAGACGGCCATCAACCACGCTCTGGGCAAGAACATGATCGGCCTGTTCTACCAGCCGCAGCGCGTGGTGTGCGATCTGGACACGCTGCAGACCCTGCCGCAGCGTGAGTTCATCGCCGGGCTGGCCGAGGTGATCAAGTACGGGCCCATCGCGGATGAGGCTTTCCTGGGCTGGATCGAGGACCATCTGGACGATCTGCTGGCACGCGAGCCGGCGGCGCTGACCCACGCGATCCGGCGTTCCTGCGAGATCAAGGCCGAGGTGGTGGGCGCGGACGAGAAGGAGGGCGGGCTGCGTGCCATCCTGAACTTCGGCCACACCTTCGGCCATGCCATCGAATCCGGGCTGGGCTACGGGCAGTGGCTGCATGGCGAGGCCGTGGGCTGCGGCATGCGCATGGCCACCGACCTGTCGGTGCGCCTGGGTCTGCTGCCGCCCTCGGCGCTGGAGCGTATGCACCGGCTGCTGGTGCGCGCCGGCCTGCCGGTGCGGGCGCCGGACCTGGGCGTCGAACGCTATCTGCAATGGATGGGCCGGGACAAGAAGGCGGAGGCGGGCGAGATCCGCTTCGTGCTGCTGGAGTCCATGGGCCGCGCCGTGGTGAGGCCCGCGCCGGATGAGCTGGTCTGCCAGGTGCTGGAGTCCGCGGTCGGGCGGGGCGCCCCGGCCTGATGCCGGCGAAAGGCCGCCTGCGGTCTTGTCATGGCTCGACTGCCCCGGATCTCCCTGCCGGGCCACGCCCACCATGTGGTGCAGCGGGGGCACAACCGCCAAGGCATCGTGCAGGATGACGCCGATCGGCTGCAGTGGAAGAGCCTGCTGCGCGATGCCGCTGTCACCCACCGGGTGGACGTCCACGCCTGGCTGTTGCTGGATGACCACTTCCACCTGGTGCTGACCCCGCAGACGGCCGAAGGGCTGGGGCGGATGATGCAGTCACTGGCGCGCCGGCATGCCGCCGAGTTCAACCGCCGCCATGGCCGCACCGGCACGCTGTGGGAAGGGCGTTACCGCTCCACGATGGTCCAGCCGGGCCCCTGGCTGGCTGACTGCATGGTCTATGTCGAGTCGCACCCGGCCCGCCGGGCGGCGCTGGCCGCGGGGCTGGCGTGGCCCTGGTCCAGCCTGGGCCACCACCTGGGTGCCCAGCGGGACCCGCTGGTGGTTGAGCCGGCGGTCTGGTGGAGCCTGGGCAACACGCCTTTCGAGCGCGAGGCCGCCTGGCGCACCCGCGTGGAGGCCGGCCTGTCGCCCGACCGGGTGCAGCGCATCACGCTGGCCACCCGGCGCGGTTGGCCGGTCGGCGATGAGGCCTTCGTTCGCAGCCTGGAGCCTGCCATGGGCCGCGCCGTGACCCCCCGCCCCCGCGGCCGGCCCTCCACGGCGGTCCCGGTGGACCGACCCACGGCCAGTGCCCGGGACTCTTGATCAGCGGACTGTCGTGCCACGGGTGGGGCCGCGGCCGGCGACGGCCGAGTCGAAGAAGGTCAGCGCCGCTTTATGGCGGAGTTCGAACATACCAAGGCCTGGCCCAGATGCAGGCATCAAGATCAGAGATCCAACACGAGGGTCGGGGTACGCGAGCGGGAACAGCAAATGATGATGTCGCGACGCTTTTCTTCATCTTCAAGGATGTAGTCGCGATGCTCAGGCTCACCTTCCAGGTAGCGGGTTCGGCAGGTCCCGCAAAGCCCCGCCTCGCATGACGTTGCGACGTCGAAGCCATTCTCCCGGAGCACCTCGACGATCGACTTGTCGTCTGGAACATCGAACTCACCACCGGTACGAGCGAGCCGCACCTTGAAGCCAATACCGATCGTCGCGCTGGCTGCGCCGATCAGCTCGCCCGGCACCGCCGGTGACGAGGCGGCTGCGAAATGTTCAAAGTGCACGTTCGCAGGGTCGCAGTGCAATGCAGCCCTTCGCAAGGCACGCATCAGGCCTTCGGGGCCACAACAGTAGAAGTGGGAGCCGGCGGGCGCACCACGCACGACCTCCTGGACATCCATGCCGCGCGAAGGATCTCCGCCGTCCACATAGACATGCAGGCGCGATGCCAATCCGAGAGAGTCGAGTTGGGTCCTGAACGCCAACCTGGATCTGGTGCGTACACCGTAATGCAACTCGAAAGACGCACCTATCGCCAGCAGCCGATGGACCATGGCCACCATGGGTGTGACGCCGATCCCGCCTGCAAACAGCACATGGTGTGGTGCGTCTTCGTGCAGGGGAAAGTTGTTCCGCGGCTGCGAAATTGCCAGGATGCGACCGGCATGCACGATCTCATGAATAGCCTTTGAGCCACCACGGCCGAGTTCTTCACGCTGAACTGCGAAAAGGTATCGACCTTTCTCCGAGGGATCATTGCACAAGGAGTACTGACGGACCCTGCCGTCTCGAAAGTAGAGGTCGATGTGAGACCCTGCCGAGAAAGCCGGAAGTTCACCTTCTTCCAACGGCACCAACTCATAGGAGTTGACGCCTTCACAGAGGTAGGTGATGGCTCGCACCCGCACCTGCAGTGCACCTGCGCGCACCGGTGCTGGCGAAGACACCAAAGTCTCAGTACCCATCGTCTTGATTACTGAGTGAGTCAGATCGCCCATCGGCGCTCGATCTTCTCGTAGGCCCG
This sequence comes from Rubrivivax sp., assembly GCA_044372085.1. GTDB lineage: Bacteria > Pseudomonadota > Gammaproteobacteria > Burkholderiales > Burkholderiaceae_C > Rubrivivax. The sequence goes on from JBILSM010000005.1 coordinate 43,326, forward strand.
CACGATGAACTGTTCCCGCTCACGCCCCTGGAGTGCGTCCGATTCGGCAGTGATTCGATTGAGCTCTTTGCCTATCTGGCGGATCAGCTTCTCGTCTGCTCCCGGGTCAGCCTGCCTGGGAATACGCAAGATGGTGTTCTGAGTTGCCGTGTGGAGCATGCGTCCTGCCTGGAGCGGCTCATGGAAGCGCTCCGATTGCGCTGCAGGATTGGTGCCGCGAACGGCCTCGCGCAACAGGCGTCGGAACATGTACACCCCAACGTCTCCAGAGGTTGGATTCTCCAGAGCGTGAATCGCAATGGGGCGCTGGCTCACGATGGCCTCGTAGTCGCCCGGCGCACGTCGAGCAACAGCGTCAGGGCGGTTGCCCACCTGGCCATCGAGAAAGTCCATGTCGTTCCAGCCCACACGGTCCCTCCGGCCCTTGCCAAGCGGGTCAGCCTTGGCGCCGAACATACGCCAGCCAAAGATGATCGTGTGGGTGTTGTCGACCGGCACGTACCAGCGGACCATGCTCAAGCGATGGAACAACCGGCGTTCGAGCCCATCCTCGAACAGATAGGCATGGTGAGACATGTTGGGCAGAGCGCACTCGTTCATGCGCCACCACACCAGCTCATCCGTCGTGCGACGGCCCGCCACAAAGACCATCGCCGTGTTGTCCCGGACCGGGAAATAGTCGATGACCGGGACTGTTCCGAAGGCGGGCAGTGTCAATCCAGACAGATCAAGCCCCGGTGGCGGCGAACGCCCTGGAAAGAGCACGTGAGGCTGGTGCAGGATGCTTGTGTGCATCTGATCGGCGATGTTGTCCAGCGCCTGGAGCCAGTTGCACGGCAGCACGTTGGTAAACGGCAAGAGCTCCACTTCCGAGTCCGGTTCGAAAGCATCCCACTGCTCAAACGGAGGCTGCCTGTCCGGGTTGCCCATGTAAGCGAAAACGATTCCATCGCGCTCTAGAGCAGGGTATGCGGGTTGGCACACCTTGGTACGCAGCCTCGCGCCCTTGTCAGGTTCTGTCGGCACCTCGATGAGCAGGCCATCACAGTCAAAGTGAAAGCCGTGATAACAGCAACGAATGCCTCGCTCCTGTATGACGCCGTACTCGAGCGAGGCGCCACGATGCGCGCAATGCTTGTGCATCACGGCCACTCGCCCCGACCCGTCCCTAAAGGCGATCAGGTCCTCACCGAGGATGCGGATCGGGACGGGCACGTCCTTCAACTGATCGGAAAGGCACACCGGCTGCCAGAAACCGCGCAGGTACTCACCCAGCGGCGTTCCAGGGTCCACGTGCGTGATCTCGGCGTCCTCCACTGGTGTGTCGCGACGCAGAAAGCCGCTGAAGGCAAGTCGCGTGATCTTGGGCGGGGTTGTGGCAGTGCTCATGACTGCAGTGTACTTCTGCGCAATCCGGATGTCGATATTTACGATCATAATCTCATTAGTGGATGATCGAATTGTGCTTTCTGTGACCAGATTTCTTCGTTGTGCGGATGTGATAGGCTTGCGACCCTGTTGCAAAAGCAGATAACGATGAAGCGCAGCAGTCCAAGCACCAAGTCCGGCCGAGCCAAGACCGTGGCGGCAACCGAGGAGCGCGACCCCGCCCCACCTCCCCCCCCTGCGCCTACCGTGGAGGACGCCACGCACGACGCACCCCTGGTACGTGCCCGCCGGGTGCTGGAAGTCGTTTATGAGACTACTCGGCCGCTCACTTCGCTTGAGATTGCACGGCGCTGCGATCTGGATCCAAGCAGTGCACACCGCCTCGTGCAGAACTTGGCCGCCAGCGGTTTTCTTCTGCGCGAAGAGGAGTCGAAGCGCTACCTGCCACATCCGCGCATGTTGTTCCCTTTTCCCATCTACCACCCGTGGGAACTGTTGAGACGAGATGCCGGCACCGTTGTTCGGCCGCTGCGCGATCGGCTGTTGATCACCACCGGTTTTGTGGTGTTCTATTTCGGATCGCGTATCTTGTTGGAGCTTGCGCCAGGAAGCGATCCACTGAGTCCAAGCTACCGTACGGTGTTGACTTCGCCGTTGCATGCATCGGGTTCGGGCAAGCTGCTGCTTATGCAGTGCACGCAGGATGAGCGCGGCGCATTGCTCGGGCCTGGACCTTTCGAGTCCTTCACACCACGCACCTTGCTGGATCATGAGAGTCTGGGCGCCGATCTCGACAAGGGTCGAAGGCTGGGGTACGTCTGCGCTGTCGACGACTACATCATGGGCTTTCGGGTCGTCGCGGCGCCGATCACCATCGAGGACCAGATAGTGGGATGCCTGTTCTGTTCCGGCGGAGCCACCATCCTGCCGGACACGCGTGTCGAGGAAGTGGGACAGGAGGTTCGGCAGGCCGCGATGCTCTTTTCTCGGGCAACGCCCAATCTGAGGCTGCTGGCGCAACTGCTTGGCACGGACGGCGCTGCCCGTGCATCTCATGCTCGCCCTTCCGTGTCATCAGGTTAACAAGCTCCGGCCCCGTCATCTGCGAGCGGCCCTGATTCTTCAGGCACATGGCTGATTCGCACACCTCACTCATCGGGCTTCGGATTCAAACAAGCGGATCAACTCCTGCAGCACGGCACGGGCATCTGCAACCACACCGTAGGTAGCGTGCCGAAAGATCTCGGCTGACCTGTCGTTATTGATGGCGACAAGACTGCCGGCACGTGAACAGCCAGCCATGTGGTGGCTCGCACCAGAGATGCCGAATGCGATGTACCAATCCGCACGTATAGATCGTCCTGACAGCCCAATCTGCCAGGACTTTGGACACCACCCGAGATCACAGGCCACTCGGCTGGCACCCGCGGCGCCACCCAACCGGGCCGCGAGAGCGCTCAGCTCTGAAAACCCCTGTGCTCCGCCCAGCCCTCTTCCGCCACTGACAACAACGCTCGCAGTCTCAAGACTGGGACCAGCAGGCGCCTCCTCAACATGACGACGCACGCGTTCAATCGAAGGCGGCCCGTCAGGCCACGAAACAGTCACCTGTTCGACGATCATGACCTCCTCGCTTGAAACCGCGACATCGGGTCGGGCGGGAAAGGATGCATTGGCAGCCATGGTGAGCACCGTGTGCGGAGCGTGTACGCGCACCTCCTCTTTCAAACGTCCGCCGAAGCACGCCCGCGAAACAGCCACTTCGCCAGCACCCAGGGCAATCGACTCGCAGTTCGTCACAACCGGGTAGCCCAGGCGAAAGGCGACACGTGCAGCCACCTCGCTGCCCAGAAGCGAGTGCGGCAGCATCACGAGTGCGCTCTCGCATTGCCGCGACAGGCCGCTCATGAGGTGCGTCCACCCGTCCGGCGCATGAGCCTGGTCGCTGATCTCGACATCCGGGACCAATACGTATGCGCAACCCCTTGCGCGCAGCATTTCCTGTCCTGGTTCAGACAGGCCGTGGAGGCTGACAGCGACCACGCGAGCTTGGCTCGTCAAATCTGAGCCGACGGCCGCTGCAAGAAGCTCCAGTGATTGCGGCGTTGGAACCCCACCACGGGACTCGATGGCAACGAGCGCTGTCGTGCCCGACCTCCTGTGAGTTGCAGATCCACCTTGAAGCTCATGCATGGGCGTCTGCCCTCCCGACGCCGTCCGCGCAAAGCAACGAGTAGATCTCGCGAGCCGCCCCCCTGGGGTCGGCCACCAGGTAATGACACTCGACGTTCTTCGAGCGCGCGAGCAGTCCGACGCGAGTTGGCCAAGAGGACTGCGGTGAGTTGGACCGATCTTCATGCCACAGTTGCTGCAGCTCCCGCACCACGATGGGCTTCTTCCCCGACTTGATGGTCTCCCGCAGCGACGCCTTTCGTGGCGCACCCACCTCATTGGCGGCTGTGACCACGCAGGGGATCGAGCTGCGGACCGTTTCATGACCATCCTCAAGCTGGCGGTCCACCTCGACACTGCGACCAACCACCTCAATGCGACTGGCGACGCTGACAACGGGCCAGCCCAGCAGCTCGGCCATGCCACAGCCCACCACCCCAACATCCCAGTCTGCGGCCTGCCTGCCCGTGATGACCAGATCCGGACTGCCGAGCTCGCGGATGGCGAGCGCAAGCACATGTGCAGCCACCATGCTCGTTTCGGCGCGGGTATCTTGATCGAGGATGTGCAAGCCATCATCCGCGCCCATGGCCAACGCTCGCTTGACAGCTTGGAGGGCGCTTCTTGGTCCCAGGCTGACGGCCGTCACCCGCACCTCGTGTGGACGTCTGTCCTTTTCGCGCAGCGCAAGTTCGAGCGCCTGCTCGTCAAATGGGCTGGTGACGTTCGACAACCCGGTCACTGGCACCATGCGCATGGCCTTGTCGTCAATCGAAAAGAGGGCCGCAGGGGCTTCGGGATTCGGTATGTCCTTCACGCAGACAACGATGTGCATGGATAGCCTTCGCGCGTTTCTTCAGAGCACCTCGACTTCAACTGGCGCGAACCCGTCAAAGTGCTTGTTCTGGAAGTTGGGTCGAGTCTGCGGCTGCAGGCGGCCGGCCTCATCGGTAGCGCGGGAAATGAGGCGGTGCCTGCCTGGCTTGACGTCGCGCCAGGCGAATGTCCACCTTCGCCACAACCAACGGTCAGCGTGCTGCTCCAGCCGCGTTGGAAGCCAGGTCGCGCCGTCATCGAAACTGATGTCAACACCGATAACCGCGCCCAGGCCGCTCCAGGCCAGCCCCGAAATCAAGTGATTGCCCGGCGGCAGGGGTGAATCCTCATCAATGGGGTTCAGGATGACACTCTTACAGCCCAGTTCCATGCACGGCCGGCGATCGGGGCTGTCGGGCGTATCAGCGAGAACGAAATAGTGCGTCTGGTAGTAGCAAGGCGGTGTCGAAGGCAGGAGAGAGATTTCCTGGATCCACTTCACAGACCAGTTGCCAGACCAACCGGGGACGATCAACCGCAAAGGCGCCCCGTGGACGTGCCTGAGGTACTCGCCGTTGTGGGCCCAAACCAATAGCGTGTCCGGATCAAGCGCCTTTTCCAGGGGCAACGCCTTGTCATAGTGAATGACGCCAGGGTCCACCACGTCGATGTCCGTTCGGCCCGTTGAAAGGTACTGCGCCGTAGGGTCTGGACGGCCGGTGTCGTGCCCCTTCACATAGACCGACTCCACTCCGTTCTTGAGCCCCACCAAGTCCAGCACGTCTCGAAGCGAAACCCCGGTCCACTCGCCGCCGCTCACCAGACAGGTTGTCGGTATCGCGCTGAGGATGTCCTCGATTTGAGGCGCCTTGCCGTCGCCTCCCATCCGATTCCAACCCCCTTCGCCTTGCTGGCGGGTCAGCCGACTCGGCTTCTTGACTTTCCCCTGCTGCCAGAGAAAGTACTCGCCGTCGTCACCCGCACACTCCATCACGCAACGTACCGTTCGACTGGGCAGCAATTGAAGATCACGCAATGAGAGCTCACAGGGCCTGTCGACCAACCCGCTGATCCGAAAGGTGTAATCGTCCGGAAAGATCGGGTCACACATGTTCAACTGGGCGACCACGTAAGTGGCGTCCGTTGGTGTCACGAGACCCTGCAGATCGAGCAAGGGCGATCGCGCATAGATCGTGCGGCCTTCGGCATCGGTACTCACAAGCGAACGTGAGCGCGCCCTATCTGGCCAGCCATGAACATATTCACCCTCGGTTTCGGGTCTAGCCATGTCTTATCCCTTCTGCATGTTGCGTCCAAAGACGATTGAGACTGTCCATCAGCTTCTGGAGGTGAGTTGCCCCGTGATCAGATCGGCCGCTCTCTCTGCAATCATCACCACGGGAATGTTCGTGTTGCTCGAAGGAAGGCTCGGCATCACCGAAGCATCCGCGACTCTGATGCCTTCGAGCCCGCGCACCAACAGTTGCTCGTCCACGACTGCGGAGTCATCACTGCCCATTCGGCAGGTACCTGCAGGATGCCAACAAGTGGATCCCGTCTGGCGGATGTAGCGTGCGATCGACTGACGATCAAACGCCTTGTCCGACGGACGCACTTCACGGACGATCAACCGGCTCAGCGGCTCAGCCGCAGCGATCTCCCGGCTGATCTCGAAGCCACGCACCGCGACGTCCAGGTCATGCCCATCGCAGAGGTACCCCGCGACGACCCCTGGCGCATCACGCCAGTCACGGGTGCGCACGTGCACGCTGCCTCGGGAACGGGGGAAGATGGGATAGGAGCCCAGGTGGAAGCCGGAGTGCTGGTCCAAGCCTTTGCGGCCGGAAACGATTCGCCCCTGACTGCTGATCAATCCGAGCTGCACCCGGATGTCACAGTCAGTAGATCCTGTTCCGCTGTTGACGAAAGCCGTGGCAGAAAGCGAAGACGTGGAAAGCAAGCCTGTCCGAGACATGACAAATCGAGCCACCTCACCAAGCAACCGCCACCGGTCCCGCATGATGTCGTTGACGGTACGCTTGTAGTGTGTCTCATAGGCAATGCGAACCATCAGATGGTCCTGGAGGTTCTCGCCCACCCCAGGCAAGGCGTTGACTACCGGAATGGACAGGCGCTCCAGCCGCTGAGGGTCACCAATGCCCGACAGTTCCAACAGTTGGGGGGACCTTACCGCACCTGCGCAGAGGATGACCTCGCGCAAGGCACGTACCTGTCGTTGCCTGCTGCCCTCCTCCAAATTGACACCCCAGGCCCGACGCCCATCAAACATGACGGATGTCGCAACTGCTCCCGTCATGACGGTGAGGTTACTTCTCCCGGCGGCATGGCGCAGGTAGGTCCGCGCCGTGCTCTCCCTGAGGCCGTTGCGCGTACTCAACTGGAGGTAACTGCAGCCCTCGGGCTGATGGGCGTTGTAGTCCGCAACACGGGTGATGCCGACCCGTTCGCAGGACTCGAGAAAGGCGTCCGACAACGGATCTGGCGCCACCCGTGTGGCACCGATCAGCCCGCCGCTGGCGCGATGTCCCGACAGCTCGAACTGGCAGTCCTCGATGCGGGAGAAGACCGGGGCTACCTTCGCCCAGGACCAGGCCGGAGCCCCAGACGCCGCCCACTCGTCGTACCGGCTGGGATGTCCGCGAACGAACAACATGCCATTCACAACACTCGAGCCACCGACCACGCGACCGCTGACCCAATCCACACCGCGACCGTCCAATCCAGGCTCCGGTCCGCTCGTGACCGACCACAGCAACTCAGGGCGGGCAAGCGTCTTTCCAACACCCAGCGGAACGAGTCCCCACATTCCGGCCGTCGGGGGGCCAGCTTCAATCAGCAGCACATTGACCGTTGAATCCTCACTCAGGCGGCTTGCCAAGACGCAGCCCGCCGAGCCTGCACCAACGATCACATAGTCATATTCCGACATGGCCGCCCTGCGGCCTGCTTCATCAAGACCGGGCAAAGCGCTCACCATCACTCGGAGAGGTGGAGGATCTTCTTGATGTGCCTGCTGACTCTGACGTTGTCCTCGGCCTCTGGGTCACGGGGGCGCGAGCTGGGCATTTCGATGACTTCGGAGATGCGACCTGGACGCGGCGACATCACGACGATCTTGTCTGCAAGTTTGATCGCCTCGGCAATGCTGTGCGTCACAAAGAACACGGCTGTCCGTTCGGACTGCCAGACCCTGATCAACTCGTTTTGCATGCGCTCACGCGTGAAGGAGTCCAGCGCCGCAAAAGGTTCGTCCATGAGCAACACTTTTGGCTTGACAGCAAGAGCCCGCGCCAATGCGACCCGCTGACGCATGCCGCCCGAGAGTTGACGTGGGTACTTGGACTCAAAGCCCCGCAGGTCAATCAAGTCGACGTAATGCCGGCTGGTGCCGGCGCACTCCGCCTTCGACATGCCCTTGCGCCTGAGCCCGTACTCGATGTTTTGCGACACCGTCAGCCAGGGAAAGAGGGCGTACTCCTGAAAGACGATGGTCCGGTCTGCACCAGGCTCGGTGACCGTCTCCCCGAAAGCGGTGATCGCTCCTTGGCTCGGGTGCTCGAAACCAGCCAGCATGTTGAGCAGCGTGGTCTTTCCACAACCACTGGGACCGAGCAGGCAGACAAACTCCTGCGCACCGCATTGCAAGGACACCCGGTCTAGAGCCGTGACCTGCCCTTGGCCGGAACCATAGATCTTCGTGACCTTGTCAATCGAGATTGCAGCATCCGCCATGATCACGCCTCCTGCCATTTCATGACCATGCGCTGCAACAGACGCACCAACGCGTCCAATATCAACCCGATGAGTCCGATGGTGACCATGCCCACGATGATGTAGTCCGGTCGGAAGAGCATGCGGCCTTGACTGATGAGAAAGCCCAGGCCTGAACTGGCCGCTACAAGCTCGCCAGCCACCAGAGCCATCCAAGCGATTCCAACGCCAACCCGGAAGCCCACGAACATGGACGGCAGGGCAGCTGGGAGCAATACGGTGACAGCAATATCAAATCGGCTCGCACCCAGCGTTCTGGCGGCGCGCACGAGCTGTCGATCAACCTCACGGACACCTTGAACCGTGTTCACCAGAATGGGAAAGAACGCTCCCAGGAAGATGATGAAGACGTTCTGGGACTCCGAGATCCCAAACCACACGATGCTCAGGGGAATCCAGGCCAGTGGCGGTATGGGCCTGAAGAAACCGAAGATCGGCTCGAGCAACCATGCCGCCGGTTTGGACATGCCAATCAAGAGGCCGAGCGGGAAGCCAATGGCCGAAGCCACGGCCAGGGCCATGAAGACCCGCTTCAGACTCGCGAGGACGTCGCGCTGCAGTACGCCGGTCTTCACCAATTCCGCAGCAGCAGCAAAGGTGTCGCTGGGCGAAGGCAGCAGAACCCGAAGGTCGGGGATGGTGCGACTCGCCAGTTCCCAGACGAGCAGGAGAATGCCAATGGGCAGCGCACTTTGCACGGGAGCAAATCGCGCAAGGTCCGCGGCAATGCCGCGGCTTGGGGCTGGCGCCGCTTCAGCGGCGCCGCCCGCAGCCTGGCTGTGATCAGGAGCAGACATGGGGTGATCTGGGTTCGCTCAGGAGAACCAAGCTATCAGCGAGGCCTGAAAACTTTTCCGGAAAACGTCCATTCACGCTTGAGGTCTCCCTCAGCAGGGAACTCCTGTCGACCGTTATGAGCGACTCCGTACGCGGGATACGGGGGGGCTCCTGCTTTGCCGTTCCACCCTGATGGCAAGAACACGGGCTTGTCTGGCACGTTCCACCCCAGCTTCTCGAAGGTGGCCGCCAGGTAGCGTGGGCGAAGCACCGCTTTGAAATCGGCCTCGGAATAACGCCTGGTCAGCACGCCGGCGTCCGCCATCACGTTCGCCTGGAAGCTTTCGAGGGGGATCCAGAACCCGCCCGAGTTCTCGTGCGGGTAATTGATGGTTGGCTTCGGTCCCAGGATGTGGATTTCCAGGTCGCGGCGAATGAGTTCCGGATCTCGGCCACGCTGAGAAGGGTGCGCGACCAGCGCCGCAAGAACCTCCTCGGGCTTTTGTCGAGCGATGAGCCTGGCTTCGATCATGGCATCGGTGTAGGCCTGCAAGACATCTGGGGCGCCTTCTTCAAGTTCGCCACGCGCCCAGGAATAGCCGTTGAAAACCTGGTAGCGGTCAACAAGCTCCAGGATCCGGGCGTTCTTGCGGAACTCGGTCATGAGCAGGACGTTCGGCTCCCAGATACCGACCACATCGACGCCTCGTGGCATGGTGATGATGTCGCCCGGGCCGAGATTCTTGATGACGAAATCTCGCCCTTCCTGTAGACCCAGTACCCTTGCAGCGATGAGGAGTCCAAGGTGCGGCGTGCTGCCGATGGTGATGCCGCAGACGGCAGGGCGCTTCAAGACTCGGGCGTCCTTGAGGTCCATCAGTCCATTCTTCAGCGGCGAATCCGGCGGAACCATGAAGGCCTGCCGCTGCGCCGGGAAGGCGGCCACCGCTGCCGTAGGCACCTTGAGGTCGATCAGCCGAAGGAGGCCCAGAGATCCGCCCTGACCGAGCTGGATTCGGCCGGGGACGAAGGCCTCGTTGGTCAGTCCTGCCGTGAGCAGCTCGGACCAGGCAACCTCAAGCCCTCTGGACTCCAGCAGCTTGTAGTGAAGCATGGTGAACAGCAGGACATTGCCGTCAGACCACAGTGGATTCCAGGCGATCTTGAAAGGCCACCAGCCCTTGGACTTCAGCCAGTTCACCGACGAACTGCTGACCTGCTGATACGGCATCGGCCAGCCCCAATCGGACCACGTTCTCGGCTGTGCCTGGGCAAGTGATGGATACATCGCGGCACCCGCCGCACCCGCGGCGGCCTGCAACAAATGGCGGCGATCGATACCCGAAGCTGCGGTGGGGATGTTGTCTGATCGTTGGCTCATTGATGTCTCCTGTGTGTTCGACGGGTGGTGGAAAGGATTCATGCAGCTCTCATCCCCCGATGACGCCCAGTCACATGGCGTCGCGCCCTGTCTGGATCGGCTCCGCGGGTGAGGGACGGCAGTCACTTCACGCCATGTACCGCGCCATGGCGCGCATGGGCATCTTCAGGGCGTCGCGGCGATAAGGCTCTGTCAGTGCCTTGGGGTCGACGACGATCTCGACCACTGCAGGGCGTCCTGCCGCAAAAGCGTCGCGGATGGCCGCACCGATGTCCTCTGCCTTTGTCACGCGAACAGCAAACGCCCCCATGTCACGCGCAACATCGGCAAAGTTGGGGTTCTCCAGGTTGGTGAAGAAGTAGCGCTCATTGAAGAAATCGAATTGGTTTCGCTTTTCCGCGCCGTACTGCGAGTTGTTGAAGATGACACTCACGAAGTTCAGCTTCTCGCTGACGGCCGTCATCACTTCCTGAAGGCACATGCTCCAAGCACCATCACCGACCAGGCACAACACAGGCTTTGTCGGGCTTGCCAGGCTGATACCCAATGCCGTAGGCAGTGCAACACCTATCCCTCCCAGACTGCCCGCGCCAAAGAAGCGTCTGGGCGCATCGAAAGCTGGAAAGTAGGAATTCGCGCTGCCAGAGACGTTGCCGACGTCGGCAACGATGGACGTATCGGCAGGCGTTGCGCGCGCCACTTCCCACAGTGCACGCCTGGGATGGATCACTTCCTGATCCAGGACGGACATCTCACGGTGCTTGCTTGCCCAAAGCTGCCTCTCCGTGCGCACCTCGTGCGCTACGGTTTCTCTGTCGCTAGAGATCGCACGGCCTTCAAGAGCCGCCGTCAGCTGCCGTGTGACCTCTGCACAATCCCCCACAAGACCCGCTGCGATGGGCCGCAACGCGCCAATCTCAAGGGGGTTGATGGAGTTGTGAATGAGCTGGGCCGCCTTCGGAAAGAAGTCGATGCCGTATTGCGGCGTCGTGCCGAAACTGTTCAGGCGCGTGCCCAGTGCGAGCACCACATCGGCGCGGGCCATCAGTTTCATGGCGGCCTCCGAGCCCTGGTATCCGATAGGACCCACCGCCAGCGGGTGGCTTCCTGGAACCGCATCGTTGTGCATGTACACCGTAGCCATAGGTGCCCCCAGCAGGTCAGCCAGCCTGGCGATGTCAGCACCAGCCTGCGCATCGACGGCTCCGAGGCCCGCGATGATGAACGGCCGTCTGGCTGCTGCAAGCAGCTCAGCGGCATGGCGTACCTGCGCGGTGGGCGCACCACCAAAGCGGCCGTCTGTGCGGTAGGTTTCCGGTGGCCGCTCCTCCTCTTGCCACTCGCCGTACCACGCGTCGCGCGGGATGTCGACTTGCACAGGACCTCGCGTGGCAATCGCTGCTCGGAAGGCCCCGCGGATGGCATCAGCCATGCGCTCTGGACGGTTGACTTGTGTTTGCCATGTGACCAGCGGTGCCAGCATGCGCATCTGGTCAACTTCCTGGAAGGCCTTGGTGCCAATCGCTGTGCTGAGCACGGCGGGCGTGATCACCACAAGCGGCGTGTGATTGAGTGCGGCACTTGCCACGCCGGTGACGAGGTTGGTGATGCCCGGACCGTTCTGACCGATGCACACGCCAGGCACACCGGTGGCACGCGCGAAGCCTTCCGCCATCAGCGCAGCGCTTTGCTCATGACGTACCTGGATGAAGCGGATGCCGGCTGCAGGAAAGAGGTCCAGCGGATCCATGAACGCGGACCCCACGATGCCGCTGATGTACTTGACCCCTTCCAAGCGCAAAGCTTCGACGAACGCCTCGCTTCCCGTGATTCTTCTTGCCATGATGCGTTTACCTGTAGTGATCTGAATCAGTGAGGACACAACGCCGCTCAAACGACGCCCTCGCGTGCAATCCTAGCATCGTTAACTTCAAGTTCGATTGCGTCTTTTGCAATCTCACTTGCGTATTATTGAATCTTCATTCGGCGGCGCCTCTTGGTGTAAACCCGCTAAGTTGCTCAACAGGCTGATCGCGCGCTCTCGTTGAGACCAGCTACGGGCCTGCCGCCGCAGCCGCAAGGGTGTTGCCCGTAGCGGCGCGTGCGGCGCGTCTTGCTGAACGTACGCCACGTCACATGGCGCGCTGCCGGGCTGGCAGGTGTGAAACCGACTCAGCGACTACCCGCAGTGGGCATCACGCGGGTGGTCGCTGGCAGAAGCAGCAGCGCGGCAATCCCCAGCAACAACGGCGGTAGCGACCATGCGACCGCCGGCGCCAAGGGCACGGCGTGCAGGCCGGCGCCCAGACCCAGCACGACGGTCGCCGGCAGGAACCGGACCCCGCGCGCGGGCGTCCCTGGGCCAAGGATCAAGCAGCCTCGCCAGGCCAGCGGCACGAGCGAGTCGCGCCTCTCGCGGGTGAAGTCCTTGTTCCAGCCCCGATGGCCACTTCAAATTCCCCCACCTGTGGCCACCCCAAATTCCCCCAGGCAAGACGGCTGGATTATGAGGTTTCGGGGCTGAGGGCGATGCGTGTGGCGGCTTCTTTGAGGCGGTAGCTTCTGCCCTCGAACTCCAGCATCTCGCAGCGGTGCATGAGCCGGTCCAGGATGGTGGTGGCCATGGTGGCATCACCCAGGTAGCGGCCCCAGTCCTGCACGACGCGGTTGGAGGTCACCACGATCGAGCGGCGCAGCTTGTAGCGCTGGTGCACGATGGCCTGCAGGACCTCGGCGGCGTGCTCGCTGATGCGCCGGGCCAGGAACAAGTCGTCCAGCACGAGCAGATCCGCCTCGACCCACTCCTTGAGCAGCGCGGTGCGCTCAGCCGGGCTGGCCAGCGCGTAGCGTGCGAACTCGGTGTCGGCCTCCAGGTAGCGCACGTCGTGGCCTTGCAGCGTGGCCTGGTAGGCCACGGCCTTGGCCAGATGGCTCTTGCCGGTGCCGGGCTTGCCCACGATCAGCGCGTTGGTGCCCTGGGCGATGAACTTCAGGGTGTGCAGCTCGAAGCAGGCGGCTCTGGGCAGCTTGGGGTTGAAGCGCCAGTCGAAGTCGGCCAGTGTGAGCTTCTCATCCAGCCCTGAGCGCTTGTAGCGCCGGTCCATCAGCCGGCTGCGGCGCCGGTCGAGTTCGTCCTGGAGCATGGCTGCCAGGGTGTCCAGGAACGGCTCCTGGGCGGCCTGGGCCTGCATCACGCGCGTGGACAGGGTCTCGGCAATGCCCGACAGGCGCAGCGAGCGCAGGGCGCGTTCGATCTCGATCTGGTTCATGCCTGCACCCCCGCTGCTGCGGCGAACAGCTGGCCGTACTCGTCGGGGTCGCGGATGAGCTCATGCTGCTGGGTCAAGGTGGCGGTGGACGGCGCTGGCCCTTGCTCGGCGGCCTTGACTGCCTGGGCGAACAGCTCCTCGGTGAGGTCGACCACGCGCTTGTAGCTGTAGACGCCTTGCTCCAGGGCTTGAGCACAGGCGGCGTTGACGCAGTGCGCCGGGTAGCGCTGCACCAGGCTGACGATGCCCCAGAGCTTGCGCTGGCCCACCCGGCCCTCGATGGCGAACATCAGCTGGCACAACCGGGCCGCGTGCTCACCGATCTGGCCAGCCTGGCGCAGGATGTGACGGGTCTCGCGCGAGGGGTTGAAGATGCGCTCGTCGGCGGGCAGCACCACGGTGCCAGGCTGCTCGGCCAGGGGGTGGGTGCGCAGCAAGGCGCCGGTGCCGAGATCGCGGATCTCCAGGCGCTGGGCGTAGATGCGCACCAGCACCTTGGAGCCGATGGCCGCCGGGCGCGCGGCGTAGCTGCTGTGGTTCACCCGCACGCAGCCGTCGTCGTAGACCGTGCGCTCTTGCTCCTTGAAGTACTGCATGCCCCGCAGCGGCAGCGGCTGCAGATGGGGCCGTTCCTCCTCGAACATGGCCTGCACCTGGCGGCGCTCGGTGCCGTGGATGCGCTTGGACGCCCAGTTGCGCTCCCAATTGGCGAGGAACTCGTCTTGCGCCTGCACGCTGTCGAAGCGCCGGCCCTTCAGGGCCGTGGCCTGGGTGTGGCCGATGGCGTTCTCCACCGTGCCCTTGCGGTTGGGGTCGCGTACGCGTGCCGGGTCAGCCACCGCGCCGTAGTGCGCCAGGGTGGCGGCGTAGACCGGGTTGAGCTCGGGTTCGTACAGGTCGGGCTTGATCACCCCTTCCTTGAGGTTGTCCAGCACCACGTACTGCGGGCAGCCGCCGAAGTGACGGAATGCCCGCTCGTGCAACTCGGCCCAGACCTGCTGGCTGGACTTCCACACCACGCACCTGAAGCTGGAGCGCGAGTAGCGCAGCGTGGCCACGAACAGCCGTGGCCTGCGGTAGTTGTCGCCGCCGGGCACCCGGGTCAGTGCACCTTGGCCGTAGTCGACCTGCATTTCCTCGCCGGGCAAGAAGCTCAGGCGGTCAAACTGCTCGGGCTGCACAAGGCGCAACTTGGCGACAAACCGCTTGACCGAGTTGTACTGCCCAGCAAAACCTCGCACATCGACCAGGTCCTGGAAGATGGCCATGGCGTTGCGCTTGAGGCGCAGTTGCGCCTGGATGAACTCGCGGTGGGGCTCGCACAAGGAGGCGGACACGGCGGTGGCCACCGGAGTGCGAGCCGGTGGCCAGGGTGGGGGAATTTGCGGCCTATCCCCGGTGGCCACCCCGGGGGAAGTTGACCGCGCGTCCTGCCAGCGGCGCTGGTAGGCCCGCACGGTCTTGCGGTCGATGCCGGTGATGCGGGAGATCTCGCGTTGGGTGGCCCCACGCTCGAACAGCGTCTCAATCGTGGCGCGATGGTTGAGCTTCAAGACATTCACTCCTTGGCCTTCCCACCGGGAAGACCAGAACGGATGTCCTGCCCACAGGTGCCAGCGGCGCCAGCGTTACCCCCTGTCCCCGATCAACTCAGGTGGGGGAGTTTGAGGTGGCCATAAGTGGGGGAGTTTGGGTGGCCATCGGGGGTTCCAGCCACTCTGATCGGCGATCGGCTCGCGTTGCGGGTAGGGAGAGGGCAGCGCATTGATCAACGCATGCTCGACTGGCGTCGCGTTCTTGGCGCATGCCAGCGCCTTCCGCATGGCGTCGTAGGACGCGCTGCCAAGGCAGCAGCCTTGCTCGTCGGGTCCTGCAACTCCCAGGGAAGGTTGTAGTTCAAGGATCAAGGTTGGTATTCGCACCTCAACCCTATCCGAGATCACGATGACCACCCCAGCTGGGGGAGCCGCCGCCGCGCGGCAAGCCGCTACGGGTTACGCCCTACGGGCTTCACCCTTCGCGCCTTGCCGCGGTTGAAGACTTACACCACTTCCTGGGACGCAGCCTGATGTCTTGGCATTGGCCGATGCTCAGGGAGTCAGCAGAGTTCTATCAGGGCGCGTGTCTACCGTGCTAGATTGGGAACGTTTGTGAGTCCACATTTCCCGCTCGCAGGTAAGGATGCTCGCGAACAACAAGAAGTTAACGTTTCTGCTGCTCCCGGGGACTATGCCTATGAACATCGACCAAGCCTCCTTCAAGCTGATCAGATTAGGTGCAGATTTCCAGAGGTTTCGCTTGAGCTGCGCTCGGCAAGAGGAACGTCGGGTTGCCAATGGGACTCGCCAACGCCCTTGGACGATTGCCCAAGGTGCTGCCATTTCATCGGTTTTCATGGTTTCAATCGCGTGGGCAGAACAGCCTGTGGCGCATGCGCCGGTCAGCCAGTCCAGTATGGCTGCCAAGGCCGATACCGGCAACACCGGTTTGGCTGAACCCATCGGTCCTCCCGATGATCCTTTTGGTGATCGGCTGGCTCGTGGCCACGTCATGGGAGCGCTGCGATTGACCCCATCAATCAAGGTGGGAGGGTTTAATGAGACCAATCCATCTCGTACGTCGCCGAGTGGTTCCGCCGACTCCGGCCTGTCCATTGATCTGGTTTTGTCAGTCACTTCAGCTCGGCCTGGTGGGTTTTCAGCCTCCGCGGCCCTGGGCGCGATCCGTCACCGTGAACTGGATTCGGAGCGGGAAGGACGGCAAGCCTTCGAGTTCAAGGGTGTGTTGCCTGTTGAAGGCTGGGCTCTTCCGGTCGATCTTTCATACTCCAGGAACCGGTTGGCTCGGGGTAGCCTCTTGTCGGAAGAGGCCTCCTCGTCCCAGGAACTGGCCACGCGGCAGATCGCGACCGTGACCGCTGCTTCTGTGAATGCTGCGCGAAATTGGGGCTTGACAGGTCTGCTCTTCGGCTTGGGGCTAACGGATACGGAGATCGGATCCGCCACACTGGTGGACGGGTCGGTCTTGCCCAGCAAGGCCAGCAATCGGTCTCTATTCTTGTCGGCCAAAGTGGCTAGGCCCCTGGCTGAGACCTCGCAGTGGTACGTGAGAGCCGGCCTCGACCACTACAAGTACGCCGCGGGTGACGAGCCGGTTTTCGGGAGTCGAGACTCCCGCTCACCCTCGTTAGCGCTAGGATTGCAAGGTGCCATAGGCAAGTTATCGGGAATGACCGAGGTAGGTAGAACGTCCAAGCGGTCTGACTCACCGCTAGTGCCCGACGGAACTGCCAGTACTGCGGCATTCAATGCGATGTACGCCTACTCGCCAGCGCTTAAGTGGAGCCTTGGTCTTAATCGAGTGCTGATCGAAACCAACATACCCGGAGTCTTTGATCTTCTGGCTACGTCCAAGACACTCAAACTGGACTATCGCTTTGCGCCCCGATGGATCATCCAGGCGGGCTTGAGCCACACTGAACTTGAGCCTAACCCAATCAAGGGCTACGTGAACGACTCGGGCGCCCAAGCCATGCTCATGTGGAAACCAGACTCCAGTTGGCTGATCGCGCTCGGTGTGAACACGACCCGCCGATCGGTTTCTGAAAGTCTGGCTGCCCGAGTCAATCCATACACGAGCAATAGACTGACGTTTACAACGACCTACTATCCTTGACTTGATTAGATGTCAGGTCCCGGATGATTGGCTTCTGCATAATCGGCGACCGCTGCTGTTGGGGAGAGAGGTCCTGAAGGCAGTCATGGCAGCATTCACTCCCGGGAGCCAAGCCGCATGATGATCGCACTGCACAAGAATGCCACGACCACGCCTGCGGTGCGGGCGCAGATCCAGCAGTCCTCGGCCAGCGAGTACGAGTTGGCTCAGCAGTACAGCATCAGCCGCACGACTGTGCAGCGCTGGAAACATCGGGACTCGGTCGAAGACCGCAGCCACACGCCGCACCGGCTGCAAACCACGCTCAACGCTGGCCAGGAGGAGCTGGTGGTCTACCTGCGCAAGCAACTGCGTCTTCCTTTGGATGACCTGCTTGCGGTGGTGCGCGAGTTCGTCCACCCGACGATGGGCCGCTCCTCCTTGCACCGCTTGTTGGTGCGCCGAGGTGTTGACCAGTTGCCCAAGCCGTCGCCCGAGTCTTCTCCTGCCAAGCCCTTCAAGGCCTACGAGCCGGGATACGTTCACATCGACGTGAAATACCTGCCTCAGATGGCCGACGAACCGTCGCGCGGCTATGCGTTCGTGGCCATCGACCGCGCCACGCGCTGGGTGTTCATCTCGATCAAGCGCCGCAAGACGGCGGCGGCAGCGCGCAGCTTCCTCAAGGAGGTGGCCAAGGCCGCGCCGTTCGTGATCAGCACCATCCTGACCGACAACGGCAAGGAGTTCACCGATAGGCTGTTCGGCAGCCGCGCCAAGGACGCCTCTGGCGAGCACGAGTTCGACCTGCTGTGCGAGAGCCTGGGCATCGAGCACCGGCTTACCAAGCCGCGTACTCCACGAACCAACGGCATGGTCGAGAGGTTCAACGGCAG